>JBAGRR010000001.1:4585000-4937352 GCA_036924835.1 Nitrobacteraceae bacterium AZCC 1564
CGTTCGGCTGCGAAACGCGAACGCGATATGATCAGCGGCTTGCCGTTGATATCCACATCGAGCTTTTCAACGACGAGTACTGGGCGGCCGAGCTCGAGATCGAGACGCGCGGCGTCGGCGGCGTCGGCAATCGCGGCGGTGATGTTGGTCCACTCGCGGCGATAGTCACGGATGCCGAAGTGCGCCAGCAGCTTGGTGATGGACTGCAGTTTTCCATAGATCTTGCCGCCGTCAGGAAAGCGGTCCGCATTGAGCCACGTGGAGCCGACGCAAATCGGCATCCGATCTGCTGTGCGCAATGCATCGATCCGCAGCAATGGCGCACCAGCCTTGAGGCCAAGGTGTTTGGCGAGATCCTGCGGCGCATCTTCGATCGATGCATGTAGTAGCTTCCCATTCGCTTCATGCCCGCCCGCGCTGACGATTTCAGAAAAGCGAGTTCGTGAGCGCAGCGGATAGGCGATGCGCGGCGCTTCGACATAAGTGCCACTGCCGCGTTCGGCGCGCACCAGGCCGCGCTCGGCAAGCGCAGCCAACGCACGGCGCACAGTGTGCCGGTTAACGCGATGGAGTTCCGCGATTTCGGTTTCGCCCGGCAGTTTTGAGTCGCGCGGATAGGTTCCATCGGCAATCGATTGCTCAATGGAATCCGCCACGCGCCGCCACAGCGCAACGCCCGTACTCGGTTCAGTCAGACTCATAGATGCGACGATCCTTCGCGAAGTGAGAGTCCCAACATACCGAAAGTCATGCCGTCGTCACCAGATTGTCATAGCGCTGCGCTACGAAGTTGTCTATTAACATAGACAACTTGGAATCAGCAAGCTGGACATCATGACCCGACCCGAAACCACTCCGCAGCAGAACAGCCGTCAGCAGGCGATGGCCGTGCTAGCGCATATGCCTACCGAGCGGATCGCCGCGTGTCTGGGAGAGGTCGATGTTCCGCCGCACGAAGCGCTGCGGCAGCCGGAGAATGGTCTCGTCATGGTCCGCGGCCGGATCGGGGGGGACGGTGCGCCGTTCAACCTTGGCGAGGCATCAGTGTCGCGCGCGGCGGTGCGCCTGTCCTCCGGCGAAGTCGGCTTCGGCTATGTGCTGGGTCGCGATGGCGAGAAGGCACGGTTGATTGCGCTATGTGATGCGTTGATCCAGAACGATGCTTTTAAGGATCGCATTCAAGAGAAGGTCGTGGCGCCGCTGCGTCAGGAATTGGAGAAGGTTCGCGCACAGCAGGATGCTGAGACGGCAGCCACACGGGTCGATTTCTACACACTGGTGCGAGGCGAGGGCTGAGATCATGACAATTGCCACTCTTCAGTCCGGTTTAGGTACAGGTTTCGCAAATCCGGTGCAGTCATCGCAGGCGGTGTTCCGCGGCGTGATGAACGCCATGGCACGGCCGGGATCGATTCACACGATTGCGGAAGCGGTCAAGGCTCCGTCGATGATGATGCCGGCAACTGCCGCGGTAGCGCTGGCGCTGTTCGACCACGACACGCCAATCTGGCTCGATCGGGATTTTGCAGGCGAGATGGATATGGCGTCGTGGCTACGCTTCCAGACCGGAGCGCCGCTGACTGCTGATGCCTCACAAGCCGCCTTCGCGTTGATCGCGAAAGGCTCGGCACTGCCGGATTTCGAAACGTTCGCGCCCGGCACGCCGGAATATCCGGATCGTTCGACGACGCTCGTTGTTCAGGTGGAGACGCTCACTGCAGGTGATCCGATCGCGCTAAGTGGGCCGGGCATTCAAGGCACGTCGAGCTTGCGAGCAGGCGCGCTGCCGCAGGATTTCGTCGCGCGCATGCAGAGCAATCGCGCGCTGTTTCCGCTCGGAGTCGATCTGTTGCTGGTCAGCGGTAACGATCTCGTCGCGTTGCCGCGCAGTGCGCACGTTGCCGCGAAGGAGGTGTGAGCTATGTACGTTGCAGTCAAAGGCGGCGAACGCGCCATCGAGAATGCGCACAGGCTGATGGCGCATGAGCGCCGCGGCGATCCGACGGTGCCGGATCTGTCACTGTCGCAGATTTCCGAGCAACTCACCCTCGCGGTCGATCGCGTGATGACCGAAGGTTCGCTCTATGACCGCGAACTGGCGGCGCTCGCGATCAAGCAGGCGCGGGGCGACATGATCGAGGCGATCTTCCTGCTGCGCGCATTCCGCGCCACGCTGCCGCGTTTTGGAGTGACCGATCCGCTCGACACCGCCGAGATGCAGGTGCGTCGCCGCGTATCGTCCACGTTCAAGGATATTCCGGGCGGACAGATCCTTGGCCCGACGTTCGATTATACGCATCGTCTGCTCGATCCGGCGCTCGCGGCAGGCGAGGCTGTTGCCGAACCAGCGCAAGGCGCGCCGAGCAACGAGCCGATGCCACGCGTCACCGATATTCTTGGTGCGGATGGCCTGATTGAATCCTCACCGAAAGGGAATTCGGATCAACCAGTGGGTGACCTGACCCGCGAACCGCTGAGCTTTCCGGCGGATCGCGACCTGCGCTTGCAAAATCTCGCACGGGGCGACGAAGGTTTCCTGCTAGCGCTCGGCTATGCGACGCAGCGTGGTTACGGCCGCAACCATCCGTTCGCCGGTGAAATTCGCTTCGGCGATGTCGAGGTGGAGTTCTTTGCTGAAGAAGTCGGCTTCGCCGTGCCGCTTGGCTCAATCGAATTGACCGAATGCCAAATGGTGAACCAGTTCAAGGGATCGGCCACGGAAGCCCCATGCTTCACCCGCGGTTACGGTCTCGCCTTCGGGCAGAGCGAGCGCAAGACCATGTCGATGGCGCTGGTGGATCGCTCGCTGCGTGCGCGCGAACTGGGCGAAGACGTACGTGCGCCGACGCAGGACGAGGAATTCGTCATGTCGCATTCCGACAACGTGCAGGCGACTGGCTTCGTCGAACATCTCAAGTTGCCACACTACGTGGACTTCCAGTCCGAACTCGGGCTGCTGCGGAAGCTGCGCAAGGAATTCGAGGCAGCGAAAGACAGTGACAATAACCTTGCGGAGGCCGCGGAATGAACGCGCCGGTTTACAACTTCGCTTATCTCGACGAGCAGACCAAGCGAATGATCCGCCGCGCGATCCTGAAGGCGATCGCGATCCCCGGTTATCAGGTGCCGTTCGCCAGCCGCGAAATGCCGATGCCCTATGGCTGGGGCACCGGCGGCGTGCAGGTGACGGCGGCTATTCTTGGAGCGGATGACACTCTCAAGGTGATCGATCAGGGCTCCGACGACACCACCAATGCGATCTCGATCCGCAAGTTCTTCGAGAAGACTGCGGGTGTTGCGACGACAACCGTGACGTCGGATGCCACCGTAATCCAGACGCGGCATCGTATTCCCGAGACGACCCTGACCGACGATCAGGTGCTGGTCTATCAGGTGCCGATCCCCGAGCCGCTGCGCTTTCTGGAGCCGCGCGAGACCGAGACGCGCCGCATGCATGCACTCGCCGAGTACGGGCTGATGCATGTGAAACTCTACGAGGACATCGCGCGCCATGGCCACATCGCGACGACATACGCCTATCCGGTGAAGGTCGACGACCGCTACGTGATGGACCCGTCGCCGACGCCGAAATTCGACAATCCGAAGATGGACGACTGCGCCGCGCTGCAATTGTTCGGTGCCGGCCGCGAGAAGCGGATCTATGCAATCCCGCCTCATACCAAGGTGCGGTCGCTGGATTTCGAGGACCATCCGTTCGAGACCTATCGGTTCAGCGCTCCATGTGCGCTCTGCGGATCGACTGAATCCTATCTCGATGAAGTCGTGGTCGATGACAAAGGCGGGCGGATGTTCGTCTGTTCCGACACGGATTATTGCGAAACGCGCCGCGCGGACGGCCATCAGGGCACTGGCTTCGGTGCCGATCATCAGGTGACATGATGCGGGACGACGATCAGCCACTGCTCATTTGCGACAACCTCAGCAAGTCCTATGGCCGCAACCTCGGCTGCCGTGACGTGTCGTTCGAGCTGTATCCCGGTGAAGTGCTGGCCATCGTCGGCGAGTCCGGTTCGGGTAAGTCGACGCTGTTGCAGATGCTTTCGACGCAACTGCAGCCGACCAATGGGCGGGTGCTCTATCGCATGCGCGATGGTGTCGCGCGCGACCTTGCAACGCTTGGCGAAGCCGAACGGCGCTTCCTGTTCCGCACTGACTGGGGCTATGTGCATCAGGACCCGGCCATGGGCCTGCGCATGGCGGTATCGGCCGGTGCCAATGTCGGCGAACGGCTGATGGCGGTCGGCTGGAATCACTACGGCAACATTCGGGACACCGCATCGTCATGGTTGGAGCGGGTGGAGATTCCTACCGTCCGCATCGACGACGCGCCGAACACCTATTCCGGCGGCATGCGGCAGCGGCTGCAGATTGCACGCAATCTCGTCACCGAGCCGCGTCTGGTGTTTATGGATGAGCCGACCGGCGGCCTCGATGTGTCGGTGCAGGCGCGCTTGCTCGATCTGGTGCGCGGACTGGTCAATGAGCTTGGTCTTGCGGTCGTGATCGTGACGCATGATCTCGCGGTGGCGCGGCTGCTGTCGCACCGGGTGATGGTGATGAAGGGCGGCGAGGTGATCGAGACCGGTCTGACCGATCAGGTGCTCGACGATCCGCACGAGCCTTATACCCAGCTTCTCGTTTCCTCGATCCTGCCGGCGTGAGGTAAAGATGTCTCCAATGATCGAAATTTCCGGCGCGGCCAAGACCTTCACCATGCACCTGCAGAACGGCGTGCGGTTGCCGGTAATCTCCGGCGTCTCGATGCATGTGAATGCCGGCGAATGCGTCGTGCTGGCCGGCCCTTCGGGCGCGGGCAAGTCGTCGATCCTGAAGATGATCTTCGGCAATTACCGCTGTGATCAGGGGCGCATTGCCGTGCGTCACGGTGGCAATGTGATCGACATCGCCAGCGCGGAGCCGCGCGAAATCCTGCGCGTCCGCCGACATACCATCGGCTATGTCAGCCAGTTCCTGCGCGCCGTGCCGCGCGTGGCGACCATCGATGTGGTGGCGGAGCCTCTGATCGCGAACGGCGTTGCGCGTGACGACGCCAAAGTCCGTGCAGGCGCACTGCTGCGCCGCCTCAATATTGCCGAGCGGCTCTGGACGTTGCCGCCTTCAACCTTTTCGGGCGGCGAGCAGCAACGCGTCAACATCGCGCGCGGCTTCATCTCGGACATGCCGATCCTGCTGCTGGATGAGCCGACGGCCTCGCTCGATGCCACCAACCGCCAGATCGTCGTCGATCTGGTTGGAGAAAAGAAAGCCCGCGGCGTCGCCATGGTGGCGATCGTGCACGATGACGAAGTGCGCAATCTGATCGCGGATCGAATTGTCGACGTGACGTCGTTCGCGGCGGCAGCGTGAAGGGGGGGAGACATGAATACCGGACGAAACGAAACAATTCTCAGCAACGCCCGCGTGGTGCTGCACGACCGCGTCATCGAGCGCGGCTGGGTAGCGATCGCGGGCGGCGCGATTGCGGAGGTCGGTGAGGGCGATGCGCCCGAGCGCGGCGAGGACATCGGCGGCGATCTCGTGATGCCGGGCCTGATCGAGATGCACACGGATCATCTCGAAGCCCATTACGTGCCGCGCCCCAAGGTCTACTGGGACCCTGTCGCCGCGGTCGTTTCTTACGATGGCCAACTCGCCACCAGCGGCATCACGACGGTTCTCGATTCACTGCGTCTCTGGAGCGAGGAAGGCGTCGAGGGCGTCGACGGCCAGGCGAACGTCCTGGCGAAAGCCATTAGTGACGCGCGGGACGCCAATCTGTTGCGCGCCGATCATTTTCTGCATTTGCGTTGTGAAATTCCGACGCCGCGCGTCGTCGAAGAGGCCAAGGAATTGATCGAGCGTCCGGATATTCGGCTGATGTCGCTGATGGATCACACGCCAGGACAGCGGCAATTCCGCGATGAAGGCAAGCTGCGCGATTATTATCGCGGCAAGAGCGGCGGGCTCACCGATGCGCAACTCGACGTGATGTTCGCGCAGCGTGTGGCGTACCAGAAGAAATACGCGGCCAAGAACATGCGTGAGATCGTTGCATTGGCGCATAGCCACAACGTCCCGCTCGCCAGCCACGACGACACGACGGAGGAGAACGTCAGCGACGCGATCCGCGATCGTGTGTCGGTGGCTGAATTCCCGACCACCATGGAAGCCGCACGCGGGCTGCATCAGGCGGGCATTCGCGTGCTGATGGGCGCGCCGAACGTCGTACGCGGTGGATCGCACTCCGGCAACGTCGCAGCGGTCGATCTCGCTCGCGAAGGATTGCTCGACATAATGTCGTCCGACTACGTTCCCTCGAGCCTGCTGATGGCAGCGATGCAACTGCCGAAACATGCTCCGGTGATCGATCTTGCCGCAGCGGTACGGACTGTGACCAAGACAGCGGCGGAAGCCGTCGGATTGAGTGACAGAGGAGAGATCGTTGCGGGCAAGCGCGCCGACATAATCCGCGTGCATATGGCTAAGGATCTTCCCGTGGTGCGCAGCGTCTGGCGTGAAGGGAAGCGCGTCGCATGATCGATACAGCCACACTTTCAGATCATCGCACCGGCCTGATCGGCCCTGGTCGCCTTATTCTCGTGGTCGGCCCGAGCGGCGCCGGCAAGGATACGCTCATCGGGCTCGCGCAGGCGGCATGCGCGGACGATCCCGGCGTCGTGTTTCCACAGCGCGTGGTGACGCGCGAAGCGTCTTTTTCTGAGAACAATGCTGCCGTCAGCCCGATAATGTTCGGGCAGATGCTCGCGCACGGCGAATTCGCCTTCCAGTGGGAGGCACATGGCCTGCGCTACGGTGTGCCGCGTTCGATTATCGATGATGTCCGTGGCGGACGGGTGGTGGTGGTCAATGTCTCGCGGACCATCGTCGAACTCGCACGCCGGTCCTATGCCAACGTGACGGTGGTCTCGATTACCGCGCCGCCGGACATTCTGGCGCAGCGTATCGCCGACCGCGGTCGCGCCAGCGACGGGCAGGTCGAAGGGCGGGTCCGGCGTGCGGTTGTTGCTGCCGAGCCCGATGTCGTCATCAACAATATTGGGCCCGCCAATGATCACGCCGCGCAGTTGTTGCGGATTATCCGGGGACACTAGCTCTCAAAGGGACTTTTCTCGCCTGCGCCGGAGGTGCTCCGGCGCCGCGTTTACCTCCCGTTAACCATAATTGAGGCAGGTTGCCGCCAAGGTTCCTGGGGAGCGGGCAACCAAATAATGTCAATCGAACCATCTGTCATCACGGCGGGTCTTGATGCTGCGCGCACCAAGATCGCGAACACCATCAAGAGCGCCGCAAGCGCGACGGGCGCGAGCTTCGAATATCTCGTCTCGGCGGCGAAGATGGAGTCCAATCTCGACCCGACCGCTCAGGCGTCGACATCGTCGGCGCGCGGGCTTTACCAATTCATCGAGCAGACCTGGCTCGGCACCGTCAAGGAGGCGGGCGCTGCATTCGGGTTCGGCAAATATGCCGACGCCATTACGAAATCGCCGTCCGGCACCTATTCGGTCAGCGATCCGGCTGCCCGCGTCGAAATCCTGAAACTGCGCGATGATCCTGCGGCCAATGCCGCGATGGCGGGCGTGCTGACGCAATCCAACAGCTTCAAGCTCACCGGCGCGATCGGTCGGCGGCCGACTGATGGCGAACTCTATATGGCGCACTTCATGGGCGTCGGTGGCGCGTCAAAGCTCATCACGAGCGCGCAGGACAATCCTTACGCGTCGGCGCCTGCAATGTTTCCCAATGCCGCGGCCGCAAACCGTTCGATCTTCTACAATCGCGATGGCAGCGCGCGAAGCGTCTCGCAGGTCTACTCGGTGCTGACCACTCGTTATGATAGCGCGGCGAGTTCGCAGACGACACGGATGGCAATGGCGTCGGCAGGTGAGGTGCCGGGGCAATCGCGGATGTCGAATGTGCCCGACAATGCTGCGTTTCTCGCGAATTTTCCGCAAGTCCGTGCGGCGGCGGCTTCACCTCAGCTTGAAGAGCTGCAGACGCCGATTTCGCCGACGTTCCGCTCGCTGTTTCAAGCGGGCACGCGGCCCGAACCGGTATCGAACACTGTCCGCGAATTATGGGGTAACAAATCGACCGCCAGCAATGCGGGAGCGCCGAACGATCCGCCTCCCGGCGACGGACCGCGTGGCATCGGTCTCTTCAGCGATCCGACCGGACGTTATAGCGGCTGATTTTCCTCGCAGCCTGTGGGTCATTCCCGCATATGGTAGGCGGGGATTTCCCGAGCGCATCTGAAACGCCTATCCTTGCTTTATAGTGGGAAGGCGCAGTCGCGCACATCTCCTGCAAAAAGCCGGAGGCTGCTCTTGAGCTTCGCGTTCGTGCTTGCCGTAGGACTTGTTGCCGGTGTGATCAGCGGCATCATCGGCACCGGTTCCTCGATCATGCTGTTGCCTGTTCTCGTCTACGAGTTCGGGCCGAAGGAAGCTGTGCCGATCATGGCGGTTGCTTCCATCATGGCGAACTTATCGCGCATTCTGGCGTGGTGGCGCGAGGTCGATTGGCGTGCCGCTCTCGCTTATGTCGTGACCGGTGCTCCGGCCGCGGCGCTTGGCGCGCGAACGTTGCTGGCGTTGCCTTCGCACGTGGTCGATGCCGCCATTGGCGTCTTTCTCATTGCCGCGATCCCGCTGCGGCGTTGGTTCGTTGCGCGTGAGTTCACGCTGTCGCTTTGGCACCTCGCCATCGTCGGCGCGATCGTGGGATATGTCACAGGCATCGTGGCCTCGACCGGTCCGATTACGGTTCCAATCTTCATGTCGTTTGGTCTGATCAAAGGCGCGCTGCTTGGCACGGAAGCAGCCGGCTCGCTCGCGCTCTACATCAGCAAGGCGCTGACGTTTCAGCGCTTCGATGCAATGCCGCCTGCAACTGCATTGAAAGGCTTGATCGCCGGATCATCGCTGATGGCAGGCGCGTTCATCGCCAAGCGTTTCGTGATGCGGCTCGATGCCGAATCCTTCCGTCTTATGATGGAAGGGATGATGCTGGTGGCGGGCCTGTCGATGCTCTGGACCGCGCTTCACCACTGATCCGCCCGCGCGCTGGTATGATTCAGAAGTTCGCACGGGCTTGCGGTTTGCTCGGATGCGAACTACTGAGCCACACGCTAGCGGTTAACAAAACATCAATCATCACAGCCGTTTATGGTGAACCGTTTATTAAGTGTCATGGTTTACATTTCCTGACAGTTGGCATCGAGCCCCGATGCCTTGCAGGTTGCGTAAGCCCGTACTCATGATTGTTCGGCAGTTTATTAGTTGGGTTCGTACTGCTCCCGCGGGGGAGCGCGCAGAGGCGACACGGGCATTGGCCCGGGCTTGGTTGATTTCCGATTTATCGGATGATGATCGTGCTGCTGCCGAAGGCGCATTGTTGATGCTTCTCGACGATGCATCGCCGCTGGTCCGCAAAGCAATGGCGGAAGTTTTCGCCCGCTCGGCGGATGCGCCGCCGGCGATTGTCGCGGCCCTCGCGGTGGACCAGCCGTCCGTCGCGCTGCCGATCCTCGAACATTCTCCGCTGCTGTTCGATGCCGACCTTGTCGACATCGTCGCGACCGGCAATTGTGAAATTCAATGCGCCATTGCACGCCGCATCGACCTTCCGCCGTCGGTCTGCGCTGCAATCGCGGAAGTCGGCAGCCCGTCGTCGGCGCTCGAACTGATCGAAAATCCGCGTGCGGAGCTTGCCGCGTTTTCGCTCGAACGCATTGTCGAACGTCATGGGCATTTCGCGGCGATTCGCGAGTCGCTTCTGCCGTTGCCCGATCTTCCGGTGAAGCTCCGGTTGATCCTCGCTGAGAAGCTCTCCAACACGCTGGCGCATTTCGTCACCGCGCGTGACTGGATGAGCGCCGATCGCGCCCGGCGCGTCACTGGCGAAGCGCTGGAACGGTCGACCATCAACATCGCCTCGCATAGGCGCGGCCCGGAGCTGGTCGCACTGGTCAGCCACCTGCGTGCCGCCGGTCAGCTCAATGCAGCTCTGATCCTGCGAGCGCTGCTATCCGGCAATTTCGAGCTGTTCCAAGAAGCGTTGGTGCAATTGTCCAGCCTGCCGCGTAGCCGCGTCGCAGCGCTGGTTTACGATCGTGGCGGCGCAAGCCTGAACGCACTGCTTGCCAAGGCACAATTGCCGAAATCGACCTTTGCGGCATTCCGTGTTGCCCTCGAGGCCAGCCATGAGGTCGGCTACATCGGCACCGTCAACGGCGCGACGCGGCTGCGGCGGCGCATGGTCGAACGTGTGCTGACGCAATGCGAGACCACGCCCACGCCGGAGACCGAACCACTGCTGATCATGCTCCGGCGCTTCGCGACAGAATCGGCGAGAGATGAAGCGCGGATGTTCTGCGACGAGATGCTGGCGGATGATTTCGTCAACATGCTGGACGCGCATGCAACTGTCGATGCCATCAAGCGTGAGGGCCGGTTCAATGCGTATGACGTCGAACTGATCGCGGCCTAAGCTTTTTGAGATCTGTTCTTGACGCAAATGCCCGGGCTCAACTCGGGCATTTTTCGTTTCGGGTTAGGAGTGGTCCAATATTCGCGGGCTGCTCTCAATTTTTGTTTTGACGCATTTTCTTCACGCGAACCGGTAAGCCACTTCGCTCGAAAACGCGCTGACGCGCAAAACAAAACCGCCCGGGCCAATCACGGCGCGGGCGGTTTGCTTGTCTCTTACTTGAAGTCTGCTGTTACTCGGTCGGCGCGATGCTCGGAGCCAGCACGGCTTCAAGATGTTCGGGGCGATCCTGGTTGACGGCGACGAGATATTCATCGGCAACCGCGCGCAGACGCTTGCTGAGTTCGTCCGCCGTTTCCGCCTTGCTCTCATCGCGGCGCTTCTGCTCGCGGAAGATTGCCAGGATAGCGTTGATATGATGGGTAATGATCTCTTCGGGGACTTTTGCAAGATCCGGCGCGTGTTCGATCAACCGGGTCAGGCTCTCGGCAGCGGCTGCCGCCGTCGGATAACCGAAAGTCGCGGAGTGACCCTTGATATCGTGGGCGGCGCGGAACATTTCGTCCTGCCGCTCCTTGTTTACGCCGTCACGCTTGATGGCGGCGTGGGCAGCATGGAGACGGTCGCATTCGACGCGCATCCATTCCTTGAATTCGCCGGAGAGATCGGCAAGCGCCTGCTCGGCACGCGCGACCGGATCGTCGAAATCCTTTTCTTCCACATAGTGCACCATGGCACGCAGCGGATTCGGTTGGGTTATGACAAGATGATCGCTGAAAGTCTCGACGTTGATCTCAGAAGGCTTTTTGGGGGCCATAATGTTTCCTAGCCGGGGGCGCGCGCTTTATCGAGCAATGATGGCTGCTGAAGAACTTCAGCCCTGCCACCATTGCGCCGCTCAACACCGATGTAATTTGTGTTGGTGTTGCGACGGCGATCCGGACCAAAGTAGTTCTTGGTCTTGATGAAGGGGCGCGGGTTGGCCACGCAATTCAGAATGCGCTGGTAGAAGCTCTTCGCGGAAATCGGCTTGACCAGGAATTCCGTAACGCCGGCGTCGCGTGCGACCATGACGCGGCGCTTTTCCGAGTGTCCGGTCAGCATAATGATGGGGGCGTAGGGATTTCCCGCGCCTTCCGGCTGCCGGATCATCTGCGCCAGTTCGAGGCCGTCGAAGATCGGCATCGACCAGTCGGTGATGACGATGTCCGGGATATAATGAGTGAACATTTCGAGGGCGGTCGCGCCGTCCTCGGCTTCATACACTTCCCGTGCGCCGAACGAATGCAGCAGCGTGCGGATGATCCGCCGCATATGCGGATTGTCGTCGCAGACAAGGAAACGGAGTTTGTTGAAATCGATGCGGAACATGCAGGGGCCCGATGATGCACCCAGAAGGGAGTGCACCTTGCGTTAACTGTAATATGCCGGTGTTAACGAATGGTTATCCATGGTCCGGCAAATCGCCGGCAAATTTTCAGAAGCCGAACTGTTCGCGCAGGATACGCTCTTCAAGGCTGTGGCCGGGATCAAACAGCATGCGGATGGAAATCGTCCGGTCGGCGATGATCTCGACGCGGCAGACATCACGCGCTTCGTCGTGATCGGCGACGGCCGCGACCGGGCGCTTCTCGCTTTCGAGGACTTCGAAGACGACAAACGCCGTGTTGGGCAGCAGCGCACCACGCCAGCGGCGAGGGCGGAAGGCGCTGATCGGCGTCAAGGCCAGCAATGCGGCATTGATCGGCAGAATGGGGCCTTGCGCGGACAAATTGTAGGCGGTCGAGCCGGCGGGCGTCGCCAGCAGGATTCCGTCGGCAATCAGCTCGGCCATGCGCTCGCGCTCGTCGACCAGAATCCGCAAGCGGGCGGCCTGGTGGGTCTGGCGAAACAGCGCGACCTCATTGATGGCGTGGTGGATATGCACATTGCCGTGCACGTCGGTCGCCCGCATCAGCAACGGATTGATGACGGTGAGCTTCGCAGCCTCCAGCCGCTCGATCAGCGAGTGAGGGCTGAACTCGTTCATCAGGAAGCCCACGGTGCCACGGTGCATGCCATAAATCGGAATGCCCGAGCGCATGTGGCGGTGCAGGGTCTGCAGCATCAGACCGTCGCCGCCGAGCGCCACCACCACGTCGGCATCATCCGGTGCGTGGTTGCCGTAACTCTCGCTGAGCTGCGCGAGCGCCTGCTGGGCTTCCGCGCCAGGGCCCGCCACGAAGGCAATCCGCTTATATTTCTTTGGCGTGGTCATCTGTCGCCGTCAGCCTCAAGCCGTCCTCTACACCCAACATGGGGCGCGGGCTTCGTCTATACGACGTTTCCCGGCCTTGTCGAGGCGGCATCAGGGCTTGTGGGGGGCTGTGGGACAGCCCTGCACGCGGAAATAGTAAAGGGCTGCAGTGTGACAGGCGCAAATTAACCAAAAAGACGCCCACGGCGGAGAGCCGGGCGCCTCCTGGTGTGGGTTGAGAGATCTCAGTAAGCGGAGCCGGGCGTGCTGCTCGCAAGCGCTGCAGCCAAGTTGCGGTAGTCCTCGTTGTCCTTGCCCGCGATCTCTTCGATCTTCTTCAAGTGATATTCAGCGCGTTCGCGGTTGCCCTGCTCGACCTGCCACAGACCGTAATACTGCCACGTCCGGACGTGTTTCGGATCGGCCTTGAGCGCGCGCTCGTACCATTCCTTGGATTGATCGTATTGGCCGAGCTTGCGGTAGGAATAGCCGATCAGATTGGCGACGTCGGCCCGGTCATCCTGGCCAAGTGCCCTGAGCTGCGGAATAGCGGCTGCATAGTCGTGCTGTTCGTAGATGGTCGCGTAGGCCGCGCGATAGCCGGCGATGAATGCCGGATCATCCGCGGATGATCTTTTATCGCGTTTTTGCGACTTCGAGCCTTTCGAGTCGGATTTGGTGTCCGATGACGGAGGTGAGGGCGTATCGTCGCCTGCAGCGAATGCCTGATCGAGTATGGGTAGCCCGATAAAGGCTGAGAGAAAAACCGCCAAGGATATTTGCCTGATCGCCAAACCGCTCATGCCAAGTCTCCTGATGATCTATGTAGCGATGGTACACCCCATCTGGCCTGTTAACACCTGCGTGCCGTGAACATTCCGCCCAGCTCACCTAACGAAAATGTCATCCAGATGAACGCCAGCCATCAATCGGCTTCAGGTTGAGTTCAGCGCACGGCCGCTAGCCTGTTCCCATGATCGAAACCCGGTCACCTCGACCGGCCCCGCCCTCGATCACATGAACAGGAGACGACCATGCTGAAGACGATTTCCGCCGCTCTGGTTGCGGCTTCGATGCTTGCTGCGCCGGCGATGGCGACGACCGTCATCAAGACCGGACACGGCGTGATCACGAAGAAGGTGGTGATCAAGCCGTCAGTTGCCAACGCGCAGGCGCGCTTCGTCAAGAAGATCCATCACCATCGTCATCATGCCCATAAGCATGTGGTCGTCGTAAAGAAGAAGTTCTGAGACGGGACACTAGAACGGGTATTTCCCGGGGGGTCGCTATGCAACGCCCCCGCATCGAAGCGGCTCTCGGGAAAGAAGACCGGCCTGTGATCATCGTTCACGATGACCGCAGGCCGAGCTGTTGAAGAGATCAACGGAAGATCGGCGCGCTGGCGAACCGAACACCGCCGAAGACACTGAAGCCGGGACGCAAGAAGCCGTCCGGATTGACGTACTGCTCGTTGAGCAGGTTGTCGATCCGCGCGAAGGCCGTGACGCCGTCAGCCACTTTGTAGTTCGCCGCCAGATTGACGATCGTATAGCCGGGCGTGGTCACATTGCCGAACCCGAAACGTGGGACATCGAGGAAGCTGCTGAAGCTGATGGCCGTTGCCGACAATGTGAGGTCGTCGATTGGCGTCCAGATCGCCGTGTAGCTCATCTTGTTGCGTGGCCGCCGCACCAGTTCCAGACCTGTGCTTGCGTCAACCGCATCGGTATAAGTGTGATCGAACCGGACCTTGAACCGGTCATTGAAGGTTACGGCCACGAAGCTTTCAAAGCCCGATGTCTTGGCGGACCCGATGTTCTGGTTCTTGAAGAACGGATCGGTGGGGTCGGCGACGATCAAATTTGTAATGTCATTGTTGAAGTAGGTCGAGCCGAAGCGCACGCGATCGTTGGCGATCGGCTGCTCGAAGCCCACATCATAACCGCGGCTTTCTTCCGGCTTCAGATTGGGATTATTGCTGTTGAAGGTGTTGTCATAGAGCTGCGTCAAGGACGGGGCCTTGAAACCTGTGCCATAGCTCGCTTTCAGTTTCGTCTCCGTGCCCGGCACGATGAAGGCTGGCGCGATACGATAAGTCGTGTGATCGCCAAACGCATCGTTGTCGTCGATGCGGACGTTGCTTACCACAAAGAAGCGATCGGCGAACTGCGACTGCAATTCGACATAAGCGCCGCGGTTACCGTTTTCCTTGGTCGAGACGGTGCTCGAGTTGAAGCGCTCGGTTTCATACTCGGCGCCCGCAACAAGAGTTTGCCCGGGTAGGAAACTGGCGACGCTGCGCCAGTCGTACTTGTTGCGCTCGCCGTTATTGGTTGAGAAGGGAGCCGGCAAGAAGGTCGTAAAATCGAGCCCGTAGGGGTCGAAATTGTTGCGCCTCTGCACATTGAAGTTAGCGCCGAAATAGTTTTTCCAACGGCCATCCAGCGCTGACACGACAGCTTCGCTGCGGGTAAACAGCTGAGTCGAAGCCATGCGGCTTTGCTGATCCGCGGGGAAGGAAAATGTTGGATCAGAGCCAGTAAAGCCGAGGAGGGCTTCCGTGTATCGGCCCGTGAAGTTCAGGGCGAGATTTTCGGAAACATCGACACCGACCTTGGTCGAGAATGTCTTGTTGTCATAGTTGTTAGTGAAACGCTTCTGGCCGGAAGGCAACAACTCGAGAGGTGTGACCTGTGCACCTGAGGTGTGGTATTGCTCGACATTGAAGTTGTAGCTCACCGGTCCTTGTGAACCACTGACGCCGCCGAAGCTGTTGACCGTGCCGAAGCTGCCGCCTTCGACCCGCGCCCTGACAGTTGCCGGGCCTTTTCCACTCTTCGTGGTGATCGAGA
This sequence comes from Nitrobacteraceae bacterium AZCC 1564, assembly GCA_036924835.1. NCBI lineage: Bacteria > Pseudomonadati > Pseudomonadota > Alphaproteobacteria > Hyphomicrobiales > Nitrobacteraceae > Nitrobacteraceae bacterium AZCC 1564. Next base: position 4,600,619 of record JBAGRR010000001.1, read on the forward strand.
TCACGCCGCCGATGGCATCGGAGCCGTAGAGGCCACTTTGGGGACCGCGCAGAACTTCGATCCGGTCGATATCGCCGGTCAGCAGGTTTCCGAGGTCGAAATTCCCGGTGGGGTTGCTCGCATCGCCGACGTCGATGCCGTCTAGCAGGATTTTCGTATGATTTGAGTTTGTCCCGCGAATGAACACGGACGTCTGGCCGCCAGGGCCGCCGCTTTGCACGATGTTGAGGCCCGGCACCGCTTGCAGTGCGTCGACAACAGTGCGGCGCTGATCGCGCTCGATGTCGGCAGCCGTAATCACCGTGATCGAGCTCGCGATCTGGCTCACGGGCGTCGGTACAGTCGTCGGTGATGTGACATCGATCGTCGGAAGCGCGTTCGCGTCCTGCGCAAGGGCAGGGCTCGTCGCCATAGCGCTCGCGACACACGCGGCGAAGGGAAGCGTAAGCTTCGCTGTGGTGGAAAGATATCTTGAGAGAAAAGTCACGTTGTAGCCCCGTCGATTCCTGGAATCGCGGAGGCGGTGACAACACGCGCAGACACGACACTATGCGGCTCGCGAACGCTGCCGGATTTCTCGTCATGACTGAGGACACTGGCCATTGGCCGAACCTCCGCAACAGTTACGTCAAGTCACCGCTGCGGAACACCGCTCCTTCGCACGCCCCGTACGACGGAAGGATGACCGGTACAGGCAGGTCTCCTGGCTCGCGGATCATCGCCGTTGTCCGCCTTCCCAAGCCCTCGGCGCATGGCCGCGGCTCAGTGGCGTTGTGGACAACGGCTCACCGTTGACAGTTGCGGGGGCAGCTTCGGAATGGCCGTGAAGTTGCGTTTGCGTTATGTTGCAAACAGCCGCACGGCGGCACCGAATTCCCTATTCGCCAGCTCGCGCTGGCACCTGTGCCGTGGTTGCAATCAATCTGCCGGAGCATGCCTTGTCAATGCCACAATATCCAAGAAACCCAAGGCGTTGGACTTCCGCACAATGAGTTGCAATTCGGTGACATACGGTAAGCAGGTGGGATTGCTGCTGCTGGCCGCTGCGCTGGCGGGTTGTGCGTGGGCCGGTGGAAATGACGGACTGTCATACACTGCCGATCGTGGCATCGAGAATCAGCCGTATCCGACCAATTATCGCTCCGAATTGCTGGCGTTTCTGCGCACGTACATCAACGATCCGCGGGGCGTACGCGATGCAGGCGTTGCAGAGCCGGTCCAACGCAAGGTGGGCGGACGGCTGCGCTATGTGACGTGTCTTCGCTACAGCACGCGCAAGACGGACGGTGCCTACACGCCGCCCAAGGAGCGCGCGGTGTTGTTTATTGATGGCCGCCTCGATCGTATGATCGAGGAAGTCGACGACATTTGCACCGGTGCGACCTATGCCGCGTTTCCAGAGATGGAAAAGCTGACGCGCTGAGCGAGCTGTCTGGACGGAACCACGGCTCAATCTGGCTGTTACGGAACAATGCCAGAATATGTCTTGCCGTCGATCGGGTTGTTGGCCGCGGGGCTGACGAGCCTTGCTTACATTCCGCAACTTTACAAGGCGTGGCCGCGCGGTGCCACGGGCGACATCTCACTGAATATGCTGATTGTGCTGTGGCTCGGGCTTTTGCTCTGGGTCGTGTACGGGCTGCTTAAACCCGATTGGGTCGTGGTGCTCGCAAACTCGATCGCTCTCGCCCTTGTGGGGGCGGTGCTGGGCTGCAAGATTCGTGATCTGCGTGGAGCAGAGGATGCGGCATGACATTGAAATCGGCCGGGCGATTGGTTCTCTGCCTAATGCTCTGCCTGGGTGTGGGCATCCTTCAGTCGATCGCCACGCGGCCCGAAATCCCGAACTGGTATGCGGAGCTGGTGAAGCCGCCCTGGACACCGCCGCCGATCGCCTTTCCGGTGGTGTGGACTGTTCTCTACATCCTGATGGCCGTCAGCCTGTGGCGGCTGTGGGACAGGGCGCCGCCATCGCGTGCACGCCTCATCGCGGTTGGATGGTTCTTCCTGCAGCTCGCGCTCAACGCCGCTTGGTCGCCGGTGTTCTTTGGCTGGCATGGCATCCGTATGGCGCTCGCCATCATCGTTGCGCTGCTCATCGCCGTCGCGATGACGATTCTTTCAAGCTCGCGCGTGGACCACCCCTCGGCGTGGCTGTTGGTGCCGTACCTGATCTGGGTCGGCTATGCGACCACGATCAACGCCGGGGTGGTGGCCATGAATGATTTTAGCTAACGATTTCAGCTCATGAGAAGTGCTGCACGATCGCCTCGGACGCTCGCCGCCATGCACGGACGTTTTCGACCTCGAGCGGGACCGGCTCGGACGCGACGCGGACGATCACGAGTTCGCTCACCGGATCGATAAAGACCCACTGGCCGTGGATGCCGACGCAGGCAAGCGTCTGACGCTTTCTGTCGATCTGATAGAATTTGCTGCGGTAAGCGGCGTCTGGGAACAGTTCGGCGAAGTCACCGCGTGCCCAAGCTGCAGGATCGCCATTGTCATTGATGTCGTCGACCCACCAGCCCGGCACGACCTGTCGGCCGTTCGCGACGCCGCGCTGCCGGATCATCTCGCCAAAGCGGGCGAGGTCGCGTACGCCGACGCAGATGCCGCCGGCGGCGCGCATCGCACCTTCCGAATCGAGCGTGATGTAGGCGTCGGTCTCGGCGCCCAGCGGTGCCCAGAGGTATTCGCCGAGCAGGTCGGAAAGGGCACGGCCTGCCGCGCGCTCATAGACCCAGCCGAGCATGTCGGTGTTGGTCGAGACGTAATGAAACGTTTCGCCATGCTTCTTGCCGTCCGCCTTCTGCGTGGCGAGAAACGCGCGCAGCGGCATGAAATCCTGTCCCGGCTTGACGACATCCCATCCCACCGCGCGGCGATAGCGTGCCACGTCGCCGTTCGGGTCGTTGTAGTCTTCCGTGAACGAAATGCCGACTGACATGTCGAGCAGGTGGCGGACCGTGCAGGCGCCGTAAACGGACGCTGACACTTCCGGCACGTAATCGGTGACTGGACGGTTCGGATTCAGCAGTCCCTTGTCGGCGAGGATTCCACCAAGTGCGCCGCAGATCGATTTGCTGACGGAGAACACGATGTGCGGTGTCGTCGCGTCCATGCCTTGCGAATACCATTCAGCAGCGATGCGTCCGCGATGAAGCACCACAAAGCCTTTGGTGTAAGTGTTGCGCAATGCCTCGCGCAGCGTGGTGGGGCCTTGCGCGCCGTCGAACGCTACATGTCCGATCTCGGACGGCGCATATTCCAGCGGCGTGGGATTCCTTGATGCTGCAATATTTGCCGTCGGCAGCAGGCGGCGGACGTTGTGATAACTCCAGCTATTGTAGGGCTGTGTGCGCCAATTTGCGAGCGTGACCAGCTTGTCCTGCGCAGGCGGGAATTCGTTCATCAGACTCTTCACGGTCATTGGGGCGTTCATCGTGCTTGCTTGCTCTTTCGTTGAGGCGAGATCTTCAGTCTGTGAAGTCGTGCATTGAAAAACGTGCGCGCGCATTCTGCCGGTAAATCGGCGCAAGGCAACAGACACTGCACCGCACGCTAGTGTCCCGATTCCGAAGTTCGCACAGGCCTGTGGCTTGCTCGGATGCGAACTTCTGAACCACCACACTAGGGCCGGAATGGCAGAGAATCGGACTCGGAAAGCCAAAAACGGCAAGGGGGTCCGTGAAAAACAATGTGCGAGACTCTCAAGCTGTGCATGGTTCAAATCAGGCCATGACAAACGATGATTCTCGAGAGAGCGAATCGGGCGCGATGAACACACTGCTGGTGATGACCCTGACCCTTGCGGCCGCGGTCAATGCCTGGTGCCTGTACATCTATCTCTAGTGTCCCGAATCCGAAGTTCGCCTGATAGTGCAGCGCACTCCATAGCGAACTTCGGATTCGAAAGGACGCTAGTAAATTTATTATTCTAGTGTGGTTCAGGTTCAGAAGTTCGCTTAAAGGACTCGCCGAGAAAACGAAGCGAACTTCTGAACCACCACACTAGTCGCTTTTGGAGCAGAACGCTCCAGACGCTAGTGTCCCGAATCCAAAGTCCGCCTCACACTCGCGGCCGGGCTCGACATTCCGTCAAGCCCAGCCGCGTATAGTCAACGCCGCGGTACGCGTAGATTATTGGTGGTCAGAATATTTGAACTGAGGCATCGCCTTCAGTTGCTCCTTGGTACCGGTCATCATCGCATGGTCGGGATACCAGGGGTCCCTGCTGCTATCCTTCGCAGCGGTGGATGACATTCCGCCGCCACCGCCGGCCGCGCCTGTGGTGCCCGACGAACCAGGGGTCGACGTGCCCGATGACGAAGCCGTACGAATCGGCTCGTCTACAAATTTGAGCTTGTCGAAGCTGACCGCGATGTCGTGCTGGCCGACGCCGAGGAAGCCACCGACGCCGATAACGACCGCGTTGATCTTGCCGGACTGATCCAACAGGATTTCACTGATGCCGCCAAGCTTCTCGTTGGACTCGTTATAGACGTTGAGGCCAACGAGCTTGGAGGCGCGCCAGTTGCCCTTCAGGTTTTGCGGCATATTCGTCGATGACGATGAAGCGCCCGGAGAAGCTGAAGTCGAGGGGCTAGTATCTTGAGCAAGTGCAGCACCACCAATCAGCGCGGTGCCCACCAAAGCCGTCGCCACATATTTCGCAATCATCGGAGATCCTCCTTCCAATATCGCTATTGAAATGAAGAACCCGATGTTGCGGCTTATGTTCCGGGAACTACGGTGGAACGAACTGCTAGTGTCCCGACTCCAAGGTCTGCCTCATCCTGCAGCGCGCTCCGTAGCGGACTTATGATTCTAGTGTGGTTCAGGTTCAGAAGTTCGCAGGAAGGACTCGCAGGAAAAATCGGGTGAATTTCTGAACCACCACACTAGATCAGTTTAGAAAATTGCGTCGTGAGCGGTCGCGAGGAAGCGGAATTTCACCACTTTCGATAGCGGCGTGCAGGTTCGATAATTCCGTTTCGAGATATTCGTTGGCGGCAAGCAGTGCCTTCAGTGCGCCCCGAATGTCTCCGTCGCATTGAGCGATGACGTCGTCGAGCGCAGTCTCATAGCGGTCTTCCGGGAAGTTCTGGAAACTCATGGTCGTCCTCGCTTTGTGATGCGTGGAATTCGTCGACGTAAACTGAGGCTTCAATGGTGACGGAGCCTTAACGGATCCGTCAGTCGGTCAGTTGTCCTCGTTATTCACAGGTAAAATGATCAAAAGGCCGCGCTCCAACGCTCGGAGACGCACCTCAAGCCTGAAGCGAACATCCCAGCCGCCTGGAACCCTCTATTTTATGACCTTTCGATGAATCTCCGCTCGTCCTCCGGCTCAAGTTACCCGCTCGAAAGTTGGGTTCCATGGGAGGGCGGGTGGATGCTTAGATCGCACCCCCACCGGTTTAGCGGCGGCGCCGCACACAAATGATTGCCGACCAAGTGATTCAATCTTGAACTAACTAATGGCGTTTCCGGTGCGGAATGTCGCACCAAGCTCTCTTGCAGCTGCCGGTTTCATGCTTGAGGTTTGCGCGGCGTGGGTATTAGATTTTCTCTAGCTCTGAACGCCCCCCTTTGGACAAGGATGTGGTGATGGCTTCGGTCTCGAAGGATTCCGACCTTGGAGAAGCAACGCGCGCGCGCAGCCGGCGCGAAGAGCTGATCGTATTTCTCATCATCGCAGCTTTCATCTGGCCCGTTGTCGCCGTTGGCGTCGTCGGCGGATATGGCTTTCTGGTTTGGATGGCTCAACTGGCGTTGGGGCCGCCGGGCCCTCCGCATTGAGAGGTGGTCATGGATGCGCAGGACATTTCGCGGCGCAAATTCCTGACGGGCGGTGTGCAGTTATCCGACATGGTGCACGTCTCCAGCGCCGTTGTCTCGGTGCTTCCGCGCTATCGCGATGCCGTGCTCCAGGCGCTGGCAGCGCTTCCTGAGGTTGAGGTACATCAAAGCAATGCATCAAAGATCGTGATTGTGCTCGAGGGGCCAGATAGCGGAGCCCTCGGTGCGCGCCTCGCGGAGATTTCGTCGTGGAGCGGCGTGCTGTCCGCGAATATGGTTTTCGAACAGACCGAGCGTGCCGCCGACCTCGAGGAGTGACAAATGACCTTGTCTCGCCGTGACGTTCTCAAGGCGCAGGCCGCTGCCGTTGCCGCGGCCGCCGCAAACATCAGCCTTCCAGCCGCTGCGCAGCCGATCGCGCAGGGCATCGGATCGATCGAGATCAAATGGTCGAAAGCGCCGTGCCGGTTTTGCGGAACGGGATGCGGCGTGATGGTGGGCGTGAAGGGTGACAAGGTCGTTGCGACCCACGGCGATACGCTGGCCGAAGTCAATCGTGGGCTGAACTGCATCAAGGGCTATTTCCTGTCCAAGATCATGTACGGCGACGACCGTCTGACGACGCCGCTGATGCGGAAAAAGAACGGCGTCTATGACAAGAGCGGCGAACTCATACCCGTGAGTTGGGATGAAGCACTTGGGGTCATGGCCGCGCAGGCCAAGAAGGTGCTCAAGGAGAAGGGGCCGACGGCGCTCGGCATGTTCGGCTCAGGTCAGTGGACGATTTGGGAAGGCTACGCGGCCACCAAGCTGATGCGCGCGGGCTTCCGCTCCAACAATCTCGACCCCAATGCGCGTCACTGCATGGCTTCGGCCGCTTATGCGTTCATGCGTACCTTCGGCGCGGATGAGCCGATGGGTTGCTATGACGACTTCGAGGCTGCGGACGCTTTCGTGCTGTGGGGCTCGAACATGGCGGAGATGCATCCCATCCTCTGGACGCGCTTGACGGACCGCCGCCTCAGCCATCCGCGTGTGAAGGTGGCGGTGCTTTCCACCTTCACCAACCGCAGCTCCGATCTCGCCGACATTCCGATCGTGTTCAAGCCCGGGACGGATCTCGCGATCCTCAACTACATCGCCAATCACATCATCTCGACGGGCCGCGTGAACCAAGACTTCGTCAACAAGCACACCAATTTCGTGAAGGGCGCGGTGGACATCGGCTACGGGCGGCGGCCTGACGATCCGATGGAAACGAAAGCAAAGGGCGCGGCCAATCCGGGTGCGACGCAGCCCATCGACTTCGACGCTTATGCAAAGTTCGTCAAGGATTACACGCTCGAGAAAGTCTCGGCGCTCTCGGGCGTCGAGCGCGGCTTCCTGCAGGAGCTGGCTGAACTGTATGCTGATCCGTCGCGTAAGGTGATGTCGCTATGGACCATGGGCTTCAACCAGCACGTTCGCGGCGTCTGGGCCAATCAGCTTGTCTACAATCTTCATCTGCTGACTGGGAAAATCTCGGAGCCGGGGAATTCACCGTTCTCGCTCACAGGACAGCCTTCTGCGTGCGGCACCGCGCGCGAGGTCGGAACGTTTGCGCACAGACTGCCGGCGGATATGACCGTCACCAATCCGGCACACCGCAAGCATGCGGAGGAGATCTGGCGCGTTCCGTCCGGCTTGATTCCGGAGAAGCCGGGCTATCATGCGGTCGAACAGGACCGCATGCTGCATGATGGAAAGCTCAATTTCTATTGGGTGCAGGTGAACAATAACGTTCAAGCTGCGCCCAACACCAGCAACGAGACCTATCCCGGTTATCGGAATCCCGACAATTTCATCGTTGTGTCGGATGTCTATCCGACAGTGACGGCGATGTCCGCCGACGTCGTTCTGCCGGCCGCCATGTGGGTGGAAAAAGAAGGTGGCTATGGCAACGCCGAGCGCCGGACGCACTTCTGGCATCAACTGGTGAAGGCGCCAGGCGATGCGCGTTCCGATCTCTGGCAGCTGATGGAATTTTCCAAACGCTTCACCACCGACGAGGTCTGGCCGCAGGACATCCTCGACGCCAATCCAAATTATCGCGGCAAGACCCTGTTCGAAGTTCTGTTCCGCAACGGAAACGTTGACCGCTTTCCGCTGAGCCAGACGTCGCCCGACTACGACAACTTCGAATCCAAGACATTCGGCTTCTATGTGCAGAAGGGATTGTTCGAGGAGTACGCATCGTTCGGGCGCGGTCATGGCCATGACCTGGCACCGTTCGACACCTATCATGAGGTGCGCGGGCTGCGTTGGCCCGTGGTCGACGGCAAGGAAACGCGCTGGCGTTATCGCGAGGGGTATGACCCCTACGTCAAGCCGGGCAAGGGGATCGAATTTTACGGCAACCCTGACGGCAAGGCCAAGATCATCGCTGTGCCTTACGAGCCGCCCGCGGAATCTCCGGACAAGGAATACGATATCTGGCTCGTGACCGGACGCGTGCTCGAGCACTGGCACTCGGGCTCCATGACCATGCGCGTACCGGAGCTCTACAAGGCGTTTCCCGGCGCGCGCTGTTTCATGCATCCGGAGGACGCACGCGAGCGCGGCATCAATCAGGGCGCCGAGATCAAGCTGGCATCGCGGCGCGGCGAAATCCGAACCCGCGTCGACATCCGCGGCCGCAATCATATGCCGCGCGGCGTTGTATTCGTGCCCTGGTTCGACGCGAGCCAAATCATCAACAAGGCCACAATCGACGCGACGGATCCGATTTCGAAACAGACGGATTTCAAGAAATGCGCGGTCAAAATCATTCCGGTGTAACGGTTGCGAGGGCCTTGCTCGGAGCCGCGTTGGGCGGCTCCCTCGTTCTTATGGCGGGCGCGATCTACGCGCAGGGCTCGCCGAAGACCGTGCCACGGCTGACGGGAGCCAATCCGCCCATGAGCGAGGTGCCAACGCCGCCGCTCGCCCGTCCGATTACGGACGACAAGCGCGTTATGCGCAATTACCCCGAGCAGCCGCCAGTCATTCCACATTCGATCGACAACTATCAGCTCACGCTGAAGACCAATCGCTGTCTCGATTGTCATCGCCGGCAATTCACCGAAGGCTCGGGCGCGCCGATGATCAGCGTGACGCACTTCATGGATCGCGACGGCCAGGTGCTCGCCGACGTGACGCCTCGCCGGTATTTCTGCACGGAGTGCCACGTACAGCAGACCGATGCGGCGCCGCTGGTACCGAATGATTTCCAGGACATGCTTCGGGTGCGGGAAGCCAAATAGCGAGCGGCTGAAAGTAAGCAGGCGAGGGGCGGTATGATAGCCAGACTGAAGTCGTTACTGCTGTGGTTCTGGCACATTGCGAGCCGGCCCAGCGCATATTTCAGTCTGGGATTTCTCACACTCGGCGGCTTTATCTGCGGTGTTCTGTTCTGGGGCGCCTTTAACACGGCGCTCGAAATCACCAATACCGAGAAGTTCTGCACGTCCTGTCACGAAATGCACGACAACGTCTTTCAGGAATTGCAGCACACCGTTCATTTCTCCAATCGCTCGGGCGTACGCGCCTCATGTCCGGATTGCCACGTTCCCCATGACTGGACGGACAAGATCGCGCGCAAGATGCAGGCTTCAAAAGAAGTCTGGGGCAAAATCTTCGGCACGATTTCCACGCGACAGAAGTTCCTCGACAAGCGCCTTGAGCTTGCCAAGCACGAATGGGCGCGGCTGAAGGCGAACGACTCGCTGGAATGCCGGAATTGCCATTCCGCGATCGCGATGGATTTCACCAAGCAGACAAACCGCGCCGCGGAAATTCACACGCGCTATCTGCTCTCGGGCCAGCGCACCTGCATCGACTGCCACAAGGGCATCGCGCACGAATTGCCGGACATGACGGGCGTCGAGCCGGGGTGGAGCGCGCCGCCGGAGCTCCGGCAGAGTTTTCACGATCCGGACATCAAGTCGCTGCAGGAGTTTCTCGCATCGACCAAGCTGTAGTCCGCGCGTCGTCATCCGCCTGCCGCGAGGTCTATACGATGAGGCGAATTTTGGATTCGGGACACTAGAATCAGCACCACCAGGGTTCCCAGAAGCCACGCGATCATGGCATGTCTCCATTCGTCAACCCCATTTATTTGATGCCCGAGGGAACGTAAGCGGTTCATCGAGTTCCGGAAAATCGAAGTTCCCAAAGTGGCAAGACGGGTCTTGTCCCGAGGCGTCGGCGCTGATAGCTGTTCGCCGTGCGCCGGTTTAGCTCAGCGGTAGAGCAGCGGTTTTGTAAACCGAAGGTCGGGAGTTCAATCCTCTCAACCGGCACCAACACGACATCCAGCGAAAATCTGAGCACGGACCGTTCTTTAGGCTATAGCGCTCGACTGAAGTTATTCCACGTCAAGAGCTTTTCCGGTCCCCCGGCAAGAATTGAGGCAAAAGGCGACGTGGCGCCAGCGATGAGATCGGATTCAACCAAAATCCGGGCGGTCTTAGGAATTGACGCTGCATGGACCCTGACACGACCAAGCGGCGTCGCGTTAGCGTGTGAATCACCTAATGGCTGGGGTCTAGTCGCGGTCGCGTCTTCTTATCAGCGTTTCTTAGCCCTGGCCGATGCAACGATCGAACCCGAGAAGCATCCGCTGGGATCGTCTCCAGATGCGCGATCTCTCCTGGCGGCGGCATCCACACTTTGCGGGCGCGCTGTCGATGTGGTCGCGATTGACATGCCGCTCGCTCAATCATCGATCGTTGGGCGCCGGATCTCCGATAATGCAGTTTCCCAAGCTTACGGTGGGCGCAAATGTGGGACACACACACCTAGTGCCTTGCGACCCGGTCCAATCAGCGCCGCCTTAAAGCAAGACTTCGAGCGGGCCGGTTATCCGCTCCTAACTGTCGGAGCAGCGACACGGGGCGTTATCGAAGTCTATCCCCACCCTGCACTCGTTGAATTGGCAGTGGCCAAAGAGCGATTGACGTACAAAGCCGCCAAAATCAGCGCCTATTGGCCGAGCCTGTCTCCTGTTGAGCGACGTAAAAACTTGTACGCGCAATGGCATCAAATTGCGGTGCTGCTCGAGCGCCAAATTGCCGGGATTGAAGCTGCTCTGCCGCCGTTAGCGCCCGATGCGGGTGGTCGCGAAATTAAAGGGTACGAAGACGCCTTGGACGCGATCGTCTGCGCATGGGTTGGCATCTGCGCGCTGGAAGGGCGAGCAACGCCCTTTGGAGACCAGGATTCAGCTATCTGGATTCCAAATGCGCATGGTGCCGCAACTTTCGGCGACGCCGTCGAGCAGTCTTCGATTGATGCGATTTGATTTCCTGCAGCCGGCGTCTGTTGCGTGCAAACCAGCCGTTAACCTCAACTTTCCAAAAGCTTAGCGCAATTCTTAAACGTTGAACGTCTGCCAAGGCCTGCGCATTAGCCTTACTGGATGAATAGGGCCCGCCTTTAACCCCTGCCGCGAATGGCTGGATTAGGGTTGGCCGTCATTTGAAAGGCTGCCTGTAATGCGCGTTACGATGACTTTGGCGATTTTGCTCGGAACGCTGGCCTCGGCGATGGCCGACAGCGGTCCGCTCGTCGTGATTCCCGGACGGCCGGGCGTCCCCGTGATGATCAATGGCCGCGATGCGTCCTATGGCGTCGTCGAATACGAATGGGGTCTCGCGCATCACTTCAAGCCGGCGACCATCGTCTATGGCGGTTGGGATGAGTACATCCCGCCGGAAGTTGGACATTATTATCCGAGCGCGGGCCGGACACCGGGTTATGGCCGGCTGGAGATCGAGCCGCCCGCCAATCGCCGCCTGCCGCAGCCGGCTGAGAGCTATCACCGGTCGTGGTCGGCGCAATCGCCGCAGCCCGCGCAGCAGAATATTCCGTATGATCCGCCGCCGGTGATTGTCGCGCCGGAGATCCGTGGTCGTCCGGGCGGGTTTCAGCAGTTCCGAAATTAAACATCGCTGATCAACAGCGAGTTTCAAACAGGAGAGTGTAATGCGTCAGAAGATTGCGGGGTTGGTCGCAGGCGTGGTCCTGGCGGCGGGGGCCGCGCCCGTCCAGGCCTGTACAGCGCTCGATCCGTGCGGCAGCTATGGCTATTACGCCTATGGCGCGGGATGCGGCAATGGTTGGGGGTGCGGCACCGGCTACGATTATGGAGCCGGATATGATTACGATGGCTATGGCTACACCGTGCGTGAGCGTCTGCCGGATCCGACGGCGGGTTTTTCCTATCAGAGCCCGCAATACTACTACGTCAATCAGGGGCCGACCTACACCGGTCCGGGCAACTACGCTCCGTTCCCGACCTATCAGGAACGCGCAGTAAGCGGCTGGCCGGCTTACGATCGTCCTTATTATTACGGTTACAACGGCGGACCTTACGCCAACGCAAGCCATCATTACTATAACGGTGCGCCGGGCGTCAGCGGACCCTTGGTCCGCACCTATCACTGGGGCCGCCGGCATTACGCGCACCGCCACTATCGTCCGCATCGCGCGCCGAAGTCCTACTACGCGACGCGTTCCGGCGTCCGTTCCGGACATCCTGCACGGCGTGGCTATCCGCACTTCAGGCAGGTGCCCGGCGACAGCCTGGCGCGCGGCGCGAACGTGCCGATGAAGCCGCACACTTACAAGTTCTGATTGCAAGTTCTGATTGCAAGTTCTGATCGCAAGTTCTGATCGTCCGCGATCAACAAACGAACAACGCCCGCTCGCAAGTCGAAGCGGGCGTTATCTTTTGTGTCGAACGGAGATTAGCTCATCAGGCCGAGGCGCGTGCTGCCGATGTAAAGCGCAAGCGCAGCGGCGTTCGAGACGTTGAGGCTCTTGATCGCGCCGGGCATGTCCATGCGCGCGACCACCTTACAGGTCTGACGCGTCAATTGGCGCAGGCCCTTGCCTTCGGCACCTAACACCAGCGCCAGCGGCGCCTGCAGTGCGACGGCTGCGAGATTTTCAGTGCCTTCGCTGTCGAGGCCCACAGTCATGAAGCCGAGGTCGTTCATTTCGTTCAGCGCGCGCGCCAGATTCTGCACGGTGACGATGGGAACCAATTCGAGCGCGCCGGAGGCGGACTTCGCCAGCACGCCGGTAGCTTCCGGGCTGTGTCGCGCCGTGGTGACGATCGCCTTCACGTCGAAGGCCGCGGCTGAACGCAAGATCGCGCCGACGTTGTGCGGATCGGTGATCTGATCGAGCATGAGCACGATGCCCTCGCGCGCGAGGGTGTCGAGGCCGGGCGAGGGCAGGGCGTCCGTCTCCGCCAGCAGGCCCTGATGGACGGCATCCGGGCTCAGGCGGCGGTCGATGTCGTTGGGCCGGACGATCTCAGGCGTCACGCGGGTATCGATGTTCTCTTCGGCGAGCCGCCGGGCGGCGTTCTCGGTGAGGAACAATTTCCGGATTCGGCGTGCCGGGTTCGCCAGCGCAGCCGTGACCGTGTGCCAGCCATAAAGAATGACCGGGCCATCGGGCTTGTCGTCGCGGTCGCGCGAGGCTGGCCGGCCGCCGGGGCCGCTGTTCTTGCCGCGGTCCCTGCCGCGGCCTTGCGGATTTGCGCCCCGAAAGCGCGGTTTTCGCGTGGAATCGCTCATGCCGCGCTTGTCTCACGCGCCTGGAATAATGGCAATTTCCGGCTTGGAGCCGGGCGTGAAAATGCCGTCATAATTGTCCTCGCCTTGGTTGACTTTACCCCACCGCTTCGCCCATAAACGCGCCAACCGGGTGCCCGACTTCGGGCTCGCTTTTTACCGTCATCCATGGCCGTCCAGCCGCCCTGTTCGGGTGCGTGACGGGCCGACGACGTTAAGCGGGGGAGTGTCCCGAGTGGCAAAGGGAGCTGACTGTAAATCAGCCGCCGTATGGCTTCGAAGGTTCGAGTCCTTCTTCCCCCACCATCTTGAAAACGCTCGCGGAATTGAATTTCCGCGGGCGTTTTTTATTGCTCGCGTCTGACATCATCTGATCCAGGAACAGTTGCCCATCCGATCCGTTGCCAACTTGGTACTAACGGAGATGGGGCCACAAGGATTGTCATGAAGATCGCAGCAGCAGCTCTCGCGCTCACGCTCGCGTGGATGGCGCATGCTTTCGCCGATGAGCTTGGCCCTGACTGGATGCCGCGCGACCAGGTTCGGCAAAAATCTGTTGGAAGCGGGTTACAGCAAAATCACCCAACTCGAAGCCGACGATGGCCATTGGGAAGGCGAGGGTGTGAAGGGCGGCAAGCGGGTGGAATTTCACCTCGATCCCAACTCGGGCGCCATTCTCGTTGAAAAGCCGAAGCGTGCGAAGTAGCGAGGCGGTTCGAGCCGAACACGCTTTCAATGTATAATGTCTTATGAGTGGAGATACTCATTCTCGGCGGCACCGATGCAGTGCCTTGAGCCGGTGCAGAACGGACTCCCTCTTCTTTCGCCGGCGTCTTCAGCAAGTCTCGCACTGCGGAATTTGAAGCAGTGCTGCCGCGCAATCTGGTGTGGCGGTTCAGAAGTTCGCTCTATCTTCCTCGCGAGTCCTTCCGGCGAACTTTTGAACCTAAACCACAGTGTCCGCTCGAATCCAAAGTTCGCTACGGAGCGCACTGCCCATGAGGGCGAACTTTGGATTCGGGACACTGGTTGAGTTGTGAACGGGACATTCGCGTCCGGCAACCACCTGTTCAACATGGTTAACAATTCGTCACCAAGTTGTAATGCGCGGCCTCTATATCGTGGAACCAAGCGACGGATGTGCGTCTCAACAGGCGCCCGTGCGTTTTAGGGGGCGCGCCTGCGCCATTGATTGAAAGCTGTTCGGCTATCTTCATCCCGGATGTGTCGGGTGAGATATCTGACTGGAGTTTGACGACGATGATGACGACGGCGGATCCGTTTTCTCACCGACACCATACGATGCAATCTGAAACCGTGCCGGGCACGCCGCCGGTTCATTCAATTCACTAATCTGCGGATTTCTCGTTGCCCGGCTGTTTGATCGGGCAGCGCCTCACCACAGCAACGCTCATCGCTTCACTTTTGAAGCCACCCTTTTGCACGCCTGATTTTCTGGAGAATTTCCATGGCCAACACCAATCTCACCGCCGGGTCGATTGCATTCACCGGCTACAACGGCAGCGGCAACGACAATCTTTCTTTTGTCGTCTTGACCGACATCGCGAGCGGTACGGTCATCAATTTTACTGACAATGATTGGAATGGATCGAAGTTTGCGTCCGGCAGCGATGCTGAAAGCATCTTCAGTTGGACCGCAACGAGCGACGTTGCCGCTGGCACCGTCATTGACATCAACAATCTTAAAGATCCGACTCCCGGACCATCGACGAATGTGGGCTCGGTCACATGGGTCAACACGAGCAATACTGGTCTTAAGGATACGAATGAGACTGTTTATGCCTACGTCGGCTCTGCGTCTTCGCCGACCTTTCTTGCAGCAATTGCGAACAACGGCTTTTCAAAGAATGGCGTTCTGACCAACACCGGTCTCGAGATTGGCACAACCGCTATTGATATTAGTGGTAGCGGCGCGACCGCCAAGTCGGGCTACAATGGTGCGCGCAGCGGTGAGGCAAATTTCGCCGACTATCTGAACGACATCAATAATAAGGCGAACTGGATTACAACCGCCTCCGTTCCGTTCAACACGGCGCAATTTACCGTCGCGGCGCCTGCAGCCCAGACCATTTCGTTCTCGCCGTCGAATGTTTCCGTGAATGAAGGCGACAACGGCACGAAGGCTCTCACCTTCACTGTCACGCGCAGTGGTGATACGACAGGCGCGATCTCGTTCTCCGGCAGCTTCGACAAGGGCTCAACGAACGCCGCCGATTTCGGCGGTACGCTGCCGGCTTCGACGTTCTCCGGCACCATCGCAGCGGGCGCGACCTCGGCCACCATCACCATCACGATCTCTGGCGACGCGACGCCTGAGCAGTCCGAATCCTTCACGTTGACGCTCACGTCCGCCAGCAATCCGAGCGCAACCGTGACGATCGGTACTGCATCCGCCACCGGCACGATCGCGAATGACGACGGTGGCACCGTTGTGTCCAGCAACACGTCGTCGTTCATAATTGCGAATAATGACCATGTCACGATCCTAAGCAACGTGACCGTATCCGGTTCGACCGCTGTCACATGGACCGGCGGCGGCACAGCGCCGGGGGCCATTCTCGACAATTTCGGCACCATCTCGGGAAGCACCCGCGGGATTTCCACCAGCGGCTCCAGCGGCGGAAATCTGACGATCGACAACGAAGCCGGCGCGACCATTCAGGCCACCAAGGATGCCATCAAGATTTCGAATCTTGGAGGAAGCGCCGTTGGAACGCTGACGATCATCAACGACGGAACGATCAAGTCGACCGGTACAGGCGACAACGCCGGCCAGGCGCTCGACCTCGACGATGTCTCGTCCTCCAACGCTCACACGATCATCACCAATAATGCGTCGGGTGTGATTCAGGCGGCCGATGCCGATGCCATCCGCGGTGGTACCAACGCTACGATCAACAACTATGGTCAGATTATCAGCCACAACGGCAGCAGCGCTTCGGACGGCAATGACGCCATCGATTTCCAGGCGCGATCGGGCGGCGTCGTAAACAATTATGAGGGTGGTTTGATTGATGGCGCGCGCCACGGCATCACCGGTGACGCACCGATCACGGTCAACAACAATGGCACGATCACCGGAGAAAACGGCTCCGGCATCAACCTGGATTCGGCCGCAGACACCACCACTGTTGTCATTAACTCCGCGAAGGGAACGATTGTTGGCCATGCCGTGGCGGGGGGCGATGCCGATGGCGTCGATGTCGACGGCCTGGTGAACATCGACAATTTCGGAACCATTAAGGCGGTTGGGTTGACCACTGACGGTCTGAACGAGGCCCTCGCAATCGGCGGCGGCACGGTCCACAACGAAGCAGGTGGTCTGATCGTCAGCGACCAGCGTGCCATTACTGTCGACAACAGCGACGACGGTAATGCCTTTGGCGCAACGACCATTGTCAACGAAGGTACGATTCAGGGCGGCAACGGCGAGGCGATTTCGATCACCGGCACTTTCGGTGATACGATCACCAACAAGGGCACGATCATCGGTGGCGTGTTCACCGACGGCGGCAACGATACGTTCAATGCCTACACCGGCTCTACAACCTCTGGCCTGATCGATCTCGGCGACGGCAACGACACCGTGCACTTGGGTGGTGCGGGTGCCGGTGCATTCGGCAAGACTGCCAATGTCGAGACGCTGGATGTTGACGCTGGCTTGTGGACGGTGGACGGCACCGGCAACTACGACGCGATCAACATCGCGCAGGGTGCAATCCTCACCAGCCAGATTTCGGTCGAGCACGGCATGGCCATCACGGTGGCCGGCTCACTGACCGTTGCGGATGACCGCGCCATCAACGGTGAGCTCGATGACGGTTCGACTTTGACCGTCGATGTGCAGCAAGGCGGCCTCATCACCGCCGGTGACGATGCGATCCGGATCAAGGGCAACTTCGCGAACGGCACCGTTGCCATCACCAATGCCGGCACCATCGCGGCCACCGGCGGCCAGGCCATCGACCTGACCGACGTGACCGCGACGAGCACCGCGATCAGCATCACCAACAGCGGCACGATCACGGCGAGCGACGCCGACGCGGTTCGCGGCGGCGGCAACACCACCATCGACAACACCGGTGTCATCACGTCGGTCTCCACCGGGGATGACCTCAACGACGCCATCGACTTCCAAGATGACGGCGACGGCACGGTCCGCAACCACGCCGGCGGCAGCATCATCGGCGCCCACCACGGCATCACCGGGGCGCAGGGCATCACCGTCATCAACGACGCGGGCGCCACGATCATTGGCCAGAGCGGCAGCGCGGTGAACATCGACAACGCCGACGGTGAGGCGAACAAGGTGACCGTGACCAACCACGGCACCCTGCTCGGCATGGCCAATGCGAGCCAAGACGACAGCGACGGCGATGCGGTCGATGTCGACGGCCTGCTGCAGCTGGACAACTACGGCCAGATCCGCGGTCTGGGCGCCACCGGCACCCACGACGGCGGTGCCAACGTCTCGGAAGGCGTGGCGGCCGGTGGCGGCGCCATCAACAACTATGCCGGTGCGACGATCTACGGCTACGGCCGTGCGATCCAGATCGACGACTCCACCAACGGCGGGGCGCTGGCTGCGACCACGATCTATAATGAAGGCACCATCCAGGGAGACGGCCACGGTCCGGAGAACTTCGAGCCGGGTTCGGATGCCGGCATCACCCTCGACGGCCGCGAGGCGATCAACATCCTCGGCACCTTCGCCGACCGCATCACCAACACGGCCACGGGCCAGATCATCGGCGGCATCTTCACTGATGGCGGCAACGATAGCATCAACAATGATGGCACCATCACCGCGCTCAATGGCAATGCCGTCTCGATGGGCGATGGCGACGACTTCCTGCGCGTTGGCGGCACCATCACCGGCAATGTTGACATGGGGGCCGGCAACGATGAAGTGATCACCACTTCCACCGGTCATATTCTCGGGATGGCTTCCTTCGGCGAGGGTAACGATAAGCTCAACAACTCCGGTGAGATCAAGGCCGGTGCTGGCGCCGTGGCCATCGACATGGGCGCGGGCGATGACTGGATCAACTTGTATCTCGGCACCACGGTGCAGGGCACGATCGCGCTCGGAGCCGGCAACGACTTCGTGGCCTCGACGGCGAATGGGGGCTTTGTCATCGATGCCGGCGATGGTGACGACCAGATCTACATGTCGTCGTCGGTTGTTGGTGGCGACGATGTCATCACCGGCGGTGCCGGTAACGACACGATCTACGGCGGCCTTGGCAACGACAAGCTCGACGGCGGCGAAGGCAACGATACGCTGAGCGGCGAGGACGGCAATGACATCCTCGATGGCGGCGACGGCGACGACACGCTGATCGCAGGAGCCGGCGATACGGTTCTCGGCGGCGCGGGCAACGACGTGATCAATGTGACCACCGAGAAGGGCAGCCCGGCTTCGATCAACGGCGGCGACGGTATCGACACGGTCAATCTGCAGGGCACCGGCACCGGCGCTTTTGGAACCACGACCAACGTTGAAAACCTCAAGGTCCAGAGTGGCACTTGGACGATTGCGGGAAGCCAGAATTACAAGGCCATCGACGTTGCCGGTGGCGCCATGATCGCCGCCACGGTGACCCTGGTTGCCGGCGAGACCCTGACGGTCGAGCAGGGCGGTACGGTTCAGGGGGCGAAGAACGCGATTGTCGTCAGCGGCGGAACGACGGCGACCACCGTCACCAATGACGGCACCATCAATGTGACCGCGACGCCCGGTACCAAAGCTGATGCGATTTCAATCAGCAGCGGCACGGTGACCATCCACAACACTGCGCACGGCGTGATTGAAGGGGCGCGTCATGCCATCACCGGTCCGGGCGCCATTACCGTCATTAACGATGCGGGTGGCCTGATCGTCGGCCATAACGGCTCGGCGGTGAACATGGATAACGACGCTGATCCAGCCCATGCGGCCAACATCACCAACTACGGCACGATGCTAGGCGACTCGGCCAACATCAGCGACAGCGACGGCGATGCCATTGATGTCGACGGACTGGCCAATATTAACAATTACGGCTCGATCCGCGGGGAAGGCCATAACGGCTATCATGACGGCGAGGCCAACGTCTCCGAAGGCATCGCGATCGGCGGCGGTGTGATCAACAACTACGCCGGTGGCATGATCTATGGTTACGGCCGCGCCATCGAGATCGACAACAGCAGCAATGGAGATGCCCTGGGGGCAACCACCATCACCAATGAAGGCACCATCCAGGGTGACGGCAATGGCCCGACCGGTGTCTCGGCTGCAGACGCGGCGGCGATGCAGGCGAGGATCGATGGCCGCGAGGCGATCGATATCCTCGGTACCTTCGCTGACACCATTACCAACAAGGGCGCCATCATCGGCGGTGTCTTCACCGATGGCGGCAATGACAAGCTGACCAACAGCGGCACGATGACGGCGCTGAAGGACATGGCCATCGACATGGGCGCTGGCGACGACTCGGTAACGAACCAGGGCACTGGAACGATCACTGGTAGCGTCGCCATGGGCGAGGGCAATGATAGCCTCAGCAATGACGGCACAATCACCGTGACCCACGGTAACGCCGTGTCGATGGGTGACGGCGATGACTTCATGGTCACCCGCAACATCATCACTGGCAATGTGGACATGGGTGCCGGCAACGATGAGCTGATTACCACTGCCCAAAACCACATCTTCGGGACAGTCTCCTTCGGCGACGGCAACGACAAGTTCAACAGCTCCGGGGAGGTCAAGGCCGGCAGTGCCGATGCGGTGGCCATCGACATGGGCGCGGGTGACGACTGGATCAACCTGTATCTGGGCACGACGGTGCAGGGCACGATCCAGCTCGGGACCGGCAACGATTTCTTGGCCTCGACCGCAGGTGGTGGCTATGTCGTTGATGGTGGCGATGGTGACGACCAGATCTACATGTCAGGGTCGACTGTTGGCGGCGACGATGTCATCACCGGCGGTGCCGGCAACGACACGCTCGATGGTGGTATGGGCAACGACAAGGTCGATGGCGGCGACGGTAACGATACGCTGTTCGGCGGCGACGACAACGACACGCTGATCGGCGGAACGGGATCGGATCTCTACTACTACTGGTCCGGAGACGGCAACGACACCATCGTGGAAGGTGCCGGCAACGCGGGTGACTTCGATACGCTGAGTCTCGGCGACTTCAATATTAGCGACGTGACGCTGGCGCGGAACGGCGATGACCTCGAAATCACCATGAAGGATGGCAGCAAGATTGTCGTATCTGATCAGTTCGCCGATGGCGGTGTCGAAAACATCGTGCTCAAGGATGGTCAGATTGATCGTGACGGCATCGTCGATGCGACCAATCGCGCACCGACGGTCCAGCCGGCGCAAGTGACGGTCGATGAAGACAAGACCATCTTCGGCGTGATCTCCGCCACGGATCAGGATGGGGATAAGCTCACCTACACGCTGGTGAACAACGGCGCTCAGCATCACGGTTCATTCGTCCTCCTTAAGGATGGTACGTGGACCTATACGCCGGACCAGGACTACAACGGCCACGACAGCTTCGTTGTCGCGGTCAGCGATGGTCACACCACGGTGGAGACGACAATCGATGTGACCATCAATCCGGTCAACGATGCGCCGATCGCCGTGGCTGATGCTGGTCGGGTCGGCGAACACGACACGGCGACGTTCGATCTCGTCGGCAACGACAAAGACGTGGAGGACGGTCACCCGAGCCTTGTGGGCTTCAGCATCAATGGTGTGGACGGCATCGATCTGAGCAAGGATGCCGCTGCCGCGGCCTTCCACATCGTGGATGGCAAGCTGCAGTTCGATGGCGGCGATATCTTCGGCGCACTCAACGACGGAGAACATGCCACCGTCAGCATCACCTACACCGCTGAGGACAGCAACGGCGCCCAGACGACTGGCGAGTTCGTGCTCACCGTCGATGGCGTGACGGACATGCATCCGATCAACGGCACCGACAAGGCGGATGTCCTGTTCGATACCGCGGGTGACGATCACATCACCGGCGGTGATGGAGCCGACGTGATCTTCACGACTTCCGGTTCGGATCTTGTCGATGCAGGCAGCGGAAACGACTCCGTGATGGCCCTGACCGGAAATGCAACGGTCAACGGCGGTGACGGCAATGACACCATTGTTGGTGGCTCCGGCAACACGGTGCTCAACGGCGACGCCGGCAACGACACGATCACCGGCGGTTCCGGAAATGAGATCCTGAACGGCGGTGCCGGCAACGACACGCTGATCTCCAACGGTGGAAACGACATCCTTATCGGTAGGCAGGGCAATGATCTGCTCATCGGCGGAACGGGCAGCGATACGTTCGTCTTCAAGCCGGGAGATGGTCGAGACACGGTGGCCAACTTCAAGGCGGATGGACCGGTTCACGATGTGATCGAGGTCGACTCGCACGCCTTCGCGAACTTCGACGCGCTGATGGCCGCCGTCCACGACACGGCTTCCGGGGCTCAGCTCCAGTATGCCGATGGGGCGACGTTGACCCTGAGCGGGGTCACCAAGGCTCACCTCACTGTGGATGATTTCCACTTCGCCTGAGGATAGCCGCAATGATGTGTGGAAACGAGGCGCCGAAGGGCGCCTCGATTTTCTTTGTCAGAGGACTGTTACAATTCTGATTTATGTCACTAGTGTCCCGAATCCGAAGTTCGCCTCATAGTGCGGCGCACCTCGTAGCGAACTTCGGATTCGAAAGGACACTAGAAACTTACGATTCTAGTGTGGTTGAGGTTCAGAAGTTCGCTTGAAGGACTCGCGGAGAAAATGAAGCGAACTTCTGAAGCACCACACTTGGCCATCGGCATGAGTTCTCGTGCCATTGCGTTTATTGAGTCTCGCCCGGCGTGCTGCGTGTGCAATGTCGTCAGGCCCTTTTGTGTGTGGCCACGCCATGGTTTCTCGAAGTACGTCTGATCTGTCTGCGCGTGGCTCTTCGGCTCCTTCCGCGAAATCGGAACTAGGGCGGGCTCTGTCCGCATGCCGCAGTGCGTTTATTACGTTCGGTTTGTTCAGCGCGATCCTCAATATCCTGGCGTTGACCGGCTCGTTGTTCATGCTCGAAGTGTATGATCGCGTCCTGCCGAGCCGGAGCGTACCTACCCTCGTGGGCCTTCTGTCCCTTGTCGTTGTGCTCTACCTGTTCCAGGGCATGCTCGATGCCATCCGCGGACGGCTGCTCAGCCGCATCGCAATGCGCCTCGATGCGATGCTAACCGAGCGTGTTTATCGTCTGGTCGTGCGATTGCCGCTGCAGGCGCCGTCTGGCGGTGAGGGCATCCAGCCTGTCCGCGATCTCGATACGATCCGCAGCTATCTGTCGGGCCGCGGGCCGACAGCCTTGTTCGATATCCCGTGGCTGCCGTTCTATCTCGTCATCTGTTTCGCTTTCCACGTCTGGATTGGCGTGACTGTTCTGGCCGGCGCGATCATTCTGGTTGCGTTGACCCTGCTCACTGACACGTATTCTAAAAACAGCGTTCGCGAAGCCACTCAGGCTGGGAGCGAGCGTTCGCGTCTTGCGGAATTGAGCCGCCGGAACGCCGAGGTGATCACAGCGCTTGGCATGACGGATCGCCTGCATCAACGCTGGCAGTCCATGAATCGCAACTATGTCGTGAGACAGTTGAAGGCCAGCGATGTCACCGATGGCCTCGGCGCGATCAGCCGTGTCTTCCGCATGCTGCTGCAGTCCGTTGTCCTTGCCGTCGGCGCCTACCTGGTTATCAACCAGCAGGCGACGGCCGGCATCATCATTGCATCGTCCATTCTTTCGGCGCGTGCGCTGGCGCCGGTCGATCTCGCGATCTCCCAATGGAAGAACCTAGTCGCCGCACGTCAGGCGCGGCTGCGCCTCGAAAAATTGTTCAACACGCTGCCCGCTCATCCCGAGCCGACGCCGCTTCCGGCTCCATCGAGCACCTTCTCCGTTGAAAGCGTTACGGTGACGCCTCCACAGTCGCAGCGGGCGATCTTGCAGGACATCACCTTCATGCTGAAAAGCGGAAGTGGTCTTGGCGTCATCGGCCCGAGCGCGTCGGGCAAGTCGTCCCTGGTCCGTGCTCTCATCGGCGTGTGGCCGGCCGCGCGCGGTAGTGTACGGCTCGATGCCGCAGCACTCGATCAGTGGTCTCCCGAGAGCCGCGGGCGTTACATCGGCTTCTTGCCGCAAAGCGTCGAACTGATCGAAGGCACGGTCAGCGAGAACATCGCGCGCTTCGATCCACAGGCGGATTCTGCCGCTGTTGTCAGCGCGGCGAAGGCTGCGGGCGTTCACGAACTGATCGTGCGCCTGCCGCAGGGATACGACACGCCCGTAGGTGAACAGGGCCGTAATTTGTCAGGTGGGCAACAGCAACGTATCGCGCTTGCGCGCGCGCTTTATGGTGACCCGTTCCTGCTCGTGCTCGATGAGCCGAATTCAAACCTGGATTCCGAGGGCGATGAGGCCTTGACGCAGGCTATCCTCGGCGTTCGTGCACGGGGCGGCATCGTTGTCGTCGTCGCACATCGTCCCAGCGCGCTTGCAGGTGTCGATCACGTGCTGGCGCTGAATAACGGCCGCCAGCAGGCCTTCGGTCCGAAGGATGAGGTGCTATCGCAGATCTTGCGGCCCCATCCGGCTCCAATGCCGGGCAAGGTGGTGGCAGTTGCAGGAGGACAGCGATGACGTCCACAACGGTTAGGGCTGAATTCGATCCCGTCCGCTCGATCCGTTGGCACACGCTGGTGGGTGCCATCGGATTGCTATTGGTTGTTGGTGGTCTCGGTGGCTGGGCAGCGACCACGGATATTTCCGGTGCGCTGATCGCTCCGGGCTCGATCGTCGTCGATTCCAGCGTCAAGAAAGTCCAGCATCCGACCGGCGGCGTGGTCGGGGCGCTCAATGTCCGCAATGGCGACTATGTCCATGCCGGCGACGTTCTGGTGCGCCTCGACGAGACGACGCTGCGCGCTAATCTCAGCATTGTCGTGAACGGACTGAACGAACTGTATGCGCGTGCAGCGCGGCTCGAAAGCGAGCGCGATGGTCTCGATCAAGTCCGAATGCCTGCTGAATTCGAGGGCCGGGAAACCGATCCTTACGTCATGAAGGTGATGGAAGGCGAGCGGCGGCTGTTCGAGATGCGCCGCACAGCGCGGGCAGGCCAGAAGGAGCAGCTTCAGGAGCGCATCGTTCAGCTCAACGAAGAGGTCAAAGGCCTCGAGGCGCAGCAGGCGTCGAAGGGGCAGGAGATCGACCTCATTCAGCGTGAGCTCTCCGGCGTGTCCGAGCTGTGGGACAAGAAGCTGATCCAGCTCACGCGCTTGACGGCGCTGGAACGGGAGGCTGCCAGGCTCGGCGGCGAACGCGCACAGTTGATCGCATCCATCGCGCAGTCGCGCGGAAAGGTCGCTGAAATCAATCTGCAGATCCTCCAGATCGATCAGACTCTCGCCAGCGATGTCGCCAAGGAGCTTCGCGAGGTCGATGCGAAGGTCGGCGAATTCAGCGAACGCAAGGTTGCGGCGGAAGACCAGCTAAAGCGGATCGATATCCGCGCGCCACAGGACGGGACGGTTCACGAGCTCACAGTTCATACTGTTGGTGGCGTGGTTGGTCCCGGTGAGCAGATGATGCTCATTGTGCCGGCGCACGACCTTCTTGCTGTGGAGGCCAAGGTCGCGCCGCAGGATATCGATCAACTGGTCCTGGGACAGACGGCGTCATTGCGCTTTTCCGCCTTCAATGCGCGGACCACGCCGCAGATCGACGGGATCGTCAATCGCATATCCGCCGACACAACCACCGACCAGCGGACAGGGCAATCCTACTACACGGTTCGCATCGGCATTCCGCCTTCTGAGCTCTCGCGCCTGGGCGACATAAAGATCGTTCCCGGCATGGTCGTGGAGTCGTTCATCAAGACCAGCGACAGGACGGTGCTGTCCTATCTCGTCAAGCCGCTCGCCGATCAGATCACGCGCGCGTTCAGGGAGAGGTGAGGCCGCTGCATGCGATGCGGCGTCACTCCTGAACCGCGTTGGGATGTTTGCGATAGCACCCTGACATAGCGCTTGCCGGGGAGCTTGGTGTTTGGCACGCTTTGGGGATTGTGCAATCAATTTCGAGGCAGGCATGACCAAGCCGATTTTCAAGACCCTAGCGGCGATTGCGTTTGTTGCGGCCGTTGTCGGCTCCAGCGACGCGATGGCTTTCGGTGAAGAGCCATACTGGCCGGGCATCGGCCGCGAACCGGCGATCGAATCGGGCTGCTGGCGCTGGAATTGGCAGCAGCATGCCTGGTACGAGCACTGCCCGGTTTACGTTGAGCCAAAGGCCTACATGTATCCGCGCTCGTCGCGCGTGGTGTTGCGCTCCCGCGGATAAGCCGCCTTCGCATCTTCCCGATGAGCCGCCCGGGGATAGCCCTATGGCCCACATCTGATTCGTGCGGCACTGGGGCCGGCGAGACAGGCTGCGGGCGAGGGGACTCTCAACGAGCGCACATCTCGCGAGAGCATACCCGGGGGCGAAATAGAATAGTTGGGGATGAGTCAAAATGACCCGCCGGCTAGTGTGGTGGTTCAGAAGTTCGCTTCGTTTTTTCGGCATATCCTCCAAGCGAACTTCTGAACCTAAACCACACTAGAATCATTGACGGCTAGTGTCCTTTCGAATCCGAAGTTCGCTACGAGATGCGCTGCATAATGAGGCGAACTTCGGATTCAGGACACTAGCGCGTCATTTGCATTTCTCAATAGCGTGGGAGCGTCGCTCAGGATCGCTGAACGGCGCAGGCGACCGAGCTGTTGTTGCCGAAATTGACCGAGGCGTTTTCGCGCCAGCCGTCGATCCAGAAGCCCTTGCCGGCATAGCGATATCCGACGCCCATCGGCACGAGTCGCACGTAAATGGACCGGCGCGGGCCGGTGTGGACTGACGCTGTGACGAGCTCACCCGCGACGCTCACGGCAATCGGGCAGATGGGATATTCACGGCCATTTTCACAGGCCAGGACGATATCGGAGCAGCCTCTCGCGCTGGCTCCCGGGGGCACCATCAGCCCCAGGTCAGCAGCCCCAGCCGTTAACGTGCTGACCGCGAGCGTTGCCACTGACACAGCGGAAGCCTTGAAAACATTCAAAAATCTGGCGCGCATACGGCCCCCGAAAAACTAAAAAATCAATTCCGTTAACCAACCAAGAGTCGCCAGCCGGGTCAATGCCCGCTGGACCCCCGAATCAAAGGAATGCCGACCGTGGCGATTTAACCACAGTGGAAAGACATCCTTCGTTCACCATACCGGTTCCTTGACCTGCAACCTATTGATAAGGAAAAATCATTGTTAAGAAGCCGTTAAGGACCCCGTTCGGGGTTTATTCTTTTTGAATTTTTATTTGAGGCATTGGTATGAACGGACCTTTCCAGGTTGCGCAGGCGAATATTGCGACTCAAACCTCGGGCAAACCTCCAGCACGCATCGTCAAAGTTACAAAGCCGTTCGGCGAGCAATCAGTGGTCGTGCCGCTGAGCTACGACGGAAGCGTCAAAGCTGATCTCTCATCCATCGCCGGCGAGAACATCACGCTGGTGCACATCGGCGAGAAGCTCATCATCCTGTTCGACAACAAGTCGACGGTCACGCTCGAGCCCTTCTTCGACTCAAATGGCGCGCCGCTGAATGGAATCACGGTCGAGGTTTCGCCGGGCCGCGATCTGACCGGCACCGAATTCGCCGCGCTCTTTCCCGTCACTGAAGACCGTTCGATCCTGCCGGCAGCAGGCGACGGCAATGGCCCCGGCGCGCAGGCTTCGGGTGCGAACTTCACCAGCGTCAATGTTGATCCGCTCGCTGCGCCCAATCCGATCGATTTGCTCGGTCAGGAAGATCTGCCGACGTTCGCCATCAACACGATTCTGCGGCAGAACGACTTCATCAACGGCATTCCGTCCGCCGGGCTAACGGGCGTCATCGCGCTGGACGAAGATGAACTTCCAGGTGTGTTCGGCAATCCGAACGGACCGGGCGATATCGATGCTCCACACACCTTCAGTGGCACGCTGACGCACGATTTCGGTTTGGATCTCGCCGGCGACATCACTTTCGCTGCGATGAACGGCGTGCAACAGGTGATCAACGGCATCACCGTGACTTTTACCTGGAATGACGCGACTCACACGCTGACCGCGAACGACGGCAGCGGTGATGTGTTCGAGGTCGTCATCACCAATCCGGCGACCGGCGCCTACACCGTGACGCTGCTCGGTCCGCTGCATCACCACGCTGATGGGTTGGCCGACAACGCTGAAACAAGTGACATCTTCAACCTCACCTATACGGTGACGGATTCCAATGGCACCACGGCGAATGGAACGCTGGCGCTCGAAATCAACGACGATACGCCGGTTGCGCACGATAGCGCGCCGACCGACACCACGGTTGTCATTGGCGAAGGCGAGGGACAGGAAGGCGGAAACGGCGAAGTCGTCACGCATTATGCGACGATCGATGACGAAGCCCAGTCTGGCAACACTGGCGATGACACCAACGGCGACGATGCCGGTGAATCCTCATCCGTTTCGGGCAAGCTCGACATTGCACCAGGCGCCGACGGCCTCAAGGCCGTTGCGTTCACGGGCCTCGATGGGCAGCCGCATGTGACGGTGACCGCTGATGACGGTTCGCATCCGACACTTCAGGTGATCTTCGTCGATCCGCAGACCGGCATCGGTACGCCGGAGAACGTCACGCTTGTCTGGCAGGCCGACGGCAATGGCGGCGGCACGCTGATCGGTGTCAGCGATCACTTCTCGGCCAACAATCCGGCGTTCACGCTGACCGTGGATTCCCAGGGCAACTACACGTTCGACGTCCATGCGCCGTTCGCGCAGCCGCTGACGACCGACGGCTCCGAAGGCAGCTCCCAGATCGGCTGGGAAGACAACATCCACGTCCAGTTCACCTACACGGCGACGGATGGCGACGGTGACAAGTCGTCCGCGACGCTGACCTTCGACATCGATGACGATACGCCGACTGTCGTCGTCACCACCGATGAGCGGGGTGAAGGACAAGAGGGCAAATCGCTGCTCGTGTCGCTCGACGAATCGATCGGCGGCGACCGCGGTTCGCTGCAATCGCCGACTGACGGCGCGAGCGACGACACTGGCAACACGCAACCTGATCCGACCGGTACCAATCCGATCGGCAGAATGGAAACTGCAGCGGGCGAGGGTGAAAACGCTGGTGGCCTTCAGTCGCTGTTTAATGTCATTAAGAGCCCTGGCGCAGATGGCGAGAAGTCGACGACCTATAGCTACACGTTCAGCCTGACTGGCACCGGTAATGGCGGTGAAGGCGAAGGACAAAATACCGGCGTTGAGACTAGTCTCAAAGCAACGGGCTACGAAAACGGCACCATTTATCTGTTCCAGGAAGACGCCACGCACATCGTCGGCCGCGTCGGCGGCGAAAATGGCGATATCGCCATCCGCATCACGCTGACGGATGCGAACGATCTGTCCGGTGGCCAGCTTGTGGTCGAGCAGTATCTTGCGATCGACCACGGCGAGGACGGCAACGACTTCGATACGACGAAATTGCTTGAACTGGTCGGCGAAGGCGCAAGCCTCGGCGTGACGCTGACGACCACCGTCACCGATGGTGATGGCGACCAGGCGACGGCTTCCGCCACGTACACTTTGGCTGACGGCCAGTCCTCGACCATTGGCTTCCAGGATGACGGCCCGGCGCCGCTGGCGATCTCGGCAGCAAACGGTGCGGCCAACGGCCTGTTCTTCGAGGGCTTCGCGCCGAACAACGATCAGTGGGGCGCCGGCAGCGGCATCAACACCAGTGGCACTGCCGGGGCATGGCACATTGCGGCTTCGTCTCATGACGGTGCGTCGAACGTACAGCTCGAGCGCGTGGGTGACGGATACCGCGGTGCGGACAGCCCGACCGACGGCGTCATGGTCGACATGGAAGCGACCCCCGGCAACCTGAAGCTGACGCAGGACATCGGCGGCCTCACTGAGGGTAGCGTCTATCACCTGACGTTCGAGATCGGTGCGGCAAATGACGCGGCAGCCGGCAGCGCGAAGCTTGCCGTGTTCTGGAACGGCGTTCAGGTCGGCGAATACACGCCGAACTCGGGCGTGATGCAGACCATCTCGATCGATGTCACCGCGGGCAATGGCAACAACCAGCTAACCTTTGAGGAAATCGGCACGTCCGGCGACAACACCGGCACCTTCCTCGCCAACGTCAAGCTTGCCGATGCCATCATCATCGACGAGACGAGCGGCAATGATCCTGGCAGCAATGACACGGATTCCGCCGCGGTCGCTGCGCTGTTCGCGTCCGTGGCCGATACCGGCATCGATCCCAATATGGATCACCCGCAATATGCGCAAGGACAGCATCCGGTCATCGTGCTCGGCACGCCGGACTACGGCACCGATGGTCCTGCCGCTACGAATCCGATTCAAGTTGGGCTGGCCGTCTCGTCCGCAGGCGTGGATTCCGGCCTGACAACGACTGAAGGCCAACACATCTATCTGTTCGTTGAGAACGGCCTCATCGTCGGCCGTTTCGACGCTGATGGCGACGCCAATCACACGCCGGAGACCGCGGCCTTTGCGCTGAGCATCGACCAGAGCGGCAACCTGTCGATCGCGCAGTACGTATCGCTGCATCAGCCCGATACGGGCAGCCACGATGAAGGCGTTTACCTGAATCCCGGCACTGTGCTCGCGACCGTCACGCTGACTGACGGCGACGGCGATCACACCACGAGCAGCGCGGATATTTCGAGCGCTATCCGCTTCGAGGATGACGGTCCGTCGATCGATGCTGCTCAGAACAGCTCGCTGCGCGACTGGACGTTGGATGAAGATGTTCTGCCAACCGGCAATGACGCGTTCGACAATCCAGCAGACACCAATGATTACACCGCGATCAACGGCAAGCCGCTCGGCGTCAACTGGGGCGCGGACGGCGCGAAGGCGCTGACCTTCGCTGCGACGGATGATCAGCATCCGACCATCGTGGTCACCGACAAGAACGGCGCACCGGTTACGGACGGCCTGTCATCGGGCGGCGTTGCGCTGACCTACGAGATCACAACGAATCCCGACGGCGGCCAGACGCTGACCGCCTACAAGGGCGGCGATCATTCAAAGGTGATCTTCACGCTGACACTCGACCCGGATGCGGGCTCATCGGGCACGTTCTCCTTCGAACTGAAGGGGCCGCTCGACCATCCGACGGGCGATGGCGAGAACACCCTCAATCTGAATTTTGGTTTCACCGCAACGGACGGCGATAACGATACAGCTTCGTCATCGGTCACGATCCGCATCACCGATGACGTTCCGGTGGTGGCCTCGAACGGAACCAACTACATCACCAATGGTGACTTCCAGGCCGGAAACTGGAGTGCACCGGCCTGGTGGGGATCCGCTGCCACCAATGTGCCCGGCTGGTCGATCTCGGGCGATCCGAGCCTGCCGCCGCAGAACGGCATCCAGTTCGAGCGCCCGTTGGATGGTTACCTCGGGCTGCACTCGTCCACCCATGACGGCATGATCGACATGGGCGGCTCGCCCGGCAATTACGATCTGACCCAGCAGATCGGTGCGAACGGGACGCCTCATCTCGTCAACGGCCAGCAATACGTGCTCGAACTCGAAGTCGGCGCGCCGTTCCCGTCCACTGCGAAGATGGAAGTGTGGTGGAACAACACTCTCATCGGCGTCATCGACACCAACGTGTCGAGCGGCCAGATGGAGAAGTTTGCCTTCATCGTCACCGGTAGCGGCAATCCGGCGACTGACCAGTTGACGTTCAAGGAAGTCGGCGAGGGCACTGCGCCTATCAATGGCACTGTGAACGGTCAGCCTCTGCAGGGCGAAAGCTA
This sequence comes from Nitrobacteraceae bacterium AZCC 1564, assembly GCA_036924835.1. NCBI lineage: Bacteria > Pseudomonadati > Pseudomonadota > Alphaproteobacteria > Hyphomicrobiales > Nitrobacteraceae > Nitrobacteraceae bacterium AZCC 1564. The sequence continues at coordinate 4,631,996 of JBAGRR010000001.1, forward strand.
CCACGGCACCTACATTGCGAACGTGAAGATGTTCGCGCTGAACGGCGTCGTCGATGAAGACGCGCTGAACAACGCTCATGCCCACGGCATCGGCGATTCACAGCCCGGTGACGGGCCAGATGGCAATGCCGTCGCTGGTAACGTGACCATTGGCGGCACGCTTGGCGTAAAGTGGGGCTCCGACGAGACCGACGTCGATGATGTCAACGGGATTCAGGACGGTGCCGGCAGCACGCTGACTGGCCGCAGCCTGACCTTCACCGACGCGAATGTCACTGTGTTCGGCGTCAACACGCTGACCTCCAATGGCGACGCGGTCAGCTTCGCGCGCATCGGCAACAACACCAAACTGGTTGGCTTCGTCGACAACGATCACAACGGCACCTACAGCAACGGTGACCGTCTCGTGTTCGACGTGACGCTGTCGGACGACGGTTCGGGTTCGTTCAAGTTCACGCTGCACGACAACCTCGACCATGCACCCGGCGCATCCGAGAATGACATCGCGCTGCAGTTCAATTTCACCGCGACGGATTCCGATGGCGACAGCGCCAAGGGAACCTTTGCTGTCGGCGTCGACGACGACCTGCCGGTGTTGGTCAACGGCGGCGAGGTCTCGGTCTCGGTCAACGAGAACGATATCCTGACCCCGTGGTCGGTCGGGACCAGTCCAAACATTTTCGACGGCAGCACAGAGCTTTTCACCGGAGCGGCCAAGGTCACCGGCACGCTCGCTGCTGCTGTTAAATTTGGTGCTGACGGCGCTGGCCATGGCGGCTTTGCCTTTGCCGATAAGGCAACCGTCATTGCCTACATGGAAAGCCTGCACCTGTTCTCCAAGGAGACGGCGCTTCCAGAGAACGGCAAGGAGCTGACCTATGATCTGGTCGGCAACGTTCTGATCGCGACGGAGCCCGGCCCAGACGGCAATATCGTCTTCACGCTGACGCTGAATTCGAACGGCTCGTTCGAATTCCGTCTGTTCGACGAACTCGTCCATGTGGCGGGTGACGGTACGAACACGGATCTGCGGTCCGGCGATTCAAGCTCGATCTCAGGCATCGAGTTCGGCCATATCATCGTTGCCACCGATGGCGATGGCGACTCCGTCACGCTGGGCGATAACTTCGAGATCAAGATTGTCGACGACGTTCCGCAAGTGTCGATTTCAAGGACACTGCTCGGCGCCGTGCAGCACGACGAAACGCCTGGTGTCGATCTTGTTTTCGATAGCGATACCAACAGTGCAGCGGTGAAAGCACTCTTCACTGGCGTCGTGAATCCGGGCGACGATCTCAACGTGGATGGATCGGGAGCCATCGGCTACGCGCACAGCTCGCTTCCGCTCGTCAACGTCGGGGTGAATTATGGGGCCGACACGCCGGCCCTATCGCAGACCCTGTCGCTTCAACTGATCGACGGGAATACCGGCAAGCCGGCAGCCGAAGGCTTCCAGCGCGATTCCGGTCTGTTCACGACGGAGCACCAGAAGATCATCCTTTCGAAAGAAGGCGATCTGATCGTTGGCCGTGTTGATGCCGATGGGAACGGACACGTTGATCAGAACGACGTCGCCGCATTCGCGATCCACATCGGGCAGGATGGCGACGTCAGCATCGTGCAATATCTGTCGCTGCAGCATCCCAATACGTCGTCCAGCGATGAGAACGTGGACCTGAACGGCTTGATCGCCGCGCAAGTCAGCGTCACGGATTCCGATGGCGATACTGCAACGGATTTCGTCAACATCGGCGACAAGATCCGTTTCGGTGACGATGGCCCGCAGGCTGTCAATGATAGCCAGAAGACCGTCACGGAGGGCGCGTCTGCGATCGGCGGAAACGTCATGACCAATGACGACGCCAGCGCCGACGGGGCGACGGTGACGATGGTTCGTGTCGATGGACACAACTATTCCGTTCCGCAGGATGGTTCGGCAACGACCGTGACGACATCGCTCGGTGTCTATACGTTCGACAACCATGGCAACTGGACGTTCACACCGAATGGCAATCTGAACAATGCCAACGGGGTCGACGCGTCGTTCACCTATACATTGACTGATGGCGACGGCGATGCCGACACTGCGAAGCAGACCATCAAGGTCAACGATGGCGCGAATCCAACTGTCAGCAGCAACATCACCATCACGCTGGATGAAGAGGCGCTTGGCAATGCCAACGCCACAGGGACGAATCCGTCCAGCACGGCCGAGCAGGACAGCAGCCATACGCTGACCTTCACGTCGGGCTCGGACAACATCAAGTCGATCGCGTTTGCTGCCGGAACGAATGGCATCACCGTCAACGTGGACGGCATCAACGGTGCCGATATCGTCTGGACGCGCGTCGACGGTACGCACCTGATCGGAAAAATCGGCGGGGTCGATGCGATCAGCGTCGAACTTACTCTCCCGGGTCTGCCGATTCTCGCTGGCGGTCACACCGGAGACGTAACCGTCACTGCGACGCTGCTCGACAATTTCCCGCATCCAAAGGGGGGTGGCGAAAACACGATCACGCTCAGCGGAATCAAGGTCGTTGCCACCGATACGGATAACGACACCGTCACCGGAAACGTCAACGTCACCATCAACGATGACGTGCCGGCGGCCACGGCGGAAGCCTCGCAGAATGTTGTGGAAGGCGGGTTGGCGCAGGGCCAGCTGGACTTCGTGGGCGGTGCGGACGGCGCGACCGTCACGCACATCGGCAACGTGAAGCTGATCTTCGGGAATGACGGCTTCTCGCAGTCTGTCGACATTGGAGCCGGCACCATCAAGGTGAAGTCGGATGGATCCTATGTGTTCACCGCGGATGCTTCGGTGAACAACACCAATGGCGACGTGCCGGTCCATACAACCTTCACTGTGACCGATCGCGACGGCGATACGTCCACGGCGAACATCGATTTTGCCGTGACCGACACCGGAATCGCGAGCGTCTCGGCCTCCAACGCAGCCGCGGACGAAGACGATATTCCGGTGATCGGCAATAACAATGATCCGGCCGCAGGCGACGACGTCACCAGTGCGTCCGGCCATATCTCCTACACGCTCGGCGCCGACGCCGTGAAATCGGTCGAACTGTCCGCCAACACGACGGGCCTGATCAAGCTCGATGGCACCCCCATCCACACGGCATGGGATCAGCAGACGCATACGCTGATCGGCTACGGCACCGACATCAACGACATCGTGTTCAAGATCGTCGTCACGGATGTGAACAACACTGGCGCGAACTATGAGGTCACGCTGGTTCAGCCGATCCTGCATCCGGATTACACCGATCCATCGAACCCTGCTTCGACCTCCTACGAGGACAACAAAGGCTTCACCGTCACCGTCACGGTGACGGATGCCGACGACAGCCAGAACACGGCGACCTTTACCGTCAGCATCGACGACGACAGCCCGGTCATTCTGTCGCCGGAGGATGGCTCAACCAGCGAGGTGAATATCGCCGCGGCCACGGCTGTCGCGCATGGTTCGCTGGGCATTCACTTCGGCGCGGACGGTCCGGCCGCGCCTGCGGCCCCGTCGAGCGGCGGCACACCGCGCACCATCAACTTTGACGATGCCCATAACGGTACGCTGCCCGGCAATCAGTACACTCACGACGGCTTTACCTTCCATACCAACCAGGGCATCGCAAACGCGACCGGGACCGCCGGCCAGATGTATGGCACCGTGATTACGGTTGCGGACAATGGCGGCCAGCCGTTTACGATCACTCAGATGGATTTGGGCCTGTACGGCACAAGCACCGGCGCTCCGGCCGATAACGTGCGCCTGACCGGCGTCGATGCGAACACCGGCGAGACAATCGTCGTGATCTTCAACGTCGGTACGACGATCAGCCTTGGCGGTGCGGGAACCACATTCCATGCAGCCGGCACTGATTTCGAAGGTGTTTCGCTGTCCTCGCTTACGATCGAGCCTGTGCTCGGTTGGCAGGGCAACTATATCTTCAATGGCTCGGTCGTCGTCGATAACGTCGTATTCAGCAGCGGCAGCGCGCCGCTGACTCATGGCGCCGTGTCCTTCGCCGATCTCACGACAGCGATCAACAACGTCACGATCGTGGACAGCGATCATCATGCCGTTGCACCTGCATCGCTGACCTCGCATGGCGAGACGATCCACTACGCGTTGCTCGATTCCATGACGCTGGTGGGCTACACGGGCGACACGGCCCCGACCGCGATCGACGGCACGAACGTCGTATTCTCGGTCGTGCTGTCGCAGGATGCCAACCATCCGAACGGTGCCTATGACTTCACGCTGCGGCAGCCGCTGGACGATCTTCCGTCAGGTGTCTCGGACCTGAACTTCACCTTCGACTTCACCGCCAAGGATGGCGACGGCGACGCGGTCAATGGCCACTTCTCCATCGATGTGAAGGACGATGTGCCAACGATTGTGCACGATGCCGTGGTCGGCGGCGCTGTCGATGAAGATGCGTTGACTGTCGCCTCCATCGGGAATGCCGATGATCAGCGCTCTGGTGAAACCGCGGGAATTGGTTCCGCTTCCGCGACAGTGTCCGGCGAGGCAAATTCGCTGAACGCGCTTGTTCATTTCGGCGCGGATGGTCCCGGCGTCATTCAGCTCGCATCGCAGGCCGATGCAAAGAGCTGGATTGTTGGCCTCGATCTGTGGTCACAGGGTCACAAGATCGACAACGTGATGATTTCCGGTCACACCCTCACGGCTCTTGCTGACGACGGGCGTAGTGTGTTCTCGCTCCTCATCAATGATGATGGATCGTGGAAATTCACGCTGATTGATCAAATCGATCATCCGGTGACGAACGATCCGGAAACGCCTCTGGAAGAAAAGGCGTTCGAAGACACGATCTCGCTCGATCTCAGCGGCCTGCTGGTCGCGACCGACGGCGATGGCGATCCCACGCCGCTCGCAGGGGCGAATTTCGAGATTACGGTTCGTGACGATATTCCGTATTTTGATGCCGTTGCGCCTGTGACCGTGACGGATGTTGGCGAACTTGTCACGGGAACATCCGGCTTCCATGTCGGGGCGGACGAGCCGGGACAGCTCAGTGTCACGGCCCCCGAGATTGACGGCGTGAGCGTAACGAGCTCGACCGATGATGACGGCGTCATCACGGTGACGGGAACGTTCTCGGACAGCGGCAAGGTCTATTATGTGCTGTCGGTGAATCCGGACGGCACATATCAATTTGAAATCGAGAATTTGCCGTCGGTAGAAAAGCCGGTCGCGGAAGTCGATCTCAGCGCTGGATTTGGACCTATCCCGTCAAAGGATTTCGGCGCCTTCACGATCAGCGCCAATAACGGTCATAACATCAATGGATCGGGCGGAGGTGTTGGCGTCGATAATGCCAACTCTGACGGTAGCGAGGGTCTGACGATCAAGTTCGACCATCAAATGACGGTGGCGGACCTCGGCCTCAAGTTTATGGGCAATGAGGATATTACGCTGCAGTGGAAAGCATATAGCAGCACTGACCCCTCGCATTTCGAAACCGGCACGAAGACGTTCCATGCCCATGCGGACGGGAGCCTGACAGTCGATATCGTCGATCACGATGGCGGGACGACCAATATTCCGAATTTTGATACGCTTGAGATCACAGGTGTTACAGGAAAGGTTAAAATCTCTTCGGTTGGCGGAACGGAGATCGTTGAAGACCAGCATCCGACTTCGTTCGACTTCGGCCTGACCGGAACGGACAAGGACGGCGACGCGGCTTCGGGGGCGATTCATATCAATTACCAGCCGGACCTTCTGCCATCCGTGACCGCGCCTCCGATCTCGGTGGACGAAAAGGGCCTTCCGCCGCACGGTGCCGGGCTGCCTGCCGGCAGCGGCGAGATGGCCAACGGCAACGCAAACGACAACAGCGATCAAAGCGAAAGGCATTCGGGAACGATCACGATCGAGCCCGGTGACGGGCCATCGGTCGTGACGATCAACGGGGTGACCGTCTTGGCTGCCGGTCAGGATATCAGTGGCACCTATGGCACGCTGCACATCGACAGCGTGACGCCGACATCGATCAGCTACACTTACACGCTGACCAAGAATGGGTCGGGCGATGCCGCGCACGATGACTTCGCCATCAAGGTAACGGATTCCGATGGCGACCCGGCGACGACGACGCTCTCAATCAGTATCGTGGACGACGTGCCAGCGGCCACAGCTGAGGGCCTGCAAACCGTCGCGGAAGGCGCGTCTATTCAAGGCAAGTTGGATTTCGTGGCCGGAGCCGACGGCGCCACCGTCACGCACATCAACGGTGTGGAACTGCACTTCGGCCAAGGCAATGGCTACTCGCAGTCGGTCGACATCGGAGCCGGCACCATCAAGGTGAAGGCGGATGGATCCTATATCTTCACTGCGGGCGCCTCCGTGGACAACACCCACGGCGACGTGCCGGTCCATGCAACCTTTACTGTGACCGATGGTGACGACGACACGTCGACGGCAGACGTCGATTTTGCCGTGACCGACGCGAACGTTCCGGAGGGCGGCACATCCAAGGCCACGGTGGACGACGATGGTCTGACCGGCGGTAATGGGGAAAGCACGGTAGGTGACGCCAGCGACAGCAATGCCGATGGCGACAACAATGAAGCGACGTTTGCGGGAACGCTCGCGGGCGCTACGGGCGCTGATGTCCCGGGTACGTTCGACTTCGCCAGCCTCGATGGAGCACAGGGCACTGTCGGCCAGGAGTCTGTGAAGTACAGCTGGGCTGGCAACACGCTGACTGCGATGGTGTCCGGTGGCGACCGCAATGGCACGCCACTGTTCTCGGTGGAGGTGGATCCGACAACCGGCGCCTATCAAGTGACGCTGCTGCACAATATTCTGCACAGTGCAGGCGATAACGCAGAAGCCGGCGACATCACCGTGAGCTTGCCTTACACGATCACGGACAGCGACGGTTCGCATACCACTGGCACGTTGCAAATTACGTTCGACGATGATGCGCCGACGGCTCATGCCGGCAACGCGGTGTCCATCGACGAAACAGCCGGCGTCATGATCGGCGACAACCTGCTGTCGGGCGACAGCAATGGCGTCGGCAAGGATGCGTTGGGTGCGGACGGCGCGACCGTGACGCACGTCAAACTGCCGGGCTCCAGCCAGTTCGAAGAGATCTCGACCTGGGCCTCGGATGGCCATGGCGGCCACACCAAGGATGTGGCTGGTGTCGGCGTGTATACGTTCAATGCCGATGGTTCGTGGACATTCGATCCGCACAGCAATGCCTCGAATGCGAATATCGATGGCTCGTTCAGCTATCGCATCACTGACGGCGATGGTGATACGTCGGAGGCGACGCAGACTGTCACGGTTGTCAACACGAACTCGCTGCCGACCGCGGGCGAGGCGACCGCCAGCATCGACGACGACGGCCTGCAGCACGGTAACCCCGGTGACGCGGACAATGGCGACGTCGCCCTTCCATCTCCGGAGAATGTCGCGAACGGTACGTTGCCGCACGACTATCAGGCGGACGGCAAGGCCAGCTCCGATCCGATCGGCTTCGCGCCGATGGACGGTCAGCATGGAACGGTCGGCACGGAGAGCGTGACCTATCATTGGGATGCGACTAGCAATACGCTTACCGCAACGTCCGACGCGGGCCGCGGTGACATCTTCAAGATCGTGGTTGACGACACGACCAACGACGGCATCGACAACGGAACTGACAGCGGAAACGGCAACTATCAGCTTACCCTGCTTCAGCCGGTCATGCATGACGACGGTGACGGCGAGAACAATGCCACTGTCGAGCTGACCTACCAGGTGAAGGACTCATCCGACGACACGGCTGAGGGTAAACTGACGGTCACGTTCAACGACGACACACCGGTGGCGCATGATCAGACGGCTAGCGTGACGGAGGGCAGCACGCCAACGCTGAACGCCATTCTGGTCATCGATCTGTCGGCGAGCATGAATGACAGCTCCGGTGTCCAGGGGCTGACGCGCCTCGAGCTGATGCAGCAGGCTGTTGCGAACTACCTGAACAGCTCGGGCGTGCACTTCAACGAGATCGTGATCTATACCTTCAATGATGGCGCCCATTACGAAGGCACGTTCACCAACGTGCAGGACGCCATCAACAAGGTGAACAGCTACGACTCGAACGATCTTGTCGCCGCGACCGAATACGATTCGACGGCCGAGGACGTGCGCGAGCACTTTGAGGACAACGTTCACCTCACAGAAGCGGACCAGACCCATCTGCTGTTCCTCAGCGACGGTGACCCGACCGGAGGCTCTGCGCTCAACACACAAACGGAGCAGAACAACTGGCGTGACTTCCTCAATGACGCCGGTGTCGACAAGGTCTTTGCGGTCGGCTTCGGTGGCATTGACGACACGAGCTTCCTGAACCCGATGGCGCCTCGACCGGGCGACGAAGCGATTGCGGTTGAGAACCCCGATCAGCTCGCGGCGACCCTGGAAGGATCTCTGCCGAGTTCAATCTCCGGAAATGTTCTGTTCGGACAGGATGGCGTTGCCGGCGGAGGCGACGATGTCTCCTTCGGCGCGGACGGTGGCCACATCCATTCGATCAAGGTCGGCGACGTCACTTATACTTACCATCCGGAGACTGGCGACATCACGGCCAGCGACGGACATAATCCAGTGCAGAATACGCCGGAGCTGACGGTGACCACGGCGCTCGGTGGTGCGCTTGAGTTCAACTTCCAGACCGGTGCGTGGGAATACAGCGCTCCGCCCAATGGCGTCAGCCAAACGACTAACGAGAACTTCGACTACGTAATCGTCGACGGTGACGGCGACACCGCCGACGCCACGTTGACCGTCACCGTGGTCGATGTGCCCAACCAGCCGCCAGTGCTGCACCTGAACGAGCCTGGCGAGAGCGGAAATGTCTCCGACAATTTCTCGTCGTCCGGATATGGCGGCGGCTCGGGCTGGAGCGGATCATGGGTTGAAAGCAGCGACGGCGGCGGCAGCAACGGTGGCGCATCGAGCGGTGACATCCGCCTCAGCGGCAGCGGCAGCAACGGGCGTCTTCGCTTTGGCGATGACAACGATAACAATGATGGTTCTGCCGGCGGCGCGACGATCACGCGTGATGTCGATCTGACCAATGCAGTCTCGGCCAAGCTGACCTTTAGTGTCGTTCAAGACGACGCTAATACTGGAGAAGACCTTATTATCGAGGCCTGGAACGGCACGACATGGCAGGAAATCGGCCGAGTGCTCGGAAGCGCCAGCAATGGCACAACGAACTTCGATATCGATCTCACCGCAGCGCAGATGGGGCCCGACTCCAGCATCCGCTTCCGTATGGAGACGGGACTCGAGGAGGACGAATTCTATTACATCGACAACGTGAACGTCGCGTACACGACCGTCACGCCGTCTGTGGATCACGTTGCGAGCTTCACCGAGAATGGCGACGCGATCTCGATCGCTCCGGCAGGACCGACGATCACCGATACCGACGACACCGTCATGGAATCGGCGAAGATCGTTCTGACCAACGCCAAGGCCGGTGATGTTCTCGCGGTCGGCGGCTTGCCCGCCGGAATTGGCTATACCATCGACACTTCGGTGGCCGGCCAGATCACAGTGAACCTGTCGGGCAATGCATCGCTCGCCAGCTATCAGGCGGCGATCAAGGCCGTGACCTACCAAAACACGTCAGATAATCCGGGATCGGATGATCGCGTGATCCATGTGACGGTCACGGACGATCACGGCAACGCCTCCAACGTTGCGACCACGACCGTTCACGTGACGCCAATCAACGATGCACCGACGACGAACGATGTGTCGGTGTCCGCGAACGAAGGCGTGAGCTCGATTGCCATCTCTCTGACCGGCGGTGATGTCGACGGGACGGTCAGCTCGTTCAAGATCACCGGACTGCCATCGGGAGGCACGCTCTACAGCGATGCAGCCCTCACGCAGGTGATCGCAAACGGCGATACGGTTTCGGCCTCGGGTAACTCGGCGACCGTCTACTTCAAGCCGGCGTCGGACGATGCAAACGGCACAATGACGTTCAAGTATGCCGCCGTCGATAACGACGGCACAGCAGATGGCTCACCGGCGACGGCGACCATCAACATCACGCCGGTGAACGATGCGCCGGAGGGGGCCGACAAGACGTTCGCTCTGTCCATTGGCGGCAGCAAGACGTTTACGGCGAGTGATTTCGGCTTCTCGGACACGCACGACAGTCCGGCGAATGCGCCGAAGTCGGTGATCATCACGACCCTGCCGGGTGAGGGCAGGCTGACGCTCAACGGCATTGCCGTCACCGCCGGTCAGGAAATTACCGCCGACAAGATCGGAGGTCTCAAGTTTACGGCGATTGGAAGTGAGGTCGGCGAGAACTACGCGTCGTTCACATTCCAGGTGAGGGATAACGGCGGTACCGCCAATGGCGGCGTCGACACCGACCAGACGCCGAACACCATCACGTTCGACATCCCTACACCGCCGGTCATTTGGGCGCCGAGCGATTTCAACTTCGCGCCGGCTTCAACCAATAACTCGGACATGTTCACGAAGTTGAACCTGCTCAAGTTCTCGGATGCTGGCTCGACCGGGCCTGTCACAGTGAAGTTGGAAACAGACGACGGTGCAGCCCGCTTCCTCGCAACAAGCAGTTCGGACGTCACCGTGTCTGGCAACAACACGACATCGATGACGCTGACGGGGACCCTTGCGGCGATAAATGCCTTCATCGCCGACAATCACCTCACTTACGATCTGAACAACAGCTCGGGGGACGAGATCACCGTTACGATCACCGACAGTCGCGGAGCGACCGATACCGCAACGATCGATATCAACGACAACTACATCGGTGGTGGTAACGGCCAAAACCTTCCGTCCGCGGACACCTTCAATATCCATCAAGCACTGATTGATCTCGGTGGCGGCAGCGACTCCATCACGACAGGCTGGAATCATCTCGCGACCGATCCAACGACTTATCGTGGTGGAGAAAGCGGCGGCAACGATACGATACGTGTGGTGTTCACTGGCGATCAGCTGAATGAAATTCTCAACAACGTCACCCAGCGTGACGATCTTCGGGACTTCCTCAGCAATCCAGACGCCCACGATCTCGATCTGAGTAGCTCGTCGTGGCACGCCAAGGTGGAGCAGTTTGAGGTCGCTAACCTCGGTCTCGCAACGCCGCATCCGACCGGAAGTCAGGATAACTATCTCGATCTCGCCACCTGGAAGGCGCTTCCGGCGGCCGTTGGAAGCGGTACGAGTGGTGCGGACCTCATGGTCGGCACGGCAGCTGGTCAGACGCTGGACGGCCTTGATGGCAACGATGTGCTTGCTGCGTATCACGGCGGCGCCAACACGCTAAACGGCGGTGGAGGTAAAGATCTTCTCCTCGGTGGCGATGGTGATGACGTGCTGAATGGTGGTCAGGGCAATGACACCCTTTCCGGCGGCAAGGGTGCTGACATGTTCAGGATCGACGCCGTTGGTACCTCTCATCAGGATACGATCGTCGACTACGACTTCACCCAGGGCGACAAGCTCGATCTCTCTGCCTTGCTGGATAGTGCTTTCGACCCCGGCGACAACATCAATTCCTTCGTTAAGGTGCAGGTCTCAGGTGATGATCTGCTCGTCAGAGTGAATGCGTCAGGCAATGGCAACTTCACTGATGCGCAGAATGCCTTCTTGCTTGTCGGTGCCCACACGAGTGGTGGTGGCGATCCCATCAAGCTCTACTTTGATGGCCACGATCACGTGGTGACCGGCTAAAGCCGGAAGACACCAATATCAAAAGCCCGCCGGATCGTCTCCGGCGGGCTTTGTCTTTAAGGCGTGGTCAAACCGCAAACCCGGCCGCCGCGGATTCCGGCACAGCTGCCTTTGAACGCGTATTTACGTGATCAGATGTCCCGCCATGGCGATCCGCTGACGAGGATCTTGATGCGCTGCGTTTCAGCGCGGCCCTTCGGATATCTCACTTCGATCGTCACTACGTCCACACCCATAAAATCCGGTTTGGAGCGATAGAACGCCACAAAGCCGGGCACTTCCAGTGCAAGGCAGTGTTTGTAGTTTGTGCCGGTGACCCGTCCGCGCTTGATACTCACTGCTCCGCTCATAGGCTTGTCGACCAGGCGAAGCGCGGGCAGAGGGCCCGACGTGCAATCCGGCTCGATGTTGATGTAGACTCCGATGCGGATGTCTTTCCCAGGCCGTCCCTTGGCAATGCGTTCTACAACCTGCTGGGCGACGGCACCGGTGCTGATGCCTGCAAGCAGCATGCAAACTGTCAGGCAGCGTGCGGCAAACGTGATCCATGCGCGTCGCGGCCGTGCAGAAAGCTGACCCGTCGCTGCCATCGCGCGGCCTCCTCTATGACTTAGAGTTTTGACGCGTTTTCTTGACGCGAACCGGTCGCCACTTCGCTCGAAAACGCTCCAGATCAATGACTTCAAAAAAATGCGTGGTCGTAAGATCGAATTGAAACATAGCACGGCGTGGCGCGCCTGACATCAGGACAGCGTCGCGCGCTTCTGCGACCTGGGGTCGGCTATCGAGGATAGGCGACGCAAAAGGAAAAGAGCCTGCTGTGGTGGTTCAGAAGTTCGCGCTTACATGAGCACCGGCAGCGATGACGCGCCGGAGCTCAGGCTGACAGTATTCTCCGGGGTGGCGAATTCGGTGTTCTCGATGCCGGCAGACTGTAGGGATACAGCACTTGCATCGGCGCCGACGCTGTTCGCCGCAGGTGCAACCGCCTTGCTATCGTCCTGTGTCCGCTGGCCCAGGTAGGGCGAAGCAAACATGTTCACGCCGCTCTGGTCGAGTTCGACCAATGGCGTGAAATGCTGCAATTCGCTGTCCATCGAGAGTGCAGCATAACGGTTGTCGAGCACTGTCCAAACGCCATCGAGCCGCACCGCAAGCACGGCATGGTCTTCACGCACGGCGCGATCGCGCACCAGGAGCACACGCAGATCTTGTTCGGCAACGCCGGCTTCACGCAGCAGCACATACTTGGCAATCGCGTAATCTTCGCAATCGCCACGGCCGCTGCCGAGCGAGGCCAGCGGCGAGGACCAGACGTCGATCGCGGCATGTTGAACGAGATCGCGCGTATAGCGGATCGCGGTGTTGATCAGCCGGTTAGCGGCTTCAACGCGCGCTTTGCCTTCGCGGCCGCGCACGTCATCCACCATCAAGGTAAATCGTCGCGCGGCTTCGCTGCATGTGGCGTTATCGTTCTTGCAGTTCGCAGCTTCGCGCAGGTCCGCTGCGATGTCGCCCTGCACAGAGCGCCATTTCCGCCACAGCACGCCTTCGGGCGCGCGGAACGTGAACAGGCCGAACGGCTCGTTCGTTGTGGTGGGACGCTCCACGGTGATCGCATCGCCCGGCGCATCAGACACGACATCGTCGCTGGTGATGGAAGCGAGACGAACCGTCGGCATCGGCGGCGTCTTGCCGTCGAGCTTGGCCAGAACGCTGTTGATCGAAAAGAATTTTGCGCCGTTCGTCTGCGCACGCACGGGTTCGGGCGCAAGCGGCACCATCATTGACGGCGTGATCAGATCGTCAAAGATGTATTTCCTCGGCTTGGCCTTTGCCGCAGCCTCGGTCGGCATCGCGCTACCCGCGATCAATGTGAGGCACGCAATTGCCCCGATGACGCAAAGCGCCCGTGAAACAAACGACATAATAAACGCCCCTGTATCCCGGGTCTGTCGGTCGGCCTCGGGGCCGATCCCGTCCCGTGTGATGGGGCGATCATGGGCGAGCGGAACTCAAACGGCGTTAAACGGCGTTCACTTGTGCGGCTATATTGCGTGGCACGGAAAAGCGCACCACAACAAAATGCGTCGCGATTGAGCCAAATTATTTCCTACGGCGTAACGGCGTGTTAACGCTGATGAAACGTGAAGAACTCGACGAGAGCCTCTAGTGTGGTGGTTCAGAAGTTCGCTTCATTTTCTCCACGAGTCCTTCAAGCGAACTTCTGAACCTGAACCACACTAGAATCATAGGTTGCTAGTGTCCTTTCGAATCCGAAGTTCGCTACGGGGTGTACTGCATTATGAGGCGAACTTCGGATTCGGGACGCTAGCGCTCGCGCAGCGCTTCCTCGCGCAGCATGCGGGCGGGCTTCACGAGATAGTCGAGCACGGATTTTGATCCGGTGAGGACTTCGACCGTGGTGACCATGCCCGGAATGATCGGCAGCGGATGTTCGCTGGTGCCGAGGTGGTTCTTGTCGGTGCGCACGATGACCCGGTAGAACGCTTCGCTTTTCTCGCCGCCGCCGCTGCGCTCCGGCTTGTCATCGACGATGGCGTCGGCGCTGATGCGCTCGACCTTGCCCTTGAGCGAGCCGTAGACCGAAGAATCGTAAGCCGTCACCTTGACGACAGCATCTTGCCCTGCGCGGATGAATGCGATGTCCTGTGGCTTGATGCGGCCTTCGACCAGCAGCGTGTCGTCGAGGGGCACGATGTCCATCACGTTCGCGCCGGGCTGCACCACCGCGCCGATGGTCGTCACGTTCAATTTGTTGACGATGCCGTGCACTGGCGAACGCAGGTCGGTACGGAACACGCGGTCTTTCGCGGCCTTGATGTTTTCGTCGAGCACGGCGAGGTCACCACGGGACTTCGCGAGATCCTCGTCGGCCTGGGCGCGAAGCGTGGTCTTTGCGTTCTCCAGCCGCGACTGCGCCTCCTGGATCGCGGCCTCGGCCTTAGCCTTCGAGGCCTTGATCACTTCGATCTGTCCGCGCATTTCGCTGGCCTGACGGTCGACACGCAGCATCTCGATTTCAGGCACGACCTTCTGCTGATACAGATTGCGCGTGAGATCGACCTCGCGCTGCAAGAGTTTCAGCGTCTCGGTAAGCTTCACTTCGGTCGCGCTGTATTCATCGTATTCGCGGCGGCGCTGGGTTTCCTGCTGCGCGACGACGTCGATGTCCTGCGCAAGCTTGCGCGCGCGCGCTTCATACAGGCTCTTCTCTGCGGCAACAGCCTTGGGCGCCGCCTTTTCGAGTTCGGCAGGGAACACGAGTTTGTCTTTGCCCGCGGCTTCGGTTTCGAGACGGACCACGCGCGCCGCTGTGGCCGCGCGCCGTTCCCGGATTTCGCCGAACTCGGACGCGAATTTGGTGTCCTCGATCCGCATCAGGGTCTGGCCCTGGTTCACGATGGCGCCTTCCTCCACCAGGATTGCGCCGACGATGCCGCCTTCAAGCGATTGCACCACTTGGATCTGGCGCGTGGGAATGACGCGTCCGTTGCCGCGCTTCACTTCATCGAGCACGGCGAAATGCGCCCAGATCAGTCCGACGAGAAACAGCGCCAGCGTGCAGATCAGGATGAGCCGCGAGGTGCGAGGCGTGCGCAGCTCGACCGCCGCGCGGATATCGTTGGCGAAGGCGAAATCAGACTGCTGCATTGGTCTTCACAGCCGGAGTTTCGAACTTGACGGGCTCATTCCGCTTCGCGCCAGCCTGCAGCGACGCCAGAATGGCTTCGCGCGGACCGTCGGCCACCAGCTTGCCTTTCTCGAAAACGAGAATGCGGTTGACCAGCGAGAGCAGGGACGGGCGGTGCGTGGACACGATGATGGTCATGTCCGATTTCGCGAGACCCTTCAGCCGCTCGAGGAATTCGGTTTCGCTGCGCACGTCGAAATGTGCGGTGGGCTCATCCATGAACATGATCTTCGGCTTGCGGATCATTGCGCGCGCAAGGCCGATGGCCTGCTTCTGACCGCCGGAGAGACTGCGGCCGCCTTCGGCCACGGGCATATCGTAGCCCAGCGGATGGCCAGCGATGAATTGCTCCACGCCGGAGAGCCTTGCGGCCTCGATAACCTCTTCATCGGTGGCTGAAGGTTTGCCGAGCGTGATGTTGTCGCGCAGCTTGCCGAAGAAAAGGTCGGTGTCCTGCATGACGAAGCCGATCCCCGCGCGCAGGTCGGCAGGGTCGTACTGCCGCGCGTCGATGCCGTCGATGGCGATGCCGCCTTCCGTGGGGTCATAGAAGCCGGTCAGCAGCCGGCCCACTGTGGTTTTGCCCGAGCCGACGCGGCCGATGATCGCCACGCGTTCACCCGGCGAGATCGTGAACGACACGCTGTCGAGCGCTTTTTCTTTAGAGTTGGGATAGCTGAAGCTGACCTTGTCGAAGGTGATCGCGCCACGCTCGATCTTGCGCGAGACGTAGGAGCGCCCCGGCGGCCGCTCGCGTTCGAGCGTCATCAGCCGGTCGATCGAACGCAGCGCGCTGACGGTCTGCGTCGCGCGCGTGATGACGGACGCAAGGCTGGAGATCGGCGCCAGTACGCGGCCGGACAGCATGTTGGCGGCGATCAACGAACCCATGGTGATCTTGCCGTCGAGGATCAGGAACACGCCGATCACCACCAGCAGCATGCTGGTGATCTGCTGTGCGGAGCTGGTGATGGTGAGCGCCAGCGATGACCAGAAATGCACGTCCTCGCCGGAGCGTGCGGTGGCGGCGACCGAGCGTTCCCACGCCGTCTGCATGCGCGATTCCGCGCCCGTCGCGCGGACGGTTTCGATGCCGGAGAGCGATTCAATCAGGACACCGTGGCGAGCGGACGATTCCGCCTGCAGCCGCTTCATGGCGTTTTCCAGCGGTCGCTGCAGCAGGAAGCCGGTGCCGATCACGATCGGCAGCATCATCAGCGGGATCCAGGCTAAAGGTCCTGCGATGATGAATAGCACCGCGATGAAGATCATCGCGAAGAACAGGTCGGTGGCTGCAATCACGGTGCCCGAGGTGAAGAACTCGCGCACGGAATCGAAGTCCCGCATCTGGTTGGCGAGAATGCCGACCGAAGTCGGCCGGTTCGCCATTTTTACCGCGAGGATGTGTTCGAAGATGTCGGCGGCGAGCACCACGTCGATCTTCTTGCCGGTGAGATCGACAATGCGGCTGCGCACGACGCGGATGATGAAATCGAAGATGATGGCGAGGCCAAGTCCGATGGCGAGCGCGACGAGAGATGGGATCGCGCCGTTGGGCACGACACGGTCGTAGACGTTCATCGTGAACAGCGGCGCCGCCAGCGCGAGCATGTTGACGAGAAGCGCGGCCAGCGCGACGTGGGTGTAATTCGAGCCGAAGCGGCGCACCACGGACCAGAACCAGTGGGTGCGCGGCAGGTCGCCGGAGGCAACAGTGCGCGGATCGGCGGTGGCAACAGGTTTGACGAGGAAGAAGTAGCCTGAGTAACGCGCAGCGAGCTCTGCAAGCGGCACGCTTCGCGGCGCCTGCGGACTGGCAGGATCGACGACTTGCGCAAGCTGCGTCATCTCGTCGAGCTTCCTGAAGATCAGCGGCACGCCATCCTTCATCACCAGCAGCGCGGGCAGCACCAGTGCGGGAATGTCGGCAAGCGCACGCTTGGCGGGAGCGATTTCAAGTCCGGCACGCAGGCCGGCGCGTTCGACGAGCGATGCAGTGAGGCGGCCGTCGATGATCGGCAGCCCGGCGATCAAAGCTTCGCGGCTGATGGCACGGCCATGATGAGCAGCAAGATAGATCAGCGCATCAGCGAGCGGATCACGCTGATGATCGATGCGCTCGCGTGCATCGGTTGTTGAACCGTCACGATATGTAGCCGTACTGAAATTCACTGGGGCACGCCCTAGCCAACAATTTTACTCAAATACACACATAGCGCAGCGCAATGAGCCGCAGCATGAAACCGTTTGGTAATACTAATGTGGATCGCGGAACCGCAACAAAAGCGGCTCCGCGTCATGTGCCGCGCCGACTGCCGGCGCGGCTATTAAGGTAAATGCGTGTCAGCGGGTCGCGGAAGCTTGGGCTTTCGAGACCGACCACTTCTTCGTGTTTGCAAACCACCCGTTGACGTCATTCACGCTGTTCCAGCGTTCATCGAATGCATTGCCGTTGCCGGCATAGTTCAAAGCGGGGACTGGCTCCGCGCGCACAGGGACAGGCAGCGGCTCCGGCCCCGAAACGGGCGTGTGCAGGATGATCGGCGGCAGCTTGGTCGGAATGAGACCGAACGGCACCTCGGCGAGCGGCTCGGCATCAGCCGGAGGAGGCGCCTTCACATACTGAATCAATCCGCCCATCGCCGCGAGCAACTGATAGTCGGCGAACACTGCGACGTTCTGGGTCGAGACTAGCGACACCAGAGCGTTGAACAATTGGTTCTGAGCGTTTAGCAGGTCCACCAGCGAGCGCTGACCGAGTTCGTATTCCTTCTGATAGGACACGATGACCTTGCGGTCCGACGTGATCTGCCGGTTCAGCGCCGTGATGCGATCCGCGGTCAGGGTACGGGCAGCCCAGGCACTGTCGATCGATTGCACCGCGTCGCGCTGCAGGCGCGCATGCCTCATGGTTTCTTCGACATAGCGCTCGGCCATTTCCGAGCGTTTCCAGGTGTCCTGTCCGCCGCGGAAGATGTCCCAGCTCACGACGACCTTGCCGGCGACATCGTCGCGCTTGCCGACATAACCGTTGGAGTCGATGCCGGACGCGGCACGGCCTTCGAGATAAACGTTGGGGACGAATGCGCCCGACGTGCTCTTGAAGGCATACTTCGCCGCGCGGGCATCCGAATCCGCAGCCTGGATGGTGGGATTGAACCTCAGCGCGATCGCGAGCGATTCGTCCTTGGTCTTCGGCAATCCGGGCAGACGGTTGGGCTGGCGAAGATTGAACGGCTCGAGGCCGACGGCCCTGCGATACTTGGCGCGGGCCTCATCCAAGTTCTGGCGGAAACCGGCAAGGGTGGCGATCGCGTTTTCGACGCGCTCACGGGTCTGCTCGAGATCGCCTTCACCGGCACGGCCGCCATTGAAGCGGGCCTGAACGTTGGCGAACAGGTTTTGGTGAACCCGCACATTGTCTTCGGCGATAACGATGAGGCGCTGGTAGCGCACCACGTCGACATACGCTTCGGCGGCGTCCAGCGCGAGCAGCTCGGTGCGCTCGTGGACACGCGCGGCAGCGGCGTTCACGCGCGCGGACTGTCGCCAGATTTCGTTGATGGATGCGAAGCCGTCGAACACGAGCTGGCGTGCGACGATGGAGACTTCCCGCCCATTGCGCCAGTCACCGTTTCCCAGCGGAGCGGGCACCACCTGCTGGTTGAATCGTTCAGGGCCGGTGCGGGCTTCGAGCCGGACCTGAGGCAAAAGCGTGCCCTGCTGCTGCCGCAATTCGGACTCGGTTGCGCGGCGGTTCGCGGCCGCTTCACCTACGCCAGGGTTCGTCTTGATGGCCTGTTGGAGGGCGTCGTTGATTGAAAAGGCCGTCTGACTGAATGCATTCTCAGGATTGAAACAGGCGAGAAGCAAAGCCGGGATGGCGTAGGCCAATGTTCGCATTTGATAAAAGTCCCAACCGAAAAGCACTTAATAATTCAGTAACGATCGGGCTTGAGTAGCAGACCTCGCAACTTAGTGAAATGGTGGCTTTTTCGAGTCTTTCGAAATGTGGCGCTTGAGCCACATTTTCGACCCGATTGGGTTAACGCTCAGGCCGAAAAAGGTATTTTATTACCGCAATTGCTTCGCCTCGCTGCAGCACGCATCAGTTGTCGCGGTATGGGGCATCACCTGCCGGGAACGGAGTTTGCGCTGAGTGAGAATGGGGCGGCGGCCGCATTGGAACCTTGGAGAACCAGCCGAATCGGAGCGGGCTTTTGGAAAGCAAAGGCCCGCTCTCCGAGGGCGGAAAAGCGGGCGGGTTGGCGGCTTGGACTGGTGACTCAGGACCTTGGGTTGGCGACTGAGTGTTCAGTAATGAGGCCGGCGCTTCTTCTTTTTCACGGGCGGCGGCTGATCGTCGTAGCCATAGCCATATTGGCCATATCCCTGCTGCTGGAAGGCGACAATCGGATTGAGCTGGCAATACGCGCGCCGGCCGGAGGCGCTCGCCATGCACTGCGCATAGCTGTCATAATAACAGGTGCCGGGCCCGGCCTCGAAGGCTTCGACCAGACAATAAGGATAAACCCTGGCTGCCTCTGCCGGGGATGAAGTGAACGCATAAGCGCCCGCCACCGCTATCAGAGCCCAAATTGCATTGCGCATCGAATTCTCCGGGATTGACGTAAAAGCTGAAACCCCACCATCCGAAAGTTAGTTCCGGAAGGTTGAACACTATCCGGTTATTGTATCGTTAGTATTGAGACCGGTGGGCGGCCATGCTAGTGGTCCCCGCGTCGCGGGTGTAGCTCAATGGTAGAGCAGCAGCCTTCCAAGCTGAATACGAGGGTTCGATTCCCTTCACCCGCTCCAAACTTTTCAATGGTTGCTCTAGCCAGAGGTAACTGGCTCAGAACCTCGTGGTTGATCAGCGCTTGCGCACGAACTCAGTGCGCAAGACCAGGCCTTTGATCGCATCGTGGCGGCAGTCGATTTCTTCCGGGTTGTCTGTGAGCCGGATCGACTTGATAACCGTTCCCTGCTTGAGGGTCTGGCCGGCGCCCTTAACCTTGAGGTCCTTGATCAGGATGACGGAGTCTCCGTCTGCGAGAACGTTGCCGGATGCATCGCGAACCTCAGCGGCCCTGGCTTTCTCCGCAGCGATTTCGGACGCGGGCCGCCACTCGCCGGTTGCCTCATCATAGACGTAGTCGTCGTTCTGGTCGTTCATATCCATCCTGCATTGTGTCTCGTTACGCTGTGATCCATGCTTCGTACTGGCAGCGTGTCGTACTGGCGGCGGCAGCGTGGCAGCCGAAGAGACCCTCTATCTCGGATGCGGCGCCGAAGCAAACTTCAGCCGGTTCCAGATAGCGCGGTAAGGAAGAAGATGTCATGAACATAGGTCGCTGCTTCACGGCCGGTGGACAGTGCCTCGAGAAATGAGACATTAGACGCGACTTGTCAGACGGCGACTTGTCGCGAATGTCGGTATCGGTGGTTGCGCCTTTCACAACGAAGAAAACTCGCGGCGCGACGCCTTGGGCAGTGGGGGAGCTTGGCATGGTTCGGTTCGCGCTCGCAGGATTTGCGATGCTGGCGCTCGCGGGCGCGGCCGCGGCGGAAGAAGACAACGGCCCCGCGCTGGTCGATCTCTTCGCCAAGACCTGCGCACTACGGCCGGCATTGCCGAGCGAAATAGAACGCATCGCGTCAGGGGTGGGGTTCGTCAGTGAGGGCAGCGCGATCTCGGCTGCAATGGAGAGCAGGCCCCAGATCGACATTCTTTATTCGGCAAGATTGACGAAGCGGGGCGAGAAAGTCAGCTTGACCGCCTATTTCGCCGGTCCCGTCGATGCCCCGACCGTGTCGTGCGGGCTGAACACCATCGGTGTGTCAGCCGAAGCTCTGCCGGGTCTAATCGAGACATCATTGAATGCCCACGACCGAACCGAGAAGACCCCCGCCGACAACAAGCGACTTCGGGCGAGCTGGCGTGTAGGCGCGGCGGAGGGCGGCGACACACTTGAAGTGTCAGCGTGGCGGGATTCGCCGCGGCGGGCCTCGATTTCGTTCATGTATCGCAGCCGCAAGCAGTGAAAGAGTTCGGCGCAGAAGAAGGAGAAGGCGTTTGCTTCGCGCGTCTTATGTTGGCCGCGCGGGTACGGCCGGCAGCCCGAGCCTGTCGGCGCCGCCCGCGATCGGTTTGACGGTCCTCACGCCATCACATCGAGCGGCGGAGGGATACGACTTCTCTTAGTCACTGGCTTCAGGCTCAGTTGTGTAGGGAGGATCGGCCTTGAAGGAGCGAGGCCAGGGCACCAGCATTGCGACCTGCTCGCGGTATTGTCGATACCGATCGCCAAATCGCGCAATCAAGTCGCGCTCCTCCAAGCTGGTGCCAATGAAAATGTAGGCCGTGGTGACGACTGCAAACAGAAGATGCCCAAGCGTCATTGTTGGAGTTGACCAGAACGCGATGATGAAGCCGAGATAGAGCGGATGGCGCACTAGTCTGTACAAAAATGGAGTCTTGAAACCAGTGCCATCGACAGGGTCGACCGTGGAATTTGCGAATACCTGTTGCACGCCGAATAGCTCAAAGTGGTCGATCTGAAAGGTGGAGAACAGCACGAGCAGCCAACCGAACATTGAGACGACTGACAGGGCGGTCGCGGCGGTCGGATCCAAAACCTCCCAGATTGTCGCGGGAATGGGCCGCCATTGCCAAAGCAGCAAGAGCACGGCCAGAGTGGCGAGAAGGACATACACACTTCGCTCGATTTCATTTGGAATGAACCGAGTCCACCACTGCTTGAATGTCCCGCGGGCCATCACGCTGTGCTGCAGAGCGAAGACCGACAAGAGCAGTAGATCGATGACCATCGCCGGTATGACTGGCCCTACGGGTCCCGAGTCGATGGTTTTCGGCACGACTGCGTCTGAGACGAAAGGGATCATGTAGAGAAACGTGGCTAGGAAGATTGCATAGGTGATCAGACCGAAACAGACTGAAGCAATTCGTCGGGCCATTGTTGCTCCTTTTAGAGAGGAAAATGTTCGATCATCTGGCGCCACTCCCGAGGGCAACCGTTCTGCGCGAGGCCGGTTGCACCAAGAGGCTATGCACCAGGACCCGGCGCAGCAGAATTGGGCGGGGGTGTTACGGAAAAATTGCCCAGCTAAAGAATCGCGTTACAGCTGTCACGGACGTCGCGTTTGAGACGCCAACTAGTGGTCCGATTCTAACGTTCGCATCCCGTCTCGGCGGGCACTCGTACGAACGTTAGAATCGAAAGACCACTAGCAAATATAAGATTTGAGTGGAGCTTTTGGATTTAACGTTCGCATCACGAATTCGCGGCAAGCAGGGCTGCGAACGTCAAATCCGCTCCACTAGATCGAGACGACTCATCAGGGCGAAGAAATACGCCGCAAGCTTTCGCAGCCGTTCGCTCGTCCTGCGCGTTGGCTCTACTTGTCTGAAGCTGTCGTCTGAATTTTTGAATAGGGGTGTCTTCCGGATCCTCAAAAGTCAGCAAGACTGCGAAGGGAAGGACCAAAAGCGGACGTCACGCGATATCCACGCGCACACCACCTTTCGTCGGCTCCACGGACGCCAGTGTCTTCTCGAATCCAAAGTTCGCAACAGAGCGCGCTGCACCATGAGGCGAACTTTGGATTCGGGACACTGGCCTCTTTGGCAAACGATCAGGAGCCGACACGCTAATTCGTGTAAAAGGTGTTGAGAATGGAGATGCGAGGCTGATCAGTCTTGATCGGCGGGCGGCCGTGCCAGCTCATCTTTGTCAGCGAGTGATAAGCTTTCAGGACCACGAACGCATATCCGACATTGGGCAGGAAGGGGATGATTTTCACAGGCTCGAGGCAATAGGACCCAACGTGAAGCAGGCCTTTGAGGGAAGCGCGGTAAAGCGTCGTGCCGAGAGCTTCCTGGCTGCTGTCGGCCGGGCAATAGAGCTGCATCGTCACGACCTTTTTGCGCGTGTCCGGATGCGGCTTGATCTGGTAGCCGTCCTTGTCCCAATAGACTACTGGCTTCGCGACGAGTGTCAGATCATCGGCGCGAGGCACCTTGTCGCCGCGCGCACGAATTTCAAGTCCGTCATGCAGTCTGTTCCGGATCGCCCGCTCGACCTCCTGCGAGGTCAACATGGTCGAGGCCGCAGCCCACATGGGTCGCAGGGTCGGATCGATCTTCTCTATATTCTCGCCATAGAGGCGCAGCGTCAGACGCGTGCCCGCGCCGACAATCGGATCGTATCCGTCAGTGGGAACGCCCCGTATGAGATCCCGGTAAAAATCTGCGGGAAAGAAATTGCGGAAGACAATATGGGGAAAGGGAAAAGAGAAATGATCGGCGGCCTCAATGCTGGCAACCGCATGCGCGGTGAGTTCGTCGACCAGATCAGGAGGCGCAGTCTCCGCAAGTGCCACCATTACGACACCTCAGAACACGCTTAAGACGCCGCCAATCGGCGTCTTTGGATCAGCCTAACAATCGGATCAGCATCAACAATTGGAGCAGTATTGACAATTCTCAAGCTGAACGCAAGCGGTCCGCTTTCGGCCGACAGCGATCGAGGACCTCGCGATAGGGGGAGTTGAGCTAACTTGCTTCACTTCCGCCAATGCGGTCTATGTCCCGAATCCGAAGTTCGCACCAGGCTTCCGGATTGCTCGGATGCGAACTCCGGAATCAAAGAGACACTAGCAAGCCCATGATTCTAGTGCCGCGGATTTGAAGTTCTTCATCGAGCTTGCGGCTTCACTCTGAAGAATTTCAAATCCTCGGCACTAGTGTGGTTTCGGTTCAGAAGTTCGCTTGAAGGACTCGCGGGAAAACGGGAGCGAACTTCTGAACCACCACACTGGCTGCTTGTTCTAAAAAGTTGAAATCATGAGCGTAAGTGATGCTCGGTGATCTTCGCTGATGGTGCTGAATTTTGCCTTCCAAGCAGAATACGAGGGGTCGAGTTTCTTCACCCGCTCTAAATTCAAGGCACCTGCTATCGCTGGGCTTTTGACGCTTCGTTCTCCACAAAAAAGACAAGTCGTCGGCTTTCGTGAGGTCATTGCGCAATCCGCGCTCGCAGCGTCGGACCACTGACTTCGACGAGGTACTGGAATGGAGAAACCGATATGAATCGCACATGGCTGGTCACGGGGAGTTCGCGTGGCTTTGGGCGCGCCTTGGCTGAAGCCATCCTTGCTAGCGGCGACCGGCTCGTGGCCACCGCGCGTGATCCCGCGCACGTGGCCGATCTGGTCGATCGTTATGGCGATCAGGTCCGCACGGCGCCGCTCGACGTGACCAATCCAGAGGCTGCAGATCGCGCCGTCTGTATGGCCATCACAGAATTCGGCGGTCTGGATGTGCTGGTGAACAATGCGGGCTATGGCGACGTCGGATCGGTTGAGGATACCGATCTTGCGTCATTCCGGCGGCAGATTGAGACGAACCTGTTCGGCACGATCATCATGACGAAGGCCGCGATCTCGCATATGCGCGAGCGGCGGTCCGGACACATCGTCCAGTTCTCATCGGTGGGTGGACGCGTCGGTGCGCCGGGCAGGGCGGCGTATTCGGCAGCCAAGTGGGGCGTCGAGGGCTTTTCCGAGGTGCTTGCCAAAGAGATGGCGCTCATTGGCGTGAAAGTGACGATCATTGAGCCGGGCGGTTTTCGCACCGATTTCGCCGGCTCATCGACGAATCTTAGCGAGGGACGGCCGGAGTATGATGCAGTCGTGGGCGCGGCGGCGCGCATGCAACGTGATTATAACGGCAAACAACCAGGTGACCCTCGCAAGGGCGCCGAGGTCGTCGTGAAGATCGTTCGTGACGAATTGCCGGTTTTTCGCATCGCGCTAGGCTCCGATGCATTGGGCGCGATCGAGCGAACGGATCGGGCGCGTCTGGAAGAACTCGATCGCTGGCGCACGTTGAGCCAGTCGACGGATTATGCGGCGGGGTGATGGCTGGGACGTTCTTCCGCAGCCTTCCGGAAGCAAATTGAACCGAGAACTTTGTCTATGCGACACATGCGCAATGTCTCATGGTAATGGAGTGTATTGTGAGCAGCACATGGCCCAAACTCATGCTGATGAGTGCCGTGACCGCGGCTTGGCTTGTTTATGACATCGCGACTGCGACCGAGGCGCCGGGGCCTGCCGTTGCCTATATGCAATACGCTTTCCTCGCGATGGCCGTGGTTGGATTTTTCGGGTCCTTGCTGAACTACGTAGCAGAGAAGTGAACGCTGTTTGCGCATGTTGCGTCTTGATGCACTACGACGGCCTGCTGTCACTATCCGCTGTTCCGCAATCCCGCGGAGATGCCGTTGATCGTGAGCTGAATGCCGCGCAACACTTGCTCGTCAGGGCCGTGTGCACGGTGTGCCTGCAGCAGCTCGACCTGAACGTGATTGAGCGGGTCGAGATAAGGGAAGCGGTTGCGGATGGAGCGCTCCAGCAACGGGTTGCCTTGCAACAGACGATCATGTCCCATGATCGTCAACAGCATCTCGATGCAATCGTGCCATTCCGCGCGGATGCGTTCGAAGATGGCGGCGCGCAGCTTCTCGTCCGGAACGAGATCCGCATAGCGCGAGGCGATGGCGATGCTGCTCTTGGAGAGAACCATATCCATGTTCGACAGCAGCGTCTGGAAGAACGGCCACTCGCGGTAAAGCTCCCGCAGAAACGCCATGCCTTTGTCGGGATGCCTGTCGATCCACGCCTTGACGGCGTTGCCAAAGCCGAACCAGCCCGGCAGCATCAGGCGGCATTGCGCCCAACTGAACACCCAGGGGATTGCGCGCAAATCTTCGATCTTGCGCGTCTTGGTGCGCGACGCCGGGCGGCTGCCGATGTTCAGTGTCGAAATCTCGCTAATGACCGTGGACGCCCAGAAGTAGTCCTCAAAGCCATCGGTTTCATAAACCAGATTGCGATAGGCGGCATAGGCAAGGTTAGAAAGCTCCTCCATCGCGGCGATGTAGTCCGCGCGCGGCGCAGGATGCTTCGGCTGCAGCAGGCTTGCTTCCAATGTTGCGGCCGCCAGAATTTCCAGATTGTGGCGCCCAACCTCGGCGTTTGAATACTTACTTGAAATGATTTCGCCTTGTTCGGTGATGCGAATTTGCCCATTCACCGCGCCGCCCGGCTGGGCGAGGATCGCGTCGTAGCTCGGGCCGCCGCCACGGCCGACCGAACCGCCGCGCCCGTGGAACAAACGCAGCCGCACGCCGTGCCGCTCGAACACCTCGACGAGATTGATCTCGGCTTTGTAGAGCTCCCAGCCGGAGGTGACGAAGCCGCCGTCTTTGTTGCTGTCCGAATAGCCGAGCATCACCTCTTGAATGCCGCCACGGCTGTCGATGAGGCGTCTGTATTCGGGAAGCGAAAACAGCTTGTCCATGATCGCGCCGCAGTTGCGCAGGTCATCGATGGTCTCGAACAGTGGCACGATGTTGAGGCGGCTGCCGCCATCGGCCGCGACGAGGCCGGTTTCTTTTAGCAGCACGGCGATTTCGAGCAGGTCGGACACGCCTTTGGTCATCGATACGATGCATTGGCGAATGACATCGCTCCCGAATACGGCATGCGCGTCCGCCGCGGTTTTCAGTACGGCTAACTCTTTTGTGGTCTCTTCGCCGTAGGTGACGAAAGGCGAGGCGAGTGGGCGGCCGGTGCATAACTCTTGCGTCAGCAACGCAATGCGCGCGTCTTCGGACAGGTCGCGATAGCGCGTTCCAGGCGCGACGGCTTCGAACAACTCAGCGACGGTGCGTTCGTGCACGGCAGAATTCTGCCGCATATCGAGCGAGGCGAGATGAAAGCCGAAGCAATCCACGGCCCGGCGCAGATGCCGCAGCCGGCCCCGCGCGATCACAAGGGAGTTGTTGGCGACGAGCGAGGCATGTAGTGCATCCAGATCACGCTGGAGTTCCGATGGCCCGGTATAAGGTGCGGCCTCGCCAACCGGCGGCCGGTTGATCTCGATGCCGATCGCGCGTGCGGTTGCAGCCAGCCTTGCATAGATGCCGGAGACCGCGAGACGATAGGGTTCTCCTCTGCGGTGGGGCGATGGATCCGGGGACCTCGCTGCAAGCTCCATGACCTCAGGCGATGCGCCAGCGAGGTGCGCGGCAAGCGACAGTTCCGAGCCGAGTGCATGCAGCTCGTCGAAGTAAAAGCTGAAGATGCGCGAGCTCTGCATGTGCAGGGTGTCGCGCATGACTTCCGCTGTAACGAACGGATTGCCGTCGCGATCGCCGCCAATCCAGCTTCCCATTCGCAAGAACGTGGCGAGCCCCGGCGCGTCCTTCGTTCCCGCCTCAGTGTCATCCGCGAGATGATCTTCCAGCGCGCAGTGAAGACGCGGCACCTCGCGCAGGAAGGTGTAGTCGTAAAACGAGAGCCCGTTGGCGACCTCGTCGAGCACGGTCAGCTTGGTTCGGCGCAGCAGATTGGTCTGCCATATCGTCACGACCGCGCGCCGCAACTGCTCGTCGCTCGCTGCGATCTCATTCGCTGTCATCTGGGTGCGCTCGCGCATGTCGAGCACAGAGGCGATCTCCATCTCCCGATCGATGGTGCTCTTGCGGCGGACTTCCGTGGGGTGTGCGGTCAGAACCGGGCTGACAAGGGCCTCGACGAAGAAGGATCGCAACTCATCCTTGCCGACACCGGCTTGCTTTGCGCGCGCCAGTGCACAGGCGAGTGTTCCGGAATCCGGTGTCGCGCCTGCCATTGCGAGCGTGCGGCGCTGCCGGATGTTGTTTTGATCTTCCGCAATGTTGGCAAGATGCGAAAAATAGCTGAACGCGCGCACGATGCGCACGGTCTCAGAAATCGACATGCCGTCGAGAATGCTCTCGAGTTCCTGTCGTGCCTGCTTGTCGTCATCGCGATGGAAGCGAATGGACGTTTGCCGGATGCGCTCGACGAGGTCGAACACCTCAGGCCCTTCCTGTTCGCGCACAGTATCGCCGAGGATGCGCCCGAGCCGGCGGATATCCGCCCTCAGCAGCGCGTCGTCACGGGTGAGTGAGGCTTCGCCATCATCGAGCCTGGCGTTGTAAACCTTGGAAGACGTTTCGGGGGACATGAGCCATCCGCTTGCGCGGTTCCGACTGAAGAGTGACCGGTACGTCTATTCAGTCGCAATTTGCGCGTGAGTGCAAGCGCGGTCATCCCTATGGCGTGATAGAAATATCCGATGAAGTGGGCGAGATCATCGCGTTGCTGATCGCGAGATCAAGGCAGCGCTCTATGTGGAGTCCGCTTTGCCGTCTCTCGCAATCCGGCACCCATCGAGAAACAACGCGACGCATCGGCGGATGCGCGCTTCGATCTGCGGACGCGATGGCAACGGCACGCCGCCGAAGATCGCGGCACGCTGCGGTTCAGCAATCGCCATGCCGATCAGCATGCCGGCGGTTTCCTCGACATCGGTGAGCTTGATCAGCCCGCGGCTCTGCTGCACGCGCAGCCAGTCGATGAGGGCGGCGGCAGTTTGCTTGATGCCGTTCCTGTAGAACACGCCCGCCACGTCCGACGACGCGCCGGTCTCCTGCAGCACCATGCGTTGGAGCGACACGACTTCTTCGGCAAGAGCGAGATCGGCAACAGCCATCAATGCCGCATAGAGCGCGTCATCGATGCTCGCGCGATCCGTGGCGTGCAGGTGGACCTCGGACAGGAAGCGGCTGAGCCGGTCCGTCACCATGCCTTCGAACAGCGCGGCCTTGTTGGGGATAAGGCGGTACAGCGTCTTGGTGGAAACACCCGCCCGGCGGGCGACCGCCTCGATGCTGGTCGCTGCATAGCCATTGTCGGCAAATTCCCGGCGCGCCGCATCAAAGATCACGTGACGTGTTTCGTCGTCGGGCCTGACCTGGGGCCGGCCTCGGCAGCGTCTTTCGGCGGTGGGTTCGTTCTGAGCCATGCTTTTCGATAATGCCAGTCATCTGGTTGACAGTGTCAAGATAGGCGCTATTTTGGAAAATATCAAGTTTCCTAATTCGGGGGCCGGTATTTTGGCCCAGGAGCAGACGTCATGACCGTCCATTCCACAGCATTTGAGATCGAACAACCGGTTCCCGTCAGTGAACCCGTCAAGGATGCGCCGCCGCCGGCTTTCGGCCGGGAGGGCAAGGCTGGCGCGGGCAAAGCTGAAAAGGCCGCTCCTACCGAGGGAAAGAAGGTCGGGCTCCGAAAGACTTTATTAATCGGGGCGGCGCTGGTCGCTCTGACAGGTGCGGCCTACTACGGCTGGAACTACTGGACCGTCGGGCAATATCTGGTGTCCACCGACGACGCCTATGTGAAGGCCGAAAACACGACCATCGCACCGAAGGTCTCCGGCTATCTCAGTGCCGTGCTGGTCGGTGATAACGAGCAGGTCAAGGCGGGCCAGGTATTGGCGCGGATTGATAATCGCGATTACGACGTGGCGCTTGATCAAGCCAAGGCAGATGTCGATGCGGCGAAGGCTGCGCTGACGAGCAAGCAGGCACAGCTTGATGTGCAGCAGGCGGTGGTCAACGCCGCGAAAGCGACGCTCGATGTCGATAAAGCCACCCTCACATTCGCCGCGCAGGAGAACAAGCGCTACACGGATCTTGCCAACACCGGTTTCGGCAGCGTGCAGAATGCGCAGCAGGCGCAGTCCCGCATCGCCAGCGCGCAGGCGACTGTCGAGCGCGATACCGCGAACCTCGTCTCGGCGCAGAAGCAGATCGATCTGCTCAAGGCGGAAATCACACAGGCAACCGCAGCCGTTGCACGCGCCACCGCCCTGCAGCACCAGGCCGAGCTCAACGTTGGCTACACGGCGATCGTGTCGCCGATTAACGGCGTCGTCGGCAACCGCACGCTGCGTGTCGGTCAGTATGTGCAGGCGGGCACGCAGTTGATGTCGGTGGTGCCGGTGGCAAGCGCTTATATCGTCGCGAACTTCAAGGAAACGCAGCTCACGGACGTGCGCAAGGGGCAGGCCGTCGACATCGAAGTCGACATGTTCCCGGGGCGGGTCGTCCATGGTCACGTGGACAGCATCGCGCCCGCCAGCGGCCAAGAGTTCGCACTGCTGCCGCCGGACAACGCGACCGGTAACTTCACCAAGGTCGTGCAGCGTATTCCGGTGAAGATCGTGCTCGACGGCAACAACGCCAATGTCGAACTGCGTCCGGGCATGTCGGTGATCCCGACCATCGAAACGCGCTCGGCGCCGCGCACCGTCGAGGCGAGCGCAACAGCGTCGAGGACTGCGGTTCATTGAGGATCGTGTCATGTCGGATACCACGCTCTCATTTCCCTCGGCGCCGGCCCCGGCCGCGCCTGCGGTGATTGATCCCAACCGCGCAAGCGTTACCACTTGGATCGCCGTTCTCGCCGCGATGATCGGTTCGTTCATGGCGATCCTGAACATCCAGATCACCAACGCCTCGCTGCTCAACATCGAAGGCGGCATCGGCACCGGCGTCGACAATGGTTCCTGGATCTCGACGTCGTACTTGATCGGCGAGATCGTGGTGATCCCGCTGACTGATTACCTCAGCCGCGTTTTCTCCTTCCGCCGCTACATGCTGGCAAGCGCAGCGTTCTTCGCGATCTTTTCGGTCGCCTGCGCCTTCGCGCACGACCTGCCGACGATGATCGTGATGCGCGGTTTGCAGGGCTTTGCCGGTGGCGTCTTGATTCCGATGGCATTCACGCTGGTGTTGACCAAGCTGCCGAAGCCGCAGCAACCCGTGGGGCTTGCGATCTTTGCGCTTTCCGTCACTTTCGCGCCGGCTATTGGTCCCACCATCGGCGGTTATCTCACCGAGAATTACGGCTGGCAGACCATCTTCTTCGTCAATGTCGGGCCGACCATCGTCATGGTCACCGCGCTTTATTTCACGCTAGAGCGCAAGCCGATGCAGCTCGGCCTGCTGCGAGAAGGCGACTGGGCCGGCATCGTTACTATGGCGATCGGGTTGTCTGCACTGCAGACCGTGCTGGAAGAGGGCAACAAGGACGATTGGTTCTCGTCGCCGTTCATCGTGCGGCTGGCGTTGATCGCGCTGGTCAGCCTCTCATTGTTCATCTGGATCGAACTCACCGTCGAGAAGCCGCTGATCCGCCTGCGGTTGTTGAAGGGCCGCAATTTCGGCTTCGGCACCATTGCGATGACAACGCTCGGCTTCGCGCTGTTCGGCTCGGTCTATATCCTGCCGGCTTATCTCGGTCAGGCGCAGGGCTACAATGCCGAGCAGATCGGCTCTGTGCTCGCCTGGACCGGACTGCCGCAGCTTCTCCTCATCCCGCTGGTGCCGAAGCTGATGCAGCGCTTCGACACGCGCACCATCGCGTTCACCGGGCTGATGATCTTTGCCTATAGCTGCTTCATGAACACGACGATGTCGCCGGATTATTCCGGCGATCAGCTCTGGATTCCCAATATCGTGCGCGCCATCGGCCAGGCGATGGTGCTGACGCCGCTGACATCGGTGACGACGGGCGATATCGCGCCGCAGGACGTCGCTGCAGCCTCCGGCATCAGCAACATGTTCCGCAATCTCGGCGGTGCCATCGGCACGGCCGTGCTTGCCACCGTGATCACCAAGCGGGAGCAGTTTCACTCCAACATCATTGGTCAGTCGGTGAATCTGGGGCGCGAGGAGGTGCGCACCCGGATCGCCGAGATGACCAACTACTTCATGGCCCACGGCGTTCCGGACCCGGCCGCCGCGCATCAGCAGGCCATCGTCTCGCTTGGAAAGGCCGTGAAGCGCCAGGCTCTGGTGATGGGATTTAGCGATACCTTCGCGGTGATCGGCTTCGTGCTGGTTCTTGCCGCCATCGCGGTGATGTTCACGCGTAAGGTCAAGCCCGGCGGCGGAGGAGGGGCGCACTAATATGCCCCCGGGCGTTTATCGAGATGCCCGTCGCTGTGCGCTTTTCATCCGCTCGCGGTGAGCACTTTGCTTCGCGCGGTTGCCGCAGATCCCCATACTGCACCATCGTCGCGCGCGGCCACGGGTGTGATCGGCAAACATCAGCGTGCAGGCATGTCCTTCACACGCTTTCACATGGGTGAAGTCTTCGTCGCAGACGAACTTTGCGAGCTGTTCGCCGATTGGCAGCAACAATGACTCCGCTGAGCGCCAGCGTCGCGCTTCGCGTAACTCAAGAGCTGTGCCGTTCGTATCGGATCGTTTCACGATCTGACTAAAGCGTTCATCGCGTTCGAGCAGGCGGGTGAGGGGGCCGAGCTCCTGCAGAGCTTTTGCCGCCAGGGGTTTCCCCTTGTGGTCTCTGACGAACGTCCTGAACCATTCACGCAACGAACGCGCCTGCGCGGCGACACTGTCGAGTTCGCCGGGCAGCGCTTGGTCGCGGAAGGTCTCGAGCACATCCTGCGGCACAAGCTCAGCCTGCTGCAGCCAGTCTACAAAACCATCACCGTCCCGGATCCAGTCGACCGGCGTATCGACGGGCATTGCGACCGAATTCAGAAAATCGAGTGCTACGGCATCGGCGATGAAAATCGCGGGTGGCCGGTGATGGTTCATCCAACCCTCTCCCAACATGAAATTTCCCCTTTGCCATAAGTAACCACCTAAGTGGCGCTTGACAAGTTATCTACACCGGGAGTAACCATCAAATCTCGATTAAAGAGGTTACCACATAGTGTAGCGCCGAGCCGGGTTGGTCCAGGGAGACGAAGATGTCCGGGAAAGATGTGACGGTGGTATTCGTCCATGGGGCGTGGGCCGACGGGTCGAGCTGGAGCAAGGTGATTGGCTTGCTCGCGAGCAGCGGTATCAAATCGGTCGCGGCGCCGTTGCCATTGACCTCGCTGGCTGACGATGCGGCAGCGCTCGATCGCTCTTTGGAGCGCGTGAAAGGCGCGATCGTTCTCGTTGGTCACTCCTATGCGGGTGCGGTGATCGCCGCGACGGGAAGTGAAAAGGTGCAAGCGCTGGTCTATGTCGCGGCGTTGGCGCCCGCCGAGAGCGAGACTGTTGCAGATGTTTTCTATCGCGCTGCGCCGCATCCCGCTGCGCCCGCACTTGCACCGGACTCACACGGTCTGATCTGGCTTCCGGACCATGGTTTCGCCACGGCCTTCGCCCAGCATGCTAGCGCCGATGAAGCGACATGGCTCGCCGCTGTGCAGAGGCCGATTTCTGTCGCCTGTATCGGCACCAAGGCCCCGCGGCCTCTCTGGATGGATCGCCCGAGCTGGTTCCTCGTCGCTGAAGAAGACCGGATGATCAATCCCGACACGCAGCGCTTCATGGCTGCGCGCATGAAAGCGAAAGTGGTATCGTACCCGTGCGATCACACGCCGAGCGTGACTGCACCGCAGGCGGTTGCTGACCTCGTGATGGAGGCTGTGCGCAGCGTTGCGGCCAGCTTAGCCAACGGGAGGGTTTGATGCAGGAAGCCCGGAAAACAACCGCGGAGCGCTTAGGCGCTTTTTCTGATGCCGTGATCGCAGTGATCATCACCATCATGGTTCTGGAATTGAAGGCGCCGGAAGAGTCGGCGACATTTTCCGCTCTGCTGCCGCTATGGCCGACCGCCGTCAGTTACGCGATCAGTTATCTCTTCATCGCGATCATCTGGCTCAATCACCACTACCTGCTGCGCTTCGTCAAGCACGTCACGCCCGCTTTGATCTGGGTGAATTTCGTACATCTCTTCTTTGTTTCGCTGGTGCCATTTACGACCGCCTGGATTGCGCGGACGCATCTGGCGTCGGCCCCGGTCGCGCTCTATGCCGGAATCTTCGTGTGCATCGATCTCGCTTACCGCGTGTTCGAGCGACAGGCATTCGATCAGGCTGATGCCTCCGAACTTTCAGAGCACGTTCGGCACATCGCGCGCCGGCGGTCGTTGATCACCGTGCTCATCTTCGCCGCTGCCGTGGTGTGCGCCATCGTAACGCCGTGGCTCGGCTTCGCTTTGGTTTGCTGCGCGCTGTTCTCATACCTCGCGCCCGAACTGCGCATCCTTCACTTCGCTCGCAGACCCCAAGCCTGAACGGCGCGACAGCGCGTCCACACAGGAGGACATGCGTCTCGCCTCAATAACCTCTTTGAATGTAAATTGTCGGTTATCAAAAGGAGTTAAGCTATGACGGCCATCACCTACCGCTCTGTTAATGTCGACGGCGTGAAGATCTTCTATCGCCAGGCAGGCAATCCCGAAAAGCCGGCGCTGCTGCTGCTGCACGGCTTCCCGAGTGCGAGCCACATGTTTCGGGATTTGATCCCGCTGCTTGCCGATCGCTTTCATCTTGTCGCGCCTGATTTGCCGGGGTTCGGCCAATCGGACATGCCGGCCCCGAAGACTTTCGCTTACACGTTCGACCACATCGCCCATGTCATCGGCCGTTTCACCGAGGTGATCGGACTCGAGCGGTTCGCGATCTACGTGTTTGACTACGGCGCACCGACAGGCTTCCGCATCGCCATGGATCATCCGGAACGCATCACCGGCATCATCTCGCAGAACGGCAACGCTTATGAAGAAGGCCTGAGCGAGGGATGGAATCCAATCCGCACCTACTGGAACGAGCCCTCGCAGGCCAATCGCGATGCGCTCCGCATGATGCTGAAGCCGGAGACAACCCGCTGGCAATACACCCACGGTGTGACTGACGAAGCGCTTGTGTCGCCCGACGGCATCGCGCTCGACAATTTCTATCTCGCACGCCCCGGCATGGATGAAGTTCAGCTCGATCTGTTCGGCGACTATAAGAGCAACGTCGCGCTCTATCCGAATTTCCAGAACTACTTCCGCACCCACAAGCCGCGGTTCTTGGCGATCTGGGGCAAGAATGATCCGTTCTTCTTGCCGCCCGGAGCGGAAGCCTTCAAGCGCGACATGCCGCACGCTGTGGTGCGCTTCTTCGACACCGGCCACTTCGCGCTCGAGACCCACGCGGCCGAGATCGCAGCCGCAATCCGCGAAGTCTTCGCGCACTGATGAACGAAATTAATCTGCAGTCTTTAGGAGAAATTAAATGTCGAAGTCGGTTGCCATTGTCACTGGCGCAAGCCGGTGAATTGGCCGTGCCACAGCCATCCGCCTCGCGAAAGACTTTTCCGCGATTACGCTCGCGGCACGCGGACGGGAGAACCTGGAGGCAACAGCAGCTGCGGTGAAAGCCGCTGGCGCTGAACCTCTCGTAATCGATCTCGATCTTGCCGACGTCTCGGCGCCGAAGAAAGTGGTCGATCAGACGCTCGCCAGGTTCGGGCAGATCGATGCGCTGCTCAATATCGCAGGCGCGGTGCCGCAGATCGACCTGTTCGAGATGACAGATGAGCAGTGGGACGGCGGCATAGCGTTGAAGCTCCATGGCGCGCGACGGCTTGCGATCGCTGCGTGGCCTGCGTTGAAGAGGGCCAAAGGCGCGGTGGTGTTCATGTCCGGAAACTCCGCGGTGTTTCCCAAGGCGCCTTACGCGGCGGTGGGCACCATCAATGCGGCCATCGTTGCGCTCGCCAAAGCGTTCGCGGACCGCGGCATCACCGATGGCGTGCAGGTCAACAGCGTGATGCCGGGTCCAGTCATGACCGGACGCCGCAAGTCCTATCTCGAACATTGGGCGCCGCTGCACAATATGACCATTGAGGAAGCGACCAAGAAGTTTCCGCTGGATGCCAGCATTGCACGTTACGGCGAGCCCGAGGAAATCGCTGATCTGATGGCGTTCCTTGTCTCGCCCGTAGCGCGCTGGATGACAGGCACGACGCTCCGCATGGATGGCGGCGAGGTCAAGTCGATCTGAAGCTAGATAGCCAAACAGAAGCAGGATGCCCGGACAATCCAGCGGGCGTCCTTTGTTTTGTGCGGGGAAGGGAGGCCTACAATTTTGTCCCGATTGCCGCCGCGTTTGCGCTATAGCGATCCCACGATGTGCGGGATTGGCGATGATGGCGGATAGACAAAGCCCTGTTGCGTTCTGGCGTGCCGACGATCTCGGCGCGGACATGTTGCGTGGGCGCTTTGAAGGCTTCTCCTACGATACGCACACCCACGACACCGCGTGCTTCGCTCTGATTACTGAAGGCGCGATCCGCATCCGGATGCGCGAGGGCGAATTCACCGCGCGCAAGGGCGATCTCTACGCCATCAATGCCGACGAGATCCATGCGGGCTGGCCGATCGATCCGGCAGGATGGAGCCAGCGCACCATCTATGTCGATCTCGATCTGCTGCGCGGGAAGATCGATGATGCTGATAAATCCCCATCGCCTTCGATCCGCGGGCCGATTATTCGCGACCGCGAACTCATCAGCGCGTTCACGGCGCTTCATGAGCTCTCGGAAACCGGCGGGCCGCGGATCGCGCGTGACGAACGCTATTTGCGTTTCACCAAGCGGTTGTTCGATCGCCACATCAACGATGCGCCGGATGCGCGTGCCGTTGGCCGTGAAAGCCGCGCCGTTCGTCTCGCCAGGGACTATCTCGATTCACATCTCGACGCGCGCGTCAGCCTCAATGACATTGCTGGGGCGGCTGACTTGTCGCCTTACCGGCTCTATCGCGCGTTCGAGAGCGAGACCGGAATGACGCCACATGCCTATCAGCGTCAGGCGCGCATTCGTCTCGCGCTTCAATTATTGCGCAAGGGCGAGGAACTGGCCGTCACGGCGATGCTCGCAGGCTTCGCCGATCAGGCGCACTTCACGCGCCACTTCCGCAGCCGCATGGGGATCACGCCGGGGGCTTATCAGGCGGCTGTCCGCGGTCGCCGCTAGCGATCTTTCAGAAGACCATATTTGCCGACGATCTTGCCAACGTCTTTGCGCGGGCCGTACACGCCGACCCCGACATAGGACAGCGCGTCGGTTTCACATTCGGCGACGGCGGCACCGAACGCCTGATAGTCGGTGGTTTGTTGGCCCTGCACCGGAAAACCGATGACGTCGAGCTTTCGTGCCAGGGCCTTCGCGCGGATGCCGGGCAGGTCGGCTGCCGATGCGCCGAGCACGGCGATGCCGATCGGAATGAGGCCGGGATGCACCGCGCCGGATTTGTCGATCAAATCCGCGCCCGCGAGGTGCGGTCGCAGCTTGCCGATGGTCAGTGCGATCACCGCCGCGGCATTGGCGGCCCGGCCAACGGGCAGGCTGTCATCGATGACGATGACGCAGCGGCCGGGATCATTCAGGTCTTCAGCGTCGGACATAACTTTCTCTTTAGTTGGGGTAGGACAGGGCAAACGCCATCGTCTCGCGCGCAAGGTCGCGCGCGATTCCAGAGCGTCCATCATGCCGCGTATGAAACCGGAGGGGCTCCGCCTCGTCTTGAACGCTATTGCGGCGTGGTGAGCTTAATCGCTCGCCGCTAGCGAGGGCGGACCACGTGGCCATCGGCCTCGACATGGTGATGGCCGCACCTCGATCCCGGCCGATCCGATCGGCTACACCGATCTGATCGCTGCGATCCGCAAACTCACCACGCCGGAGAATGCCCGCAAGATTCTCGGCAAGAACTGGATGGCCGTATTCGGGCAGGCGAAGGCGACTTGAGGAGGCAACTTAAGAAGGCAGCCTAAGAGGCGGGTTAGCGTAACGTCTAATGGCTCTTCGTGACTTTCGCGCTGCCCATGCCTTGCGGTGCGGGCAGCGCAATGGTTTCGATGCCGTCGATGTAGGCCACATCCATGTTATCGGCGGCAGCGACCGTCATCGGTGCGGCATGGGTTCCTGTGGACGGGTGCGCGATCAATCCGGCGGTGACAAGCGCCAGCATGAAGATACCCGCGAACTCCTGAATCGTTGGCGGTGTCATTCGACATCTCCTTTCAGAGCGTGTTCAAGCGAAACGCGTCAAAACAAAAATCGAGAGCTTCGGTTCTGATTCGATCAGAACGAATGTGCTCTCGGCAATCCTGTCTCCGCCGCACTTGGCGGCGGCCCGGTTCGACGTACGTTCAGGTTGGACGGTTCATGATTCCGGATGAAGAATGCGTCCTGATTTTGAAATGGATATTGATATGCGCAGATTATTTTCCGGCCTTGTTGTCGCGGCAGTACTGACCGGTGCGTCCTATGCCCAGAACTGTCAGCGCGTCGGTAATCAGACGTATTGCGACAACGGCCTCTCAGGCCAGCGTGTCGGCAACACGACATACTGGAACGATGGCGTCACCTCGCAACGTGTCGGCGGCACCACCTACAACAGTGATGGCACCAGCTCGCAGGACGTCGGAAACCAGACCTATTACAACGACGGCACGTCATCGCGCCGCGTCGGCAACACGACCTATTTCAGCGACGGCCGCCAGTGCCAGCAGGTCGGCAATCAGATTTACTGCAATTAATAAACGGGCCGTTGAGCGCGGCCCGTGCAATTTCCGATATTTGAAACGAACGCGGCCACGCTTTGGGCAGGACGCGCAGAAGCCTCAAGCCTTCATGTTCGAGGCGACCACGGTTGCGACGTCCGAATAGACGCCGACCAGCGGACCGAGGAGTTTGTGAAGCGCGTTCTTCGAGATCAGCGTGTTGTGCAGCACCAGATGATCGACACCGGTGGTCATGAAGCACACCACGGCATCGTGCGGCGTCTCGACGATCGGCTCGCCCTTCACGTTGAATGAGGTGTTGATCAACACCGGTACGCCGGTGAGTGCCTCGAACTCCTTCAGCAGCCGATACAGCATCGGATTGGTGTCTTCGCGCACGGTCTGCACGCGCGCGGTGCCGTCCACATGCACGATCGCCGGAATCCTGTCGCGCCATTCGGGGCGGACATTCTTTGCGATCAGCATGAAAGGTGAATCTTCGTCGCCCTCGAAAATCTCCTTTGCGCGCTCATAGAGCACGATCGGCGCGAAGGGGCGAAACGGCTGGCGATGCTTCACGCGGCTGTTGAGGATGTCTTTCATTTCTGGCTTGCGTGGGTCGGCGATCAGGCTGCGGTTGCCGAGGGCGCGCGGGCCGAATTCGGAGCGATCCTGAAACCAGCCGATAACCTTTTGGTCGGCCAATAACATCGCGGTGTCGCGGCAGATATTGTCGCTCTTTACTTGCGTGGTCTGGATACGGGTGAGCAGCCGCTGGCTTGCATCGTGAACTTCCTGGTCGGAATATTTTCGTCCCACATAAGCGTGGGTCATGACGAAGTTGCGTTTCTGCTTCAGCACTTCGAGATAGCCATAGAGCGCGCAGCCAATGGCAATGCCATCGTCGCCCGCGGCTGGCTGAATCCAGACATTGTCGAAACCGGCTTCGCGCGCCACGCGGCCGTTGGCGACGCAGTTCAGCGCGACACCGCCCGCGATGCAGAGGTTCTTCGCGCCGGTCTTTTCGCGCAGCCAGTTGGCGCGTGCGAGCAGCACTTTCTCGGTGTCGTCCTGCACGCGCCAGGCGAGATCCTCCCAGTGCTTCATGGACGGGCTGGTTTCCCATTTCTCGTCGCCGTCCATGATGTAGGGGCGGTTGAGCGCTTGATTGGATTCTTGCGTCCAGCGCGGCACGATCAGCTTCTCGCCCTGCATCTCCATGGTCGGCTTGACGCGGTTCGGCCGGCCGTAAGGCGCAAGGCCCATCAGCTCGCCGCACTTATTCCAGTCACCGAAGACGTAGGTCGAGGCGCGGCTGTAGAGCGCGCCTAAGCCGGGCATGTTGTAGAATTCATCGCTCAAGAAACCGCGGTCCGGCTCCATCCAGACCTTCTTTAGGCATTCAAGCGTGGTGCCGCTGAACCTGTAATAGCTCTCGGACTCGCGCGCCAAGGCCGAGCCGACGTCGTCCGCCGGGTAGGACTCGGACACGTCCGAACGATAGCTGCCCACGCCGTCCACGATCATCACCACGCCATCCTCGAATGGCGAGGCGGCGAAGGCGCTATAGGCATGCGCCAGATGGTGCGAGATCGACACCACCTTGTCCGAGCGCGACAGATATAAAGGGTGTTTCTTGGCTTCAGCTCGCTCGAATTCGGGCAGGAAGCCAGGCAGGTCCTGATAGACGAGGCGTTGCTCCATCTCCGGCACAGGAAGGATGTAACAGTTGCGCACCACGAGATCGATATCGTCCATGGTGATGCCTTCAGCATCCAGGCAGTAATCGATCACTTCCTTGTAGAAGCCGCTCGCATGTTTCTCGCGCGTGATCCGCTCCTTGGCGATGGCGAACGCAATTTCGCCATCCCGCAGCAGACAGCCGCTCACATCATGGTCGTAGGTGTTCAGGCCGAGGACATAGGTGTGTTTCTTGGACATTGGCCATCTTCTGAGAGGAATAATCGGAACGGATCGAGCGATCGCGCATTGATGAAACGCGGAAGGGAGAGTGTGGTGCCATTGCGGCCGGCTGACGAGGAGGTCAGCATATTGAGAGGCAATATGAACGCAATGTTAAGGCGTGAGATGAATGAGCGTTCATAAAACCTCCAACTCAGTGGCTGTTATCGTTCGGTCGCTTGACCGGAGATAGAGGTTCACCATAATCTGCCGCCCGGATGATGGACTCGGCACATGTCGACGCCGGGTCTTTTTTGAATCGCCTGATTGGGACAGCAGGTTCACTAGTGTGGCGTCTCGCAATTGCCGATCACAAATCGATCGGTTATTCGGAGACGGGACACTAATCGCAGGCGGGGAGTGCTGAGCAGGTGCTTTCCCGCGAATGGGAGATCCTCAGAATGGCTCAGAAGACAGGTAAGCCCCGCAGCTTCCTTACACGTGCACTGGCTGCGATGGCCTTGGTTGCAGTTTATTGCGTCAGCCTCATCGGCACGTCGGCAGTTCTGCTGTCCGCAACATCAACATCTGCCGAAGCGCGTGGGCGTGGCGGCGGTGGCCGTGGTCGCGGTGGCGGCTGGGGCCGTGGCCGTGGTTGGGGCCGTGGTCGCGGCTGGGGTCGCGGACGCGGCTTCGGTGTCTACGTCGCCCCGCCGGTGCGTGGCTGCTATTGGAGCCGCCGCTGGGGCCGGACCATCTGCCCGTATTGATATCTGTCTTGCCCGTGCGGTCTGATCGCGCGGGCTGACGGTCAAAGTGATCACGAGGTGCGCCGGTTTTCCGTCGCACCTTGTTTTCGTTTTGCGATCGTATCGTTTGTGATTGCTATGTGTTGCGTGTGCGTTCAGCGAACGTATTGAACGCATCTGTTCATCTGTATGAACGCGAGAGCCGGCGTTGAAATATCGCTTAACTCTTCCGATGGCCTGCCGCGCGCATGCTTAAGTGCTGAGTATCCACGCCATCTCCTACAAGTGCATCAGTCGCGACCGCGACGATGCGGTGGATGATGTCGTCGGTGTCGCTGGTATCGCACAAGCCGCCGGACAATTTGCGCAAGCGCTCGTTGTCGGTCACCGTCTGGCGGATCATCGCCAGCGCGAAGTGCAGGCCCCAATAGATATCGACTTCCTCACGATCGGGCAGGGCGTTGCGCAGCGCCACCGCGAAACGCTGCAAATGGCGGAATTCGCGGTCGACGATCTTCTTGATCGGCGGCACGGTCTCGACCGAGGCGCGAGTGAGAAATCGTGCGGCCGCGGAGCGCTGGCGATCCGGACTGAGACACCATCGCAGCGGCGGGCCGACCAGCGCGCGCAGAATGGCGTCGACGCTCGCCTTGCCGCCGCCGGCTTCTTCCGCGGCTTTCAGCTCAGCAAAGCGTTCACGGTTCAACACCGTGGTGCGGCTGACGAACAAATCCGCCAGCAATTCATCCTTGGAGCCGAAATGATAGTTCACCGCCGCGAGGTTGACCCCCGCCGCGGCCACGATATCGCGCATCGTCACTTCGCCGAAGCTGCGCTCTGCCCAAAGCGTTTCCGCGGCGGTAAGGATGGCGTTTTTGGTCTGGTCGCTTGCCATTTGGGCCAGTGGTTGAGTGTGGATTTCGCGTGGCGGAATTCAAATCAAACATTTGTTCGGATGTCGCCTTGTAATTCAAACAAATGTATGAAATCAAGCTAGCAGCAAGATCATCGTGCGGCAAGGCTGTTACTGCGGTCCATTCACGTCAGCAGGACTGACGTTCTTTCCTGGATGTGGACAGCCGGTCGCCGGTGTTGCAAGACGATTTCCAATTAACAACAGTGAGGACCGTCTCATGGACTTTACGATGTCGGATCGCCAGCGCGAATGGCTGGAACGCGTGACCAACTTCATGAACACGCACGTGCGGCCGGCCGTTCCAATCTATAAGGAGCAGGACGCGCAGGGCGATCGCTGGAAAGTCATTCCGATCCTCGAAGAGCTGAAGAAGAAGGCGAGGGCCGAAGGCCTCTGGAACATGTTCATGCCGCCGTCGTCGCACGAAGACGATGAATTCCGCGGTGCGGGCCTGACTAACCTCGAATACGCGCTGCTCTCCGAGCAGATGGGCCGCATCTCCTGGGCCTCGGAAGTGTTCAACTGCTCCGCGCCGGACACCGGCAACATGGAAGTGCTGATGCGCTACGGCACCAAGGAGCACAAGCGGCAGTGGCTGCGTCCGCTGATGGACGGCGAAATCCGCTCCGCGTTCCTGATGACCGAGCCTGCGGTGGCATCGTCGGATGCGACCAACATCGAGACCCGCATCGAGCGTGACGGTGATCACTACGTCATCAACGGCCGCAAGTGGTGGTCGTCGGGCGTCGGCGATCCGCGCTGCAAGATCGCGATCCTGATGGGCAAGACCGATTTCAACGCGCCGAAGCATCAACAGCAGTCGCAGGTGCTGGTGCCGCTCGACACCAAAGGCATCACCGTCGAGCGCATGCTGCCGGTGTTCGGCTTCGACGATGCGCCGCATGGCCACGCTCAGGTGAAGCTCGAGAACGTCCGCGTTCCGGTCAGCAACATCCTGCTCGGCGAAGGCCGTGGTTTCGAGATCGCGCAGGGCCGCCTTGGTCCGGGTCGCATCCATCACTGCATGCGCACCATCGGCAAGGCGGAGGAAGCGCTGGAGAAGATGGTGAAGCGCCTGTCCTCGCGCACTGCATTCGGCAAGAAGATCATCGAACACTCGGTGTGGGAGCAGCGCATCGGTGAAGCCCGCACCAACATCGAGATGAACCGTCTGCTCTGCCTCAAGGCCGCCGACATGATGGACAAGGTGGGCAACAAGACCGCCCAGCTCGAAATCGCGATGATCAAGGTCGCGGCGCCGAACATGGCGCTCAAAATTATCGATCAGGCGATCCAGGCGTTCGGTGGTGCCGGCGTGTCCGATGAGGCCGGCCTCGCCAAGGACTACGCAGGCATTCGCACGCTGCGGCTTGCGGACGGTCCGGATGAAGTTCACAATCGCGCCATCGCGCGGCTTGAACTTCGCAAATATGCGAACGCGCCCGGCAAGTGATTAATTGAAGCGGGTAAAAGAATGGGTCTAGGGGTAAGGAACGACGCCGACTTTTCCGGCACAAAGCCGGTCGAGGAGCGTCATCGTATCGACGAAGCAAGTCTGGCACGCTGGATGAGCGAACATGTCGAAGGTTTTGCGGGACCGCTCACGGTCTCGCAATTCAAGGGCGGTCAGTCGAACCCGACCTATCGTCTCGACACTCCGAAGACCTCCTACGTGATGCGGCGCAAGCCGTTCGGCAAATTGCTGCCGTCGGCTCACGCTGTCGATCGCGAATTCAAGGTGATCGCGGCTCTGCACAAGCAGGGCTTTCCGGTGGCGCGCGCTTACGCGCTCTGCATGGACGACGCCGTGATCGGCGCGGCCTTCTACGTTATGTCGATGGAAGAGGGCCGCGTGTTTTGGAATCCGACCTTGCCGAACCTTCCGCCGGAGGAACGGCGTGCAGTGTTCACGTCGAAGATCGAAACACTGGCCAAGCTGCACAGCTACGAGCCGGAGACAATCGGGCTCGGCGACTTCGGCAAACCGGGCAATTATTTCGCGCGGCAGGTGGATCGTTGGACCAAGCAGTACCGCGCGTCCGAGACCGATGTCATTCCGGAAATGGACAAGCTGATCGAGTGGCTGCCGAAGACGGTGCCGGAGCAGCGGCGTGTCTCCATTGTCCATGGCGACTACCGGCTCGACAACATGATCTTCCATGCGGACAAGCCGCAGGTGAAGGCTGTGCTCGATTGGGAATTGTCCACGCTCGGCGATCCGATGGCGGACTTCGCCTATTTGCTCATGCAGTGGGTGATGCCGGGCCTCGAAGGTGCGGATCTCAAGGCGCTCAATATTCCGACCATGGAAGAGGCCGAGGCGATCTACTGCAAGGCCGCCAACGTGCCGCCGATCGAAAATCTCAACTGGTATTTTGCCTATAACCTGTTTCGCCTCGCCGGCAT
Organism: Nitrobacteraceae bacterium AZCC 1564; assembly: GCA_036924835.1. Classification (NCBI taxonomy): domain Bacteria; kingdom Pseudomonadati; phylum Pseudomonadota; class Alphaproteobacteria; order Hyphomicrobiales; family Nitrobacteraceae; species Nitrobacteraceae bacterium AZCC 1564. The sequence continues at coordinate 4,676,732 of JBAGRR010000001.1, forward strand.
CGTGCAGGGCATTGCCAAGCGCATCGTCGATGGCACCGCTGCGAATGCGAAGGCGCAGGAATCCGCATCACGCCGCATTCCGCTGGCGCAGGCGTCCTGGAAATACGCACAGCTCGCCGGCGCGAGCTGACGCACGTTACACGCGATCGGGCAGGGCGCGGTATCACGCGCTCATGCCATCTTCATAAAACGCTCGGGAGAACGTCATGGGTCGCCTTGAAGGCAAGTCCGTCATCATCACCGGCGCGGGCAGCGGCATCGGCCGCGCAGCGTCACTCTTGTTCACCAAGGAAGGCGCGAAGCTGATCGCGGTGGACAAGACCGACGGCGTGAAGGAAACCGTCGAGGACGTGCGCAAGGCGGGCGGCACTGCGGAAGCCATGATGCTGGATGCGGGCTCCGAAGACGACGTGAAGGCTTATATCGCGAAGGCGATCTCCACCTACGGCAAGCTCGACGCGATCTGGGCCAACGCCGGCATCAGCGGCGGCCTCGTGCCGCTTCAGGAGCAAACAGTCGAGCACTGGCAGGAGATTCTCCGCGTCAACCTGATCGGACCGTTCCTCGCGATAAAGTATGCGATGCCGCATCTGGTGGGGCAGGGCCACGGCGCCATCGTCTGCACCGCATCGGTTGCAGGCCTGAAGTCCGGCGCCAGTGGTCACCCTTATGCGTCGAGCAAGGCAGGCGTCATCAGCCTGGTACAGACCACGGCGTATTCTCTGTCGGGCACGGGCGTGCGCATCAACGCGGTGTGTCCCGGATTGATCGAGACCGGCATGACCAAGCGGATTTTCGACGGCGCGAAAGAGCGCGGCACGGAAGGCAAAATTGGTCAGCTCAATCCGCTCAAGCGCGCGGGACAGCCGCAAGAGATCGCAGCAATGGGGTTGTTCCTCGCGAGCGACGAGTCATCCTACGTCAACGGACAGGCGTTCCCCGTCGATGGCGGTCTGACCGCGTCGATGCCTTACGCTGGAAAACCGATCTGATTTCCGCATGTCGAACCCTGCCAAACCATTCGTCGCGCAACATGCTGTCCCTAAGGGTCTGACATCGACGCGCTGGTGGTGGGTGCGCCACGCGCCGGTGCGGATAGACGGCGGCAACATCTACGGACAGTCCGACATCGCCTGCGACTGCAGCGACAAGGTGGTGTTCGCAGGCGTTGCGCGTTTCCTGCCGAAAAATGCAGTCTGGTACGCAAGTCATCTGCAGCGCACGCACCAGACGGCGGAAGCGATCTGGGCGGCAGGCCTCAGGGCACCCGTAGAGATGATCAGGGACAAGGCCTTCGCCGAACAAGACCTCGGCGAATGGCAGGGTATGAACCGCGCCGCATTCTTTGCCGCGCGCCCCGCATCCATTGCCAGCTACTGGTTCGCGCCCGCCCATGAACGCGCGCCAGGGGGCGAGAGCTTCAATGATCTGTCGGAGCGTACCGTGGCCGCGATCCGCCGCATCAACGCTGAGCAGGCGGGCAAGGATATCGTCTGCGTCTCCCACGGCGGGCCGATCAAGGCGGCGATTGCCTTCGCGCTCGGGCTCGATCCCGGCGCAGGTCTCGCCTTCGCCATCGACAACTGCTCGGTGACGCGGCTGGACTATCTCTCGAGCGAGGACCACAGCGGCTGGCGCGTGCCGATGATCAATCAGCAGCCATGGATCGCCAGTCCCGCGCACGATGCCATGCATCAGCCCGCGGGGCCGGAAGTAACCAACAAGCTCGCATAAGCATAACTAGTGTCCCGTCTCCGAATAACCGACCAATTTGCCGCGCGCTCGCACGGTTATTCGGAGACGAAAGGACACTAGCAAATCAAAATACTAGTGTGGCTTCGTCTCGCAATTGCCGATAAGAGACTGCCGCAAGAGAGGTCGGCAATTGCGAGACGCCACACTAGCGCCATCGCCGAAAAAAAACATTTCAGGGAGAGAAACGCATGACCTTGTTCGATCTGAGCGGCAAAGTCGCCGTCGTCACCGGCTCGACCCGCGGTATCGGCCGCGCCATCGCGGAGCGTATGGTGGAGCATGGCGCTAAGGTAGTGATCTCATCGCGCAAGCAGGATGTCTGCGATCAAGTGTCGAAGGAGATCAACGCGCAGTATGGCAAGGACAAGACCATCGCCATTGCCGCTAACATCTCCAGCAAGGAGAATCTGCAGAACCTTGTCGACGAGACCAACCGAGCCTTCGGCAAGATCGACGTGCTTGTCTGCAACGCGGCATCGAATCCATATTACGGCCCGATGGCCGGCATTTCCGACGACCAGTTCAGCAAGATCCTCAGCAACAACATCATCGCCAACAACTGGCTGATCAGCATGGTGGTGCCGCAGATGATCGAGCGCAAGGATGGTTCGATCATCATCGTCTCATCGATCGGTGGTCTGAAGGGCTCGACCACCATTGGCGCGTACTGCGTCTCGAAGGCGGCTGATATGCAGCTCGCGCGCAATCTCGCCTGCGAATACGGCAAGCACAACATCCGTGTGAACTGCATCGCGCCGGGCCTGATCAAGACCGATTTCGCCAAGGCGTTGTGGGATAATCCCGAGACGCTGAAGGCCTCGACCGCACGCTCGCCGCTGCTGCGCATCGGCATCCCAGACGAAATCGCCGGCGCAGCCGTGTTTCTCGGATCGGCCGCGGGCAACTTCATGACTGGGCAGTCAATGGTGATCGACGGCGGTGCGACCATCAGCTAAAGGCGGGTCAGGACTTGCGTCGCAACGGACTTTGCTGTCGCGGCGCACCTCGTGTCCCAATTCCGAGGTTCGCTGGAAGGACTCCGGGGGATAGCGGAGCGAACTTCTGAACCACCGCACTGGCATGCTGGTGAAGCAGGCATCTGAAAACCGGGGATGGTGAGCGCAATGTTCCATTTGCGCGCATGCTCTTACGCCAGGAACAATAGGCACGCGCCCGCGATTGCCAGCGGGGCCATGCAAATGGCGCCCAGAACCAACGATATTGGATCGGCCTCGTTCTCGTTGTTCTCAGTTGCGTGAACTGGCTTGTCTTCGCGCACGATGCCTCCAAATCATCTCAAGCGGCGTGCGTTGCTGCGTTAAGCGCATGCGCAACTCGAGAGAACGTGAAGGGTTTCAAGAGATTTCAGGTAGATCAGGTTGTTTTTGTTTTTCCCGACCGTGGAAAGGAAAACAAATGTGGAAATTATCCTTGGCAATTTCGACACTCGTCACATCACTGGCTGTGTTGTCGCCGCCGGCGGTTGCGCAGGACTATCCGTTCTGCCTGCGGCGGAGCGATGAAGCGGGACCGGGAACTTGTTACTATCGAAGCTATAGGCAGTGCAGCGCGGCAGCGTCGGGAATTAACGGGTACTGTTACCCCAATCCGCGCATGGCATACGGTTCCTACCGAAGGCCGATGCGCTACGCGCCCGGACCCGGCATTCCGGGGAATCCCTATCCGTCTGGCGGCATTCCGGGGAATCCCTATGCGGGCGGCGGGCCTTCAGGCGCCAATCAGGCCACCAATCGTCCGAACGCCAGCAATGAAATTGGCAGTGGCCGCTGACGGGTGGTGGTCGTGGTAACGCGCTCTGCTCGCTAGATCGAACGACGCCATCTTACTGGCCGTACCGATCACCGAGAAAGACTCGGTGATCGGTATCGGTGGACGCTTCACGCGAACCGGGTGTCAGGTTGCTCGAAAACGCTCTCAAACTTCATTCGCTGAAGCGATAGTTCACACCCATGGTCAGGAGATGTTCGCGTGTGCGGATCGCTTCGGTCGATACCGCGCTGATCACGTTGGGAACGGTGAAACTCACAGACCGCTCGCCGAAGTCGACATACTTGTATTCGGCGCTGACCGACCAACGGGATGACAGTGCGTGTTCGACGCCTGCGCCGACGGTCCAGCCCAGATTCGTTGCGCTGGTCGAGGACAACGAACCGCCGGGAATGCCATTCGCATTGAGCGTGTAGGTTTCACGCGCCAGCGCACCGCCGGCCTTCACATAGAAGAGATTCCGGCTGGCCGCATATCCAAGGCGCCCCGTCAGCATCCCGAGATTGCGGGTGGCATTCTCGCAATTCAGGCCGGCGAAGAAGAATGGCATGGCGCCGAAGCAAGTCTGCGTTCCCTCGAGCTGGCTGAGTGAGCCTGAGAGTTCGGCGCCGACCACCATCTTGCCGGTCTGATAGTTGAAACCGATCTGAGCACCGCCCAGTGCGCCGCCGACGTGCACCCGATCGCCAGTTGGCGGAGGTGGGAACGGATCGGACCAGTTGCTGCTGCCAAATCCGGCTCCGAGATGGCCGCCCACATACCAACCGGTCCAATGCGCAGGTGGAGCTTCTTCTGCCGCGGCGACACGTGCCCGATCAGGCCCCCCGAACTTGTAAGAGGCTTGCAGGAAGCCGCCGTAACGCTCGCTCGTGTATTTGAGCGGCGACAAGTTAGCCGCGCCTGGGAAGCGTGTTGCGGCCTCATCCGTGGCGAAGAACCAGTAACGCCCGCCAATGCCGAGGTTGAACTGGTCGGTGACGGCATAGGACAAGATGGCTTCAATCTGCGTCCCCCAGCCGTGTCCAGGCGCAGGAGCCGGGTTGATGTCTGTTCGATTCCAGTGATTGTCCACAGTGGCATGATTGACATAGGGCAGGTAGGCGGCATCCACCTCCAGCCTCCAGCGATCTGCAAGTCCAAATCGTGCGTTGAGGCCCAGCGCCGCACCGCGCCATTGCTCGGTTTCCGTCAAACCAAGGGAATCAGCGGGAGCCGGCACGCCGCACGCGGTCGCGTCGTAACCAAGCTGTACACAGCCGAACCCGCGGCCGCGCTGATAAAAGTAGCGGTAGCCGACATATGCGCCGAGCTTGCTGTCGTCGCCGCTTAGCAGAGTTGTACCGAGGTCGAGGCTTCCGTAGCGCAGGCTGCTGTCACGCACCTCATGCACCGTGTTGGAATACGGAATATTGGCCGGGCTGAAATCTTCGTCGTGCAGCGTGCCGTTCACCAGTGACCCAAGACCGAAGTTACCTTTGATGAACAGGCCGCTGGTGTGATCAAGGCGGGCGAACGTTTCCGCCGAATGCCCGTTCATGTCGCTATAGATCAGGCGGGAGTTCAGTTGTGTGGTCTTGTTCGGAGCGTACAGGTCCTTCTGAATACCGCCGTTGCTGAACCAGTAGCGTGCGCCGGTCTCGATGAGCCAATCGGATACGCGTTGCGGAGCCTTAAAGAGCAAGGGGCCATGAACCGAAGCTGTCGATGTCGGGTCGACGCCGAAGCGGTAGTTCAGGCCCATCTTGAACAGATGCGTCCGCTGTCCGATGCCCACATTTGACGTGTTGCCGAATTGATCGCTGAGTTCGACAGTCTTTGTTCCGAAGTCCAGGTAGTTATATTCGAGCTTACCTGACCACGCCGGCGTGAAGGCGTATTCGACGCCCGAGCCCAGCATATACCCCCAGCGCAAAGGGCTGCCCTTGTAGGCATTGGGTAGATCCTCGCGAGTGGCAGTGTCGCTCTCCTTCGCCCACGCGGCACCGGCTTTTCCATAAATGAGGATATTGTCGTGAGCCCATCCGAGGCGGCCTGCGATTGTGCCGAGCGCGTCGATATGGCTGTGACAGTTGAAATTCCAGGAAAATTTAGGCGGTACGAAAGTCGACGCACATTTGGCGAAGCCGTCAAGGTTTGACCAGCTCGCATCGATTTCGCCGCCGATGACCAAAGATCCTGCCTGACGGTTGAAGCCGATCTGTCCGCCCGCGATCATGCCATCCGCTGTGCCCGAACCGGGAAATCCAACATTGGAGATAGCAGCAAGGGGGCCGGTCGCAGACTTCCAATCCGTTGTTCCCCAAGCGCCGCCGGTATGCACGCCCGCATAAACGCCATCCCATACGCGGGATGGCGGCGCATCTGATGATGGCTGGGACGCGCGAGCGAATGGCGCTCCGGTGAGTTTGGTGTTTAGCCCCAGCTTGACGAGATGGATGTTCTGATCGAGCCCGACATTCACCCTGTTGCCGTTCGGATCTGTAAGGTCGACCCGATCCCCGAATCCGAGGTAGTTGTATTCAATCTTGGCCGAGGTCAGCGGTGAGAATGCGTATTCCACGCCGCCACCAAGCGCGAGGCCGAGACGCGTTTGCCGGCTTTGCAGCATTTCGGGCGGATAGGCTCCGAGCGTAGGTGCTATCGTCAGCTTTTCATAGAGCCAGCCGCCACCGGCCTTTCCATAAACGAGAAAGTCGCCGGTTGCGTAACCAAGCCGGCCAGTTAGCGTTCCGAGCGCCTCGATGTTCGCATCGCATGTGGAAAACGCTCTGGCACACTGCACGCTGCCGTCGATATCGGCGAAGCTGCCTTCTGCTTCGATACCTAGAACGAAATTCCCGCGCTGATAATTGTAGCCAGCCTGAGCGCCACGCACGATGCCGCCGCCGGTGAAGTGCCCCGCGAATGGAATAGCGAGAGGAGCACCACTCGCGTCGTTCCAGTCGCTTCCCGAAATCGCGTTGCCGATATGCGCCCCGACATAGAGGCCGGTCCAATCAGATGTTGGCGCTGTCTGTGCCTGAGTTTCACCAATCAACGCAAAAAAAAGACATGCGGATGCTCCGCATGACCAAGAAAACTTATCCACGGAGCCCCCGCCTAAACGCCTCATTCCCCGTGTGAACAATAGAGTGAGTCGCCCGGGTTACTCCAGAAATCTCATGTGACAAATGCAGCGCAGAGGCGGCTGACCGCAAACGCGCCGCTGATCAGCTCTTGGCCTTCTTCGCCTTCTTGGCGGTCTTCTTGGGAGTCTTGTTGGCGGGCGTTTTGGCCGGCTTGGCAGCCTTCACAGGCTTTGCCGGTTTGTCCTGCTTGGCAGGCGCAGCCGCAACGGGCTTGGGGGCGGCGTCCTCGATAGCCCGGCGCATCGCGCGGGCGTAGCTGTCGGCGACGTTGTCGGCGGACATCTGCAGGCGCTTGGCGGCGGCGGAGCCGTGCTCCATCGCATCCTTGGCGAGCTGCTTGTATTGGTCCTTGGCTTCCTTGGTCTTCGCCTTAGCCGCGAGCTGCAGGTAGTGGTCGCGCCGCTCCTTGGTGGCCGCAACCAGGCTCTTATTCTGTTCTTTCGCAACGCGTCGGATGACGACGTCCAGATCGGCTCCCGCCATGTAAATCTTCCCTCTGTTCTCAGCCCGCAGCTTTCTAGTGTGGCGTCTCGCAATTGCCAACCTGTCTTGCGGCTGATCTCTTATTGGCAATTGCGAGACAAAGCCACACTAGCATTTTGATTCTGCTAGTGTCCTTCGTCTCCGAATAACCGTGCGAGCGCGCCGCAAATAGGTCGGTTATTCGGAGACGGGACACTAGCCCGATCCTGATCGTCATTCGCCTGTCATTGGCGATGACGGGATCGCCCGCAGGCGTGCTGCGGAGCATTCTATGGGGCTTGAGTTTCCGGCGTGTTAACCCGGTGAGGGCGCGCCGGGCTTGGCGCTACGCAAGAGGTTGAAGGACTGCGCTGCTGTCAGGTTGCGGGGCAGCGGCTGGCACCAATGATCGCTCGATCGCCCGCGCGGCGCGCTTCAATGCCGGCACGAAGGAGAGGGCGCGTTCAAGCGGTAGCCGTGTGATCGGCCCGTGCACGGCAACGGTGGCGCAGAGGCGATTGCGCGCGTCGTAGATCGGCACGGCGGCAGCGGCCATGCCTTCCATGAACTCGCAATTGTCGGTGCCGACCGCCGTCTTGCGGATCATTGCGACTGCGCCTTCAATCTGCGAAGCGGTGGTGAGGGTGTGCGGCGTATAACGCTGCAACGGCTGCGAGCGCAGCAGCGTTTTGCGCAGCGATGGCGCGAACGCGAGAAAGATCTTGCCGCTCGCCGTGCAATGCAGCGGCACATGCGAGCCGACTTTCAAACGGAATTGCAGCGGCCAGTCGGACTCCACGCGATCGAGATAAATCAGCTTATCGCCGTCGATCATGGTGATGTTGCAGGTCTCGCCGATCTCTTCCACGAGCGAGGAGAGGATCGCGCGCCGCGGCGCCAGCGCAAACGAATGACGCATGCCGTCGAGCGCAAGACTCGTGAGACGATGGCCGATCTCGTAACGCCGTCCATCCACCGCGCGCCGCACGAATCCGAGCTGTTCAAGCAGCGAGACGAAGCGATGCGTCGTCGCTTTCGGCAATTGGATCGCCGACATCAGGTCATTCAGCGTCGGCGGCTCATCCGCTTTCGCGATGATCTCAAGCAATAGCAGTGCACGTTCCGAGACCGAGGATGTTGTCTGCATCGACATCGCAAGCCGTCCCAATGAGTGAGTTCGCGAGGATTCATCCACGTTGACAGAACTGCGTATGACATTCAACTTTTTAGGACAAAACGTCTCAATAAATGGAATTTTTGGGCAGGAATGTCAGAGCAGGTGGAATACATCGTTGTGGGCGCTGGATCGGCGGGATGCGTGCTCGCCAATCGCCTCAGTGCCGATGGGCGCAACAAGGTGCTGCTGCTGGAGGCAGGACCGAAGGACAACTATCTCTGGATCCACATTCCCATCGGTTATGGGAAGACGATGTTCCACAAGGCCTACAACTGGGGCTTCTACACAGACCCCGAGGCCAACATGAAAGATCGCCGCATCTACTGGCCGCGCGGACGCGGCCTCGGCGGCTCAAGCTCCATCAATGGACTGATCTTCATTCGCGGCCAGCGCGAGGACTACGATCACTGGGCGCAGCTCGGCAATCAAGGGTGGGATTGGAACAGCATCCTGCCGTACTTCATCAAATCCGAACACAACAGCCGCGGCGCGAGCGCCACGCACGGCGGCAGCGGACCATTATGGTCGTCCGACATCGCCGAGAAGAACGAATTAATGGAAGCGATCATTCGCGGCGCAGGCGAACTCGGCGTGCCGCGCACGAATGACTTCAATAGCGGCGATCAAGAAGGCGTCGGCTACTTCCAGCTCTTCACCCACAACGGATGGCGCATCAGCTCGGCAGTGGCTTATCTCAAGCCTGCGAAGGGACGCAGCAATCTGCGGATCGAAACTGATGCGCAGGCGACAGGCCTGATCATGCAGGGCAAGCGCGCGGTCGGCGTCAGGTACATCCAGAACGGTGAGGTGAAGGAGGCACGTGCCGCGCGGGAGGTGATCCTCTCCGCGGGCGCATTGCAGTCGCCGCAGCTCTTGCAGCTTTCCGGCATCGGTCCTGCGCCGTTGCTGCAGCGCCACGGCATCAATGTCGTTCACGATCTGCCGGGCGTCGGGCGCAATCTGCAGGACCATCTGCAATTCCGCCTGATGTTCCGCGTCTCGAAGCCGATCACCACCAATGACGATCTGCGTACGCTCGCAGGGCAGGCGCGCATCGGCCTGAAGTGGCTGATGAAGGGCACCGGGCCGCTCGGCATCGGCATCAATCAGGGTGGCCTGTTCACGCGCGTGCTGCCGGGATCGACGACACCGGACATCCAGTTTCACTTCAGCACATTGTCGGCGGACATGGCGGGCGGCAAACCGCACGACTGGTCGGGTTGCACCTTCTCGGTGTGCCAGTTGCGGCCGGAGTCGCGTGGTGTGGTCGATATCAAGTCGGCCGATCCGCTGGAGCCGCCGTCGATGCGGCCGAACTATCTTGCGGCCGAGACCGACCGCATCTGCGCGGTGGAGTCGATCAAATATGCCCGCCGTCTTGCAGCAACCGATGCGCTGAAGAGCTACATCGCGGGCGAATACAAGCCCGGCGCGTTGGTGCAATCCGACGACGAGATTCTTGATTTCGCGCGCGGCAACGGCGCGACGATCTTCCATCCCTCCGGCACCTGCAAGATGGGCTCGGATCCCATGGCCGTGACCGATGCACGTTTGCGCGTGCACGGCATCGACGGGCTGCGCGTGGTGGATTGCTCGATCATGCCGACACTGGTGTCGGGAAACACTCACGCACCGGTGGTGATGATCGCAGAGAAAGCCTCCGACATGATTCTCGCGGACTCGAAAGAAAGTTCGATGGCGGCTTGAAAGACGAAACGACAAACAAAATGAAACGGGGAGAGGAACAATGGTCCAGGATGCATTGCTTAAAAGGGTGGTTATCGCCTCGCTAATCGGGGCGACGGTGGAGTGGTACGACTTTTTCCTCTACGGAGTGGTCGCTGGAATCGTCTTCAATCAACTTTATTTCCCGGCGGGCGATCCGGTGATCGCGACGCTGTTGGCCTACACGACATTTGCGGTCGGCTTCGTCACACGGCCGCTGGGCGGTGTGATCTTCGGCCACTTCGGTGACCGGATTGGTCGCAAAAGCATGCTGGTGCTCACGCTGATGATCATGGGCGTTGCGACATTCCTGATCGGGCTTGTGCCGACTTACGCGCAAATCGGAATCTGGGCGCCGATCCTTCTTCTGACGCTGCGCGTGCTGCAAGGCATCGGCCTCGGCGGCGAGTGGGGTGGCGCAGTGTTGATGACATATGAATACGCAAGCCCTGAGAAGCGCGGCTTTTATGCAAGCCTTCCGCAGATCGGCCTGTCCATCGGGCTGTGCCTTGCGTCCGGCGTCGTTGCGCTGCTGTCCTATTCGCTCACCAACGAGCAATTCCTTGCCTGGGGTTGGCGCATCGCTTTCGTGCTCAGCTTCGTGCTGGTGCTGATCGGGCTCTACATCCGGCTCAATATCATGGAGACGCCGGAATTCGCCAAGCTGAAGGACAGCCGCGAAGAGGTGAAGGTGCCCTTCGCCACGATGATCCGTGATTATCCGAAGGAGATCATCGCCGGCATGGGCGCGCGTTACATCGACGGCGTGTTCTTCAACATCTTCGGCGTCTACTCGATTGCGTATCTCACTTCGCAGCTCAAGATCCCGCGTACCGAAGCGTTGCTCGGGGTCTGTACTGCTGCGCTGTTGATGTGCGTGTTCATTCCGTATTTCGGCCGAGTGTCGGATCGCGTCGGCCGCACGCGCACCTACTTCTGGGGATCGCTGATCACCGGATTGTCGGCGCTGCCAGCGTTCTACATCTGGATGACTTATCCTGGGCAGCCGATCCTGGTCTGGGCCGCGTTGATCATTCCGTTCGCGATCTTCTATGCAGCGATCTACGGACCGGAAGCGGCGTTGTTCTGTGATCTGTTCGGACCGCACGTACGCTACACCGGCATCTCATTCGTCTATCAGTTCTCCGGTATCTTCGCGAGCGGACTGACGCCAATCATCGCCACGTATCTCGTGCAGAGTTACACGAGCAATGCAGGATGGGCGATAGCGTGGTACTGCGTCTTTGCCGGTGTTGTCAGCGCGCTGTCGGCGCTCTGGATCAACAGCCTTGCGAAGACGCGGCAGAAGGAAGAGCAATTGGTGGCGAAGCCGCTTGCCGCGTGACGTAACACGCATCTCGACACGACAAACAATGGTCCGGCTTCGCCGGGCCATTTTTGTTTGGGCGATAATGTGTCCGCGAGAAAATAAGAGCGACACAACCTAGAGGCCCCAGCAAACGGAGGGCATCATCCTTTACTCATTCAAGTGATCCGCTTCATCTTTGCAACCTCGGTGCAAGTAGATCGATCGCGCTGGCTTCACCTTGTCGTCAAAGTTCGGCCCTCACGGCATGTTTATTTCGCATCATTCAGTGCCATGCATGACCGATTGAGGATCGCGTTGTGTAGGAACAAAGTCCAACTTTAGTGAGTTTGCCCGCGCGATCTGCGCATTTCGCAGGGGTTTGTTGCCAGACGGAACCTGTATCGCTGTTGGTGTAAAGTCGAAATACAGAGGCTGCTTTTGGTTGATATCAACGCGCTGCTATGCTGTCCCAGGTGCCGCTCGGAGTTGCATCTGGATCAGAATCCAATTCGTTGTGCCGGAACCCACTGCACCTTTTCGAAGGAGGGATTTCCGCGTGCGTCCGATCAGCCTGTGCTGATTGATTTCGAGCGCAGCATCTTCGATCGCGCAGCGTATCACGATCATCGTGGCTCGGTGTTCAAGCGTGATGATACCGGGAAAGGCTTTCGCGTTCGTGTGCGCCGGATGCTGACGGGGCCCAATCCGGTGACGCCGGCCAAATCACGCGAGATGATTGCGATGATGAAGCGGTACACCCCTCGGCCTGTCGTGCTCGTTATCGGTGGCGGAGCGATTGGAGCCGGGGCAGATGCACTCTACGCGGACCCTGATATCGAGGTTGTAGGAACCGATGTCTACGCTTCACCGAATACAAACGTCGTTGCCGATGGTCACTTCCTGCCATTCCGTGACGCGATCTTCGACGGCGTCTGGATCCAGGCCGTGCTTGAACATGTGCTGGAGCCGCAAACAGTGGTGAACGAAATCCATCGCGTGCTGAGGCCCAACGGTGTTGTCTATGCCGACACGCCGTTCATCCAGCAGGTGCACGAGCAGGCGTATGACTTCACGCGCTTTACGCTCAGCGGACACCGCTGGCTGTTTCGCCGCTTCGAGGAAATCGACTCTGGGGCTGTCGGCGGAGCAGGGAAGGCGCTGGTGTGGTCGCTGCGCTACGTCGCGTTGTCGCTCGGGCTTGGCACACGTTTGTCAACGATCGCCGCCCTGCCATTCTTCTGGTTGCGTTATATCGACGGCTTCGCGAAGCCCGGCCCCAAATCGGACGCTGCGAGTGGCGTGTTCTTCTTTGGCCGCAGGTCTGACCGCGAGCTCAAGGCCAAGGACATGCTGCGCTACTACGCATCGAAACGCTGAGGCCGATGAGAGCGCTCGGTTAGAGGCCGATGGCGTCTCTCACCTTTGCTGCCGTGAACGGAAGGTCGCGCAGACGGCGCCCTGTGGCGCCTGCAATGGCATTGGCGATCGCTGCGGCCGTCGGGCCTTGCCCCGCTTCGCCGGCTCCAAGAAACGGCGAACCCGGCCTGTCGATGATGTGCACGTCAACAGTGTCCGGAACGGCATCGAAGCGCAGGATCGGGTAGGTCGACCAATCGATGGACGTGATCCGCGTGTCGTCGAACGTGACGCCTTCATACAATGTCCAGCTCGTCGCCTGGAGGATCGCGCCCTCGATCTGGTTGCGAATGCCGTCGGGATTAACGACTTGACCCGCATCGACAGCGCTGACGGCGCGGATCACTCGCACACGTCCTGTTTCGCGGTTGACCTCCACCTCCAGCGCAAGCGCGCAATAAGCCGCCAGGTTTTTATAGCGCGCAAACGCGAAGCCGCGGCCGCGTCCTTCGATTCGTTTGTAGCGATCCCAACCGAATTCATCTGCAGCGCGAGTGATGACATCGCGGGCGCGCTCATCGGTCAGGTGGGCGAGGCGGAAGGCGACCGGGTCCTGACCTGCCTCGCGCGCGAGTTCGTCCATGAAGCTCTCGATGGCGAATACGTTGGTGTATGCGCCGAGTGAACGCATGGCGGAAATTCGCAGCGGCATGTCGGGCAGGAAGTGGTGCACCACGGTTGCGCGGTCGAGCGCATACAGCGGAATCGCGTTGCGATCTCCGCCGCCTTCCGGCAGCGGCAATGGCTCCGGCGGCGGGACTGGGAAGTGACTTTCGATGTGTTGCGCCGCCAGCAGCGATCCGGCCTTTCCCGGACGCATGGAATGCGTATTGCTCCACACATCATAATTCCAGCCAACGATCTTGCCGTTGGCATCAAGGGAGGCCGATGCCTTGGAGATCATCGCGGGTCCATAGGGCTCCCACGCATGTTCCTGTTCGCGCATCCACTGCACACGTACCGGCGGGCCGCTCATGGCGAGCGCGATCACTGCGGCATCTGCTGCTGCGTCATCGGCGCCGTTGTGGCCGTAACACCCTGATCCCTGCACGTGAACACAGCGCACTTTGTCGTTAGGCATCTTCAGCATTTCGGCGATCGCCGCCCGGTCCGGATAGACGCCCTGCGTGTGGGTCCAGATGGTCAGTTCATCATTCTGATGTTGCGCGACTGCGCAGGATGGACCGATCGACCCATGGCATTGATAGGGACGGGTGTAGGTGGCCTCGATTGTTGTTTGCGCCTGACGGGTGGCGTTCTTGATGTCGAGGATCGTGCTGTCCTGCGACGGCAGTGCGCGAATGACATCGGGAAGGGGCTTGCTTGCAGGCAGCGCCGGCTTTTCCGACCAGTGCGCGGCCGCGGACAACGCACGCATGGCTGTCACCGCCTGAAATTCTTCCTTCGCGACCACTGCAAGGAAATCGCCGTTGCGAATGGTCTTCAGTACACCCGGCATCGCATCGATAGCGGCGAGATCGACGCTGTCGAGTTTCGCGCCATAGCTGGGCGGGCGAACCACGCGTGCATGCACCATGCCCGGCAGCCGCATGTCCTGCACATAGGCCTCTCCACCGGTGACCTTGGCCGGGATGTCGACGCGCGGCACCGATGTGTTCATGACTTTGAATGTCGATGGATCGCGGAGATTCGAGACCGGCTGCGCGGGAATGCGAGGCGAGGCGGTCTCGGCCAATGATCCATAGGTCGCGCTGATGTTCGTCCCGACGATCGTTCCCTTGCCGTCGGTCTTGAGCTGACCTGGCGAGGTATTGAATTTGCGCGCGGCTTCCGCGATCAGCAGGTCGCGCATTTGAGCGGCCGCGTTGCGGATCGCGGTTGCACTGTCCTGCATGGAGTGGCTGCCGGCGGTGTAACCTTCATTCGCCGTGCGTCCCGTATCGGCTGTGACCAGGTTGATGCTGTCGAATGGCACGTCGAGTTCTTCGGCGGCCACCTGGATCAGCGCGGTCTTGATGCCCTGGCCGAGTTCGGCCTTCCCGCTCAGCACGGTGATGCTTCCCTTGGCATCGATCCTGATCCAGAGTTGAGATACGGATCCTTGGCCAGGCTTCCCGGCAATTTCGCGGATGGTTTGGCGCCCGCTTCGGGGGCGGTTTCCTCCTGAGCAAGCACCGGTGAGAGCGAAAAAGCAACGACGAGCGCGCCGCCAACTTTCAGGATCGTGCGGCGCGAGAGCGGACCGAGTGGCGCGTTCATCAGATGGCTCCCTTCGCTGAAGCTCTTTGCATCAAATTAGCGGCGCGACGCACAGCTTTAAGAATGCGCATATGCGTGCCGCAGCGGCACAGATTGGATTGCAGCGCGGTGCGGATAGCGCTGTCTGATGGATTGTTGTCCTGCGCGAGCAGCGCCTGCGCCCGCATGATCATCCCGGCGATACAGTAGCCGCACTGTGCAGCCTGTTCTTCGATGAAGGCCTGCTGGATCGGCGCTGGACTGTCTTCGGTGCCGAGGCCTTCCACCGTGGTGATCTTGCGTCCTTCGAACAGCGCGACGGGCGTCACGCAGGAGAGCACCGGCTTGCCGTCCGCGATGACCGTGCACGCGCCACACTGCCCAAGGCCGCAACCGAATTTGGCAGCATTGAGCTGCAGATCGTTACGCAGCACGTAGAGCAACGGTGTATCGGGCGCCGCATTCACGGAATGAGTTTGGCCGTTGACCATCAGGTCCATGCGTCTCTCCGCTAACGGGTGGTCGATGAAGTGGAGGCCTCTGCCTCGGTTCGTATCTTCCGCAACGGATCCGGCACGTTCGGCCATCGCGGCTTTTGTGCAAACCGCGTGCGGATATATTGCGCCAGCGAGATTACTTGTTGATCCGTCAGTGTGTTCGAAAAGCCCGGCATGATCGGCCCGCGCGTGCCGCTGGTCGCCGGAACCCCATCGAGGATGACGCGGAGCGCATTGCGCGGATCGTTGGCGCTGACGGCCGTGCTCAGTGCGAGGTTGATGCCGCCGTACGGTACCGGACGGCCTGCGTCATGACAGGGCGCGCAGGTGCTGGCATAGAGTACCGCGCCTGCGTCATCGGGCGACTCCACCTTTGCCGTGGCCTGGCTTCCCGCCGACTGCGGCTTGCTGCCGGTGCCGGATGTGTTGTTGCTCGCCACCAGCAGGTTGTCGTCCTTGCGCTGCTGCCCTGACGGCTGCTTCATGAGCGAAGCGACATAGACTGCGATGGCTTTGACATCCTGATCCGAAACAGTTGCGAGATTGCCGACGACCTGTCCCATCGGCCCGCGCGCCACGCCGTGCAGACCGTGCCATCCCTGGCGCAAATAGGCATTCAGCGAATCCGCATCCCACGGGATCGGCGCTTGAGATGCAGCGTTGATGGTGAACGCGTGCCAGCCCTCCGCATCACCACCCGCAAACGCCTGACGGGTCTTTTCCGCGCCGAGCCAATTGCGCGGCGTGTGGCACGCGCCGCAATGGCCGATGCCTTCCACGAGGTACGCGCCGCGATTCCATTCGCCGTCGCGCGATGGATCGGGGGTGAAAGGTCCTTTGCGCAGGAACATCATATTCCACGCGGCGAGCAGGGGACGGATGTTGAACGGAAACGAGAGATCGTTGGCGCGGGTCGGGGCACGCACCGGTGTCCGCGTCATCAGATACGCATAGAGCGCGCTGTTGTCGTTATCCGAGACCAGCGTGAAGTGATCATAGGGAAACGCAGGGTAGAGATAGTTGCCTTCGCGGTCGACGCCTGTTCGCATCGCGCGCTGGAAGGCTTCTTCCGACCAGTTTCCGATGCCGGTTTCAGGATCAGGCGTGATGTTGGTCGAATTGATTGTGCCGAACGGCGTGGGGATATCGCGGCCGCCTGCAAAGGTTTTGCCACCTTCGGTCGTATGACACGTATTGCAGTCACCTAGCGCTGCGAGATCGGCACCGCGTTTGATCAGGGACATGTCGAACTTTTGTGCGCTGCCGGCCGGGATGGACGGGATTTCCGGACTGCGGATGGCAAGAAAGGTAAGGGCCATCACCACCGCCGCCGACGCGGCTCCAATCATTGCGAGTTTGACATAGCGCATACTGACGTTCGCAACATGAGTGGTAGATGTCAGACGCGAACACGCTAGCGTTTGTTCCTGATGAAGTGCGTACAAATGGGTGCTTTTGCTCTGAATTTTCCGTGAGGCACTTCAAGCATTTCATCGCGATCCGATGATCGGGCGTTTGGTGCCCGCCTTCAGGGGTGCGGGCGAAACAGCGATGATTATGTCAAATCGCTGGGATTTCCCCCACCACGACAGTCAGTATCACGCTGCTCAAGCACGGCGTGCTCGCGGCCTTGCCCCCTCGATGAGGCTGCGCTGTTTGGAGAATGCATCAGCGATGAAATCGAGCACGGTACGAATCCGTGTGACGCGGCGCAGGTCCCGATGGGTGAGCAACCACAGGGACCCTTCCATGCCAGGCAGCGGCGCGGTCACGCGGCGAAGCGCTGCAATTGGGTCGGCGAGATAGCAGGGCAAAGCCGTCACGCCCAACCCGGCCTCTGCTGCTGAGCGAAGCGCAAGCAGCGAATCCGCCCGAAAGACAATCCGCTCTCGCGGGCAGGTTCGCGGACATCCAACGCGCGGACCGCAGATGGCTGAGGCTGTCTTCAAATCCGAGCCAGTCATACTCGCTCAGCGTCTTTTTCCCGCATCTCTCGAGATAGGCAGAAGAGGCATAAGGTGCTGTCGCGACCGTTGCGAGCCGCCGGCCGATAAGCTGTTCCGGCGCCGCGACTGCCGGGCGAAGCGCGATGTCCGCGTCGCGCTTGGTGAGCGTGAAGAAAGTATTGGCGACGATCAACTCCACAACGATGTCGGGATGCCTGGTCCTGAGTGCCGCGAGAACAGGCGTGATCATATCGACGAGCGTATCCGTCGTCGTCAACCGTACAAGACCTGACGGACGTAAATCCTCGCCCGCAAGCCGCCGCTCCAAATCGGTGAGGTCGGCAAAGACACGGGCTCCCGTCGCGATCACCATCTCGCCTGCAGACGTCGGCGTGTAGCCGTCACGCGCTCGCTCAAACAGCTTGGCCCCGAGGCGAAGTTCGATGGCGCTGAGGCGGCGAAATGCGGTGGAATGGTCCACTTTCAGCAAACGGGCGGCCCCGGTCAGCGTACCGGCCGTGCCTATGGCTTGGATCAGTTTCAGATCATTCGGCGAGAAGGATTCCGGCATCTGGCGACTCCCACGCTCGCGTTGGTCCTTGCACATAACGCAAGCTAAGCTTGGGAGTTCGCTGCATTTCCTTGCGGAGTTGCCGTACCCAGATTGATCCGATCGAAGCAACATTCAGGAGATCGCCATGGGAGCTCCATCCCCCGAACTGTGTAATCTTTGGCTGGCGCGGGCCTTCAACGCCAAGGACGTAGAGGCTGCGACCGCCATGTACCACCCGGATTCCTCGATCGTCGAAGTGCAGCAGGTCCATGGCAGCGCCACCGTCGCGCGCGGTGCCGACGGCATCCGTAAAACGATGGCGGCGTATATCGGCATGAATCCGCACATGGATGTGGTGACGCATCACACCACTATTGCCGGCGATTTCGCGATGACGCGCTCGCAATGGCTGATCCGGGGCCGGGACAAGAATGGCAAAGCGACGGAAGTCCATCACCACGGAATGGAGGTGCATCGCAAGCTGCCGGACGGCACGTGGGTGTTCTTCATCGATCATCCTTTCGGTGCCGATCCCGAATGGGCGATGAAGGCGCCGCCTCCCACCGAATGACAATCATGGGCCACGCGGCTCCAAGCATGACGCTGTTTCAAGGTTGGCCGCGGCATGCGCTCTGAAGCGTGATCTCTCAGTGCCCCGCCGGAGTATGCGCGCTCCGATCGACCGAGCGCAGCGTCAAGGCGAGGGGTACCAGGATCGCGGCCATGGCGGCGAGCACAATGAACACGTCGATATAGGCGAGAAGGGTGGATTGCGTTCGCACCAATTGGCCGATGTAGGCCATGCTGGTGCCTGACGAACTTCCGGTGAGGGTCTGCGCTTTGAAGAAGTTCTGAATCTGGTTGAGCGTGTCGTTAAAGAACGGATTCCATGATCCGATATGTTCGACCATACGCGATTGGTGAAATTGCTGACGCCGCGCCAGCATGGTCTGCGTCAGCGCTACGCCCATCGAGCCGCCGAAGTTACGCGCGAGATTGATCATCGCCGAGGCCTGGTCGGTCTTGTTCGGCGGAATGCCGTCATAGGATGCGGTGGTGATCGGAATGAAGATCAGCGGCAGCCCGATGCCGAGATAAATGCGCGACCAGGCGAAGAACCAGAAGTCCGCATCCGGCGACATCCGCACCAGATCAATCATTGCATAGCCCGCAAACGCCGCGCCGATCGAGATCAAGTATTTCGGCTGCACGAAGCTGAGCTGTCCGACCACCACCATCATCACCATCGTCACCAGGCCGCCGGGCGAGATGGCGAAGCCCGCAAGCGTCGCAGTGTAGCCGAACTGCTCCTGCAGCAGTTGTGGCAGCGCCTGCGTGGTCGCGATTAGCAGCGCGCCGGTAGCGAGCATGATGACGAAACAGGTGCCGAATTGCCGTCCGGAAAGCATCTGCAAGTCGATGAGCGGCCGTTCGCGGTTCAATTCCCATGGAATGAACAGCAGCAGCGCGACCGCGGACGTGATCGCGAAGGCGATGATGAAATTGGAGCCGAACCAGTCCTCGATCTGGCCGCGGTCGAGCACGACTTCCATACTGCCGAGAAATGTCGCCACCAGCAGGAAGCCGATGAGATCGAAGTCCGGTCCTTTCTCCCACAGCTTCCTGCGTTCTTCCGCGCGCTCCGGCGAACTGGGAATGATGAGATAGATCAGGACGACGGAGACGATGCCGACCGGGACGTTGATGAGGAAGCACCAGTGCCATGAGATATTGTCGCTGAGCCAGCCGCCGAGCGTCGGGCCCACCACTGGCGCCACCACGACGGCGATGCCGTACAGCGCAAAGCCCTGGCCGCGCTTGCTCGGCGGAAAGGCTGCGGCGAGAATCGACTGCGCCACCGGCGTCATACCGCCGCCTGCGAGGCCCTGCATCACGCGGAAGATCAGCAGTGCTTGCAGATTCCATGAAAGGCCGCAGAGCAGGGAGCTGAGCGTGAACAGCGCAATGCAGACCAGGAAGAAATTCTTGCGGCCGAACATCTCGGCAATCCAGCCTGACGCGGACAGCACCACGGAGTTGGCGACAAGATAAGTGGTGATCACCCACGACGCCTCGTCGATGCTGACCGCAAGGCCGCCGGAGATATAACGCAGCGCGACATTGGCGATGGTGGTGTCGAGCACTTCCATGAACGTCGCCACCGCCACCAGAATCGCGATCAGCCACGGATTCGCATTGCCATATTCGGATTGCTCGGCGCCTGTGTTGGCCATCACGCCGTACTCCGCTAGTGTTCCGGTTCTGACATTCGTATCATCTCGCAGCAGGCACTTAACGAATGTCAGAACCAAAGGAACACTAGCAAATACAAAACTCTAGTGCGGTTTTGGATCTGACGTTCGTATGATGAGCTCGCGGTCGATACTGATACGAACGTCAGATCCACCGCACTAGTACCGCCGATTTGAAGTCCCTGCATCACTCTCGGCAAACGCGCGACAGGGACTTCAAATCGAAAGCGGTACTAGAATCATAGCTTTGCTAGTACCCTTTGCTTTCCGAAGTTCGTTAAGATGAGTGCTGCGACGTATCACGAACTTCGGAAAGCGGGTACTAGCGCACGGTGACGCGCGGCACCACCGACATGCCGGGGCCGAGTTCGACATCCGGGCGCTCATTGAATGTGATCTTCACCGGCACACGCTGAACCACCTTGACGAAATTGCCGGTGGCGTTTTCAGCGGGGAGCAGACTGAACGCAGTGCCGCTGCCGGCCTGGATGCTGTCGACACGGCCTTTGAAGACGCGGCTACCGAACGCATCGATGCTGATATCAACCGGCTGCCCGACACGCATGTCGGCAAGCTGCGATTCCTTGAAGTTGGCGGTGACCCACACATCGAGCGGCACCACCACCATGATCGACTGCCCTGGTGATGCGAGCGCCCCGACCGCAGCCGTAAGCTTGGCGATGCGGCCATCGACGGTCGCGCGCAACTCGGTGCGGCCGAGATTGGCATCGGCCTGCGCCTTTTGTGCCTTGCCCTGATCAACCTGTGCTGCCACTGCAGCCTTCTGTGCCACCAGCACATCAATTTGCCGTTCTGCTGAAATCTTCGCGGAATTGGCCGCATCGAACGCGGCTTGCCTCCCTTGCAGATCGGTCGCGGCCTGCTGCGCGCGCTGCACGGTGCCAGCGCCCTTTTGCACGAGATCTTGGTAACGGTTGTTTTCATCTTGAGCGAATTTGAGTGCCGCTTGGGCTTGCGCCACCTGCTGCTCGGCCTGTTGGATCTGGGATTTCTGCGCATTGATCTGGGCTTCGAGGTTCGTGACGCTCGCCTCAGCCTGGCGGATTTGCGCGGCCGCCTGATCGACCGCTGCCTGATAGTCGCGCGGGTCGATCTTTGCGAGTAGATCACCCGCTTTCACGATCTGGTTGTCGGTGACGTTGACCTGAACGATGGTGCCGGTGATCTGCGGGCTGACCAGCACGGGACGGCTGTCGATAAATGCGTCGTCCGTGGTCTCGAAGTGCCGCGCATTCAGATACCATGCGATGCCGGCAATTATCCCAGCAATGATGAGGCCGAAGCAGACGATCATCGCGGTCGGGTGCTTGCGAAACGCGCCTTTCAATCCGCCGTTCTTTTTGTCGGCGGGTTCATCTGCCGGCTTATCCTGCACGCGATCCGGTTGCTGCGGACGTTCCAACTTCGCCGCCGGATCGGTCGCGCGCGGCGTGCGCTTGTCTTGCTCCTGATGCGCGTCGTCGCGGACCTGCGCATTCAGGGTCGCGCGTGTCGAACTCATGTGGCTTTAATCCTGTTATCGTCCCGATCCCGGACGCGGTGCAGGTTTTCAATACCAAACGAAACAGGGTGCAGGCAGTTCCTGCCATGCGCTAGGCGAAACGCTGCGTGCACGAATTTGGCCAGCCAGCGCCACGGCGGGCGGTGTATCAAACGTCTCTTATTCGAGGACATTTCAGTCGCATCAAGCCACCTGCGAAAATCGCGTGATTCGCAGGTAGCCTAAAGGCAGGTATTCGAAGGTCTTGTTACTTCACCAGCGGACATTCGCTTTCCGCGAGGGAGCGAAATGCCTGATCGCCGGGGATCGTCGCCAGCACTTTGTAATAGTCCCACGGATATTTGGATTCGGTTGGCTTTTTGACCTGAACCAGCAGCATGTCGTGAGCCATGCGTCCATCCTTGCGGATGGTTCCACCGCGCGAAAAGAAATCGTCCACCGGCATTTCACGCATCTTTGCCAGCACGGCCTGAGTATCGGTGGTGCCCGCGGCCTTCACCGCCTTGAGATAGTGCGCGACTTCTGAATAGACGCCGGCATGGGTCATCGTCGGCATCGCGTTGCGGCGGGCAAAGAACTTCTTCGACCATGCGCGCGTGTCGTCGTTGAGGTCCCAGTAGAATCCCTCAACGAAGGTCAGGCCCTGTGCTGTTTGCAGGCCCATGCTGTGGATGTCCGAGATGTAGACGAGCGGCGTGACGATGATGTGGTCCTTGTTCAGCCCGAATTCAGCCGCCTGCTTCACGGAATTGATGGTGTCGGAACCCGCATTGGCGAATGCGATCACTTTTGCTTTTGAGGCCTGAGCCTGCAGCAGGAATGAACTGAAGTCCGAATTGTTCAGGGGATGGCGCACGTTACCGACCACGGTGCCGCCGAGCGCAGTGAGGGTCTTGGCGGCCTCTGCCTGTAGCGACAGGCCGAGCGCATAATCCACCGTCATGAAGAACCAGCTCTTGTCGCCTTTGGCCACCAGTGCCTTGGCGAGACCTGCCGCATTCGAGTAGGCGTCGTAGACCCACTGGATACCGTTCGGCGAGCACTGCTTGCCGGTCAACTCGGTCGTGGCTGCGGTCGCGTAAAGCGCGATCTTGTTCTTGTCCTTCACCAGTTGCTGGATCGCGAGCGCGACGGCTGAGTTTGGCATATCGGCCACCACGTCGACGCCATCGACGTCGATCCAGTGCCGCACGATGGTGGTGGCGACGTCAGTCTTGTGCTGATGGTCGGCGGAGACAATTTCGATCGGCCGGTTGCCGATCTTTCCGCCTGCATCTTCGGCGGCCATCTTCGCGGCCTCCACTGAGCCGAGCCCGGCCTGATCGGCATAAAGGCTCGACATATCGCTGAGAACGCCGATCTTGATGGGCTTGTCTGTGGTTTGCGCTTGGGCTGCAATACTTCCGAAAAGGATGCCGGAAGTTAGAATGGCAAGCGCCTTCATTTGAAACTTCATAAGTCACCTTCCGCTGTTACGTTGACGCAAACTGTCACTTCGCCGCCGGAAGCCCGACGACAGCCTCGATCTCCACTTTCATTTCCGGGATTGCGAGCCGGCTCACCTCGATGAGGGTGCTGGCGGGCCGCGCCGAGCCAAAGAACTCTTGCCGCACCGGATTGATCTTGGCGCGGTCGTCGATGTTCGTGAGAAACACCGTCACCTTGAGCACGTCGGCCATTGTGGCGCCCGCTGCATCGAGCACCAGCTTGAGGTTCGTCAGGATCTGGCGAGTCTGGGTCGCTGAATCGTCACCGCCGACGAGTTGTCCATCGCCGTTATGCGCGGTGAGACCGGACACGAACAGGATATTCCCGAAGCGCACGGCATCGGTGTAGTGACTTAAAGGAGCAGGGAGCCCGGCAACCTTGAATTCCTGGCGTTCGGGCGAATGGGACTGGGACACGGCAATTCTCCTTGAACTTACGAGCTGAAAAAAGTTGCCGGTGTCTCCGCTGTCGTCTCTGCGTCAACGGAGAGAACGGCGTGCGCGGTTCGTCAGATGGCCGCGATGGTCTGCACCTCTACCAGGAACGGCTCCTTCACCAGCCGATCGACCATCAGCATTGTGTTCGGAGGATATTTTCCGTTCGGAAACATCTTCGGAAATTCACGCAGACGAAATTCCATGAACTTCGGAATGTCCTGCGAATGAACGAGATAGGTCGTGAACTGGACCACGTTGCCCCATGACGCGCCGGCAGACTTCAGCGCAGCTTCGATGTTTCTGAAGACCTGCTTCGTCTGGGTGTCGAAGTCACCTTCGCCGATGACATTGCCCTTGGAGTCACCCGACAGCATGCCGGCGATGAAAAGAAATTCGTTCGCCTTCACGCGGGTGACGTGGGTGTATTGTCCCATCGGGGGCCCGAGTTCGTCCGGGTTGTAGATGTTGATGTCTGCTGACATGGGCTTTCCTCTCTTTTTCTCTGGGTTGAAAGACGAAGGCTTGAGATGCGCTGCGGAATGCGAAGCGGCGTACGCCGATCGATCGGCGCGAGCGTGCGTTTGCATTCAGCGAAATTCGCGTTGGTGAGGGCTGAGCACTGCGCCGCTGCTCTTCGAAGCGCCGGCATGAGCCGCGCCGCGTAATGAGACGTCATGAACTTCATCGGCAAGCCAACCCATTCTGGTCTCAACAAGCGTGAAGATCGGCAGATGCGGCGGGTAGCGCAGGCGAGAGCCGCTCTCGCAGGTCCGTGGAGGCGTGTGAATTGTCCGCTCCCGGCGCCTTGTGAAAGGCAACCATTTTTGAATACAATATACAATATGGGCAGGTGAGAAATTCATGGCAAAAGCTGCACAAATCAACAGCGTTATGAGTGTTTCCGAGACATTGTACGGGCGCTTGCGGGACGGAATTCTTTCGGGCGACTTCCCGCCGGGACGCGTGCTGCGCCAGGAGGAGCTGTCGCGCCGCTTCGGTGCGAGCCGCGTGCCGCTGCGAGAGGCGATGACGCGGCTCGAGGTTGAGGGCCTTGTGGTGCTCAGGCCGCGGCGCGGCTATGCGGTGCTCTCACTGGAGCCTGCGGAAATTCGCGAGATCTTCGAGCTGCGCGCCGTTGTCGAGGAGCACCTTGCGGGCATCGCTGCGAAGACGAGAACCGAGAAGGATATCGGGGCCGTCCTGCAATCGTTGTCGCGCATGGAGCGGATTGCTGCGAAGACGCCGAACCAGACCGACAAATGGCTGGATGCCAATTCGGAATTCCACATGCGCCTTTTGGGCGCCGCGCATCGCCGCCATGCCGGCCGTTTCGCGGGCATGCTTCGCGATCAGGTCGAGCCGTACATTCGGGTGGAGATCGGACTCACGAAAGAGGTCATGCAGGCAGAGGACGAACATCGAAAGATGTTCGACGCGCTGCAGGCCGGTGATGCATCGCGCTTGCGAAAGCTGTGCCGCCAGCACTGCGAGAACACGGCATCGCGGTTGATCAAGGCGCTGTAGGCCGCTTGGCACGCGTGAAGCGCTCGCCCGAAGTTTCAACTCGCCGCGCCCGTGAGACTTAAAGGAACAAAAGTTTCTGAAAGGGAACAAAAGTTTCTGAAAGACATTGCTGTCCTACTATTTCGTTTCACAGGAGGACCAGCATGCGAAAGACGATAATTTTGGCAGCATGCGCGGCACTGCTCATTGGTCCGGCATTTGCCCAGACCAGTCAGCCTCAAGGCGGCGCCAATCCGGGCGCATCGGAAATGTCGAAAGCTGCCGCAAAGAAGGGAAAAAGCACGACGGGAATGGCCGGCAAAACAAAGCAGAAAATGCAGAAGGACGGCACGAAATCCAAGGCGCCGAAATACTAATCTTCTCAATTAAGAGTTGCGTCGCGCTCCGAACGAGCGCGACGTCTTTGTCATCGGCCGTGTTGCCAGGACGGTCGGTCTCTTTAATCACTCAATCGTCACTTGGATGCATCGGCGCTCCACGCGGAATAAGTGGTTTTCTGCCGGGCAAACAAATCGTCTAGCGCGTGAGGGTCCGCCATGTCGCAGTCGGTCGCAGAGATACTTGTGGATGTGCTTGAGAAGGTCGGTGTCCGGCAGATTTTCGGTCTCATCGGAGACTCGCTGAATCCACTCGCCGACGCGGTACGCCGAAGCAAGATTGAATGGATCGGCGTGCGTCATGAAGAGGGCGCCGCGCTTGCCGCAGCCGGACAGGCAAAACTGACAGGCGGGCTTGGTGTCTGCGCGGGCACCACGGGGCCGGGCAGCACGCATCTCGTCGCCGGTCTTTATGAAGCGGCGCGCGATCATGCGCCGGTGCTTGCACTCTCAGGCGACATGCCGCGTCAGATGCACGGAACGGACTTCATCCAGACCACCGAGCCTGATCTGTTATTCAGGGATGTCTCGCTCTACACGGAGACCATCTCCACCGCGCAGCAGGCACCAAGCGTGATTCATCAAGCCATCGCGGCAGCGTTCGCTGGTCCTGGTGTCGCGCACCTGACGCTGCCGCAGGACGTGCTCGGCCTTAAGGCGGAGCATTCGGTGACGAGCATTGCCACACTCGGCGGACGCGGAGAAATCGTGCCGAATGAATACGACATGGCTGATCTCGTGCGCCGCATCGATGAAGCGGGCAATGTCGTCATCATGTGCGGTGCGGGCTGCCGAGGCCTCGCTGATCCCTTGCGCCGGCTGTCCGATCGCCTGAAGGCACCGCTCGTTCATTCCGTACGCGGCAAGGAGATCATGGCCTATGACGATCCGCACTGGATGGGCGGCCTTGGCATGATCGGCACGAGGCCGGTCTATCATGCGGTGCAAACCTGCGACCTGCTGCTGATGATTGGCACCGATTATCCTTATTCGAACTTCCTTCCCTCGAAAGGCAACGTCGCGCAGATCGACGAGCGCGCGCAGGTGCTGGGACGGCGCACGCCGACCGCGCTCGGCGTTCGCGGTTCCGCGCGTCCTGCGATCGATATTTTGCTCGAAAGCGTCAAGCCGAAGACCGACACCCGCTTCTTCGAGCGCGTGAGCGAGGAGCGGCGCCGGTGGGACAAGATGCTCGATGAGCAGGCCGACATCACGCGCAGCCGCGACAAGATCCATCCGCAGGCGGTGGCGCGTGCCGCGAGCGACTGCGCGCAATCCGATGCGATCTTCGTGCTCGATACGGGCTTGAACACGCTGTGGTCGGGCAACTGGATTCGGCAGAGTGGGAGGCAGCACATTGTCGGATCGTTCAACAACGCCGCCGTCGGCACCGCGCTCGGACAAGCCAACGGCATTCAGGCGCTCGATCGCTTGCGGCAAGTCATCGTGCTGACGGGTGACGGTGGGCTCAACATGCTGCTCGGCGAGTTCATGACGGCGGTTCATCACAAGCTGCCGCTGAAGGTGATCGTGTTCAACAACTCCGCACTCGGGCTGATCACGCTGGAGGCGGAGAGTATTGGCCTCGTGCCGTTCCGTCAGGCCATCGAATTTCCAAATCCCGATTTCGCGGCGTTCGCGCGGGCGTGCGGTGGCCACGGCTTTACCGCGAAGGACCCGGGCTTCCTCACCGCCGAAATCAACCAGGCGCTATCTGTTGACGGCCCGGCGATCGTCGATTGCGTCGTCGCCGCCGACGAGATGCCGAACATGCCGCATGTCGAGCTCGAACAGGTCGGCCATTTTGCGCTGGCCAAGATCAAGGAGACCGTGGCCAGATTTTACGGCGGCTGAGGCCAGTTAGTGTGGTGGTTCAGAAGTTCGCTTCATTTGCTCCGAGAGCCCTTCAAGCGAACTTTTGAACCTAAACCACACTAGAATCATAGATTTCTAGTGTCCTTTCGAATCCGAAGTTCGCTAGGAGGTTCGCTGCAGTATCAGGCGAACTTCGGATTCGGGACACTAGATGGAAACGGACATCTTGGCGATATCGCCTGCGTTCGCCAGTGCCTCCACGTTCCAGCATGACTCCATCACCTGGCGGATCTTGGCGGCGGGAATGATGCCATCCGCCAGGTCGTTGAACTTGGTTTCGAGCTGTTTGTCGGTCATTGGCACTTCGACACTGCCGATCGCGTGCTGGATGTATTTGTGCAGCGAGCGGCCGTCCTTGGTGACGATGGTCATGTCCACCTGCGCCGCGTCGATGCCCGGCGTCACCACGGGCATCACCTTGGAGCGCAGCGCGACGATGGTTGGGTCTTTCGCCGTGCGGTCGCTGAATTGTTTTTCGCCGCCTGCGCCTTCGACGATGCCGACTGCAACGGCATGATAGATGCTGAACTTGCTTTCAAGGCCGGTCTGCGGTGTCTTCTTGCCGGTGAGTTCGAGCACCAGCGGATGCACTTTCAGATCGATGCGTTCGACCTGGTCGGCTGTCAGCTTGTTCTCATTGCGCAACTGCACGGCGGCATCGATCGCCGGATGCATAACGATGCCGCAGGCAAACGGCTTATAGGTGTTGAGCGCAGCCTCGTAGCGCTTGCCGAGATCGCCGGTGATCTCGTTATAATCCTGCTTGGTGCTGATGGTGTTGGCCCAGCCGCGCTTGGCCTCGATCATGCTGTCGGAGCTGGTGTAGTTCTTCGAAGCGAGCGTCGCCGCGAAGATGCCGTTCGCTGCTGCCCGTCCGGGATTGAAGCTCTTGTTCATGGAACCGAAGGATTCGCGTAGCCCCACGGGCTGTGAGGCCGCAAGGCCCAGTGCCCACACCATCTGCTCTTCGTTCAGTCCCATCAGCTTGCCGACGGCAGCGGCGGAGCCGAACACGCCGGCGGTGCCGGTGATGTGCCAGCCGACGTCGTAATGGTTGGGATAGACGGCATTGCCGATGCGGCATTCGGTTTCGACGCCGAGCACCAAGGCGTTGAGGAAGTCCTTGCCCGAGACCGGCGTCATCTCGGAATAGGCGAGGATCGCGGAGGCAACGGGACCTGCGGGATGGATGATCGTCTTCAGGTGGGTGTCGTCGTAATCGAAGATGTGGCTCGACACGCCGTTGATGAAGGCGGCATTCATGATGTCGAAGCGTTCGGTGCGGCCGAGCAGGGATGCCTGCTGTGGACCGGAGAATGGCGCGAGCGCAGAAACGGCGATGTCCACTGTCTGATGATGCGAGCCGCCGATGGCGACGCCGACCCAGTTCAGCAGCGTGCGCACGCCTTCCTTGCGCACATTGGCCGGCAGATCGTCGTAGCGCGCGGTGACGACGTAATGTGCGAGCGTACGGGTGACATCTTTCGGCGCAGCGGATTTGGCGGCTTCACCCGATGCGGCCTTCGGTGCCTGCGCGAATGCCGCGGTCGTGGCGTTGGCGGCGAGGGGCAGGGCGGCCGCAGTCTGCAACAATGTCCTGCGATCGGTGAGCGGCATGGGCGTCTCCCTGAAACTGGGTTCGCGGCGCGGCAAACGTTTGCGTTGAGCCGGCGCAATGTGCCACAGCGGGCGCCGGAGTGTTCTCACCTTGCGGTGAGCGTGCGGCGTTTTCAGGTTTGTTCGAAGATTCAGTAGGTGGTGTCGTGCGGGTCCGCGTGATGCGGGGCTGCAGCGGCGAACTGCTGCACGATCCAGTCGATGAAGACACGCACGCGCGGTGAGAGCTGGCGGTTGCGCGGATAGAGCACCGAGACTGGCCCAGGCGGTACAGCATATTCGGTAAGCACACGCACCAACCGGCCTTTTGCGATGTCCCGCTCGATGTGAAACACCGGCATCTGCGCGAGTCCAAGCCCGAGGCGCACGCCGTCGAGAAAGCTTTCGGTACCCGTCACTGAAAACGGCGAGAGCATATCGATGCGCTTGATGCCGTCCGGTTCTACAAACTCGAACGGCGCAAGTGCGCCTGTGGTGAGCGAGCGCAGGCTTACCGCGCGATGGTTCGTGAGATCATCCGGCGTATGCGGGCGGCCATAACGTTCGAGATAGGCAGGAGCCGCGCAGGTGATGCGCTCGAGCATGGTGACATTACGCGCGATGAGATCGCTGTCGGGCAGCGCGCCGTAGCGCAGCACGCAGTCCACGCCTTCGCGCACCACGTCGACCCAGCGATCGCTCTCGCTCATGGCGATCTCGATGTCGGGATAGTTGGCGAAGAACTGCGGCAGGCCTGGCATGATGAAGTAACGCGCG
The DNA here is from genome assembly GCA_036924835.1 of Nitrobacteraceae bacterium AZCC 1564. Classification (NCBI taxonomy): domain Bacteria; kingdom Pseudomonadati; phylum Pseudomonadota; class Alphaproteobacteria; order Hyphomicrobiales; family Nitrobacteraceae; species Nitrobacteraceae bacterium AZCC 1564. Next base: position 4,706,535 of record JBAGRR010000001.1, read on the forward strand.
AGCGTGCCTTGTACCTCGACCCGCAGCGTACCTTTCGGAACAGCGCCGCTGAACGCGCCTTCGGCGTCCTCGATGTCATCAAGAATGGCGAGGCAGCGACGATAGTAAGCCTCGCCGTCAAGGGTCGGCATCACCGTTCGCGTGGTGCGCTGAAGCAGCCGCACGCCCAGCCGCTCCTCCATTTGCCGCACCACCTGTGTTGCCGTGGAGCGGGGAATATCCAGGTCATGCGCGGCCTGGGTAAAGCTCCGGCGGTCCACCACCCGGGTGAACAGCCGCATCGCGTCGAGGCGGTCCATAGGCCTATTGTTCCAAATTCAAGAGCAGTGTTGCTGTTTCTAACGTGATTATCTTCGAAAATCCAAGGTGTATCTCCTCATGCACCAGCTCGAGAGCGGGCTCTGGCAAATCCAGGAGATCAAAATGACCAACGACACCAATAAGGTAGCAATCGTCACCGGCGCTTCCCGCGGCATTGGCGCCGCCATCGCCGAACGGCTCGCGGCGGACGGTTTCACCGTCGTCATTAATTACGCCGGCAGCGCCGGTGAGGCCGAAGCACTGGCCAACAAGATCGAGAAGGCCGGCGGCCGCGCCACCACGGCCCAGGCCGATGTCAGCGACCCGGCGGCAGTCGCCCGGATGTTCGACGCGGCGGATGCCGCATTCGGCGGCGTCGACGTTCTGGTGAACAACGCTGGCATCATGCACCTGGCTTCGGTGGCCGAGGTCGACGACAAGCTGTTCGACAGCCATGTCGCGATCAATATCAAGGGCACGTTCAACACTCTGCGTGAAGCCGCGAAGCGTCTGCGCAACGGCGGACGCATCATCAACATGTCGTCGAGCCAGGTTGGCCTGCTTCATCCGACGTACGGTGTCTATGCCGCGACCAAGGCAGCGGTCGAAGCCATGACCCACGTCCTGTCCAAGGAACTGCGCGGCCGCAACATCACCGTCAACGCCGTGGCACCGGGCCCGACCGCAACGAAGCTCTTCCTCGACGGCAAGCCGCAGCAGGTGATCGATCACTTGACTAAGCTTGCACCGCTGGAGCGCCTTGGTCAGCCGGAAGATGTCGCCAACACAGTGGCGTTCCTTGCAGGCAAGGATGGCGGCTGGATCAACGGCCAGGTGCTGCGCGCCAACGGCGGGATCATCTGATCATCACCTTCATCTCTCTCATCCACCTGATCGGCTCGTCACAGCGTCCGCCCTGAGCGCGGACGCCAACGGAGGAACTGTGCCATGTCCGACGTCAAGTCCAACTCAGACGCAAACGTCACCGCTTCCAAGAAAATCATTCTCGTCACCGGCGCATCGAGCGGCTTCGGCCGGCTCACTGCCGAGGCGCTCGCTAAACCCGGCCACACCGTCTACGCCTCCATGCGCGATGTCGCTGGGCGCAACGCCAAGAATGCGGCCGAGATGGCTGAGATCTCGAAGCGCGACAACGTCGATCTGCGCGCCATCGAACTCGATGTGCAGTCGGAGCCATCCGCGAACGCTGCCGTTGAAAAGATCATCGCTGAGAGCGGCCGCATCGACGTGCTGGTTCACAATGCCGGACACATGATGTTCGGCCCGGCGGAGTCGTTCACGCCGGAACAGTTCGCCGAGCAGTACGACGTGAACGTGCTCGGCACGCAGCGCGTCAACCGCGCGGTGCTTCCGCACATGCGCAAGCAGAAGCAAGGTTTGCTGGTGTGGGTCTCGAGCAGCAGCTCGGCCGGCGGCACGCCGCCTTACCTCTCGCCATACTTCGCAGCAAAAGCCGCGATGGATGCGCTCGCGGTTCAGTATGCCCGTGAACTGTCGCGCTGGGGCATCGAGACCTCGATCGTGGTGCCGGGCGCCTTCACCAAGGGCACCAACCACTTCGCGCATTCAGGCCGTCCGGCGGATGAGGCTCGCCTCGCCGAGTACGAAGCCGGTCCGTACAAGGGCTTTGGCGAACAGGTGCAGAAGGCATTCGCCGCCATCGTGCCGGACGATGCGGACGTGACGGGCGTCGCCGATGCCATCGTCGATATCGTCGACACGCCCTTCGGCATGCGCCCGTTCCGCATTCACTACGATCCCACACAGGACGGCGCCGATGTCGGCTTCACCGTGCTCGATCGTCTGCGTGCTGAAATGCTGCACCGGGTTGGCCTATCCGATTTGCTCAAGCCTGCGAAGCTGGTCTGACGTGCTCGCGCGATAGTGCTGGTGCCTCGAGAAGTGCGGCGCAGCTTTAGAGCGTGGAAACAAAAAAAGGCCCCGGGGAATTCGGGGCCTTTAAGTTGAACTGGAGAGTTCTATAAGCTGTTCTTCTTAGTAGCTGTTAGTACTTGGCGAGGACGGGACCGCCCCAGTTGAAGTGATAGTTCACGCCAACCTTCACAGTGTGGATGTCGTCCTTGAAGCTGAGAGCCTGAGCAACATTGCCTGGCTGCGTGGTGTAGAGCACGTTGGTGGTGTCGAAGTTGTAGTACTGGTACTCAACCTTCGCCGACCAGGCGGGAGCGAACATGTATTCGAAGCCGCCACCGACGGTCCAGCCGGTGTCCTTGCGATCCGTCACAGCCGGCAGGAAGCCAGCGGTTGCCGCAAGACCGTTGTTGTCGCGGAACGCAACACCGCCCTTGGCGTAGATCAGGCCAGGACCCCAGGTGTAGCCGAGGCGGCCGGTGACCGAAGCGAGCCAATCGGATTTGTCGCGCAGCACGTCGAAGCCGTCGGTGAACGAACGACGGTTGTTCGAAAGGCCGCTGATCTGACCTTCGATACCGATCAGCCAATTCGGAGCGAACTGGTAGTCAGCACCGACCTGACCACCGCCCAGGAACGCAGCATCGCGGCTGCTGCCCGAAAGCAGCGGGTCGGTGGTGGCGAAGCTGTTGTCGCCGCCGAAGGCAGCGCCCAAGTGCGCACCGACATAGAAGCCGGTCCAGTTGTAGATCGGTGCAGGCGGCGCATACACCGGAGCCTTGGTGTAGGTGCGGGCCGGCAGGTCGGCCGCGAAGGAGGCGGTCGAAGCGAGGACAGCAGCGGAGGCTGTCAGTAGAGCGATACGGATACGCATGGTCTTCCCCGAGCTTGGCGAGATCTTCCCGAAAGCGGAAGCTTCCCCCCGTTGAATTGGGCGGACGCTATCGGCCGTCCAGTTAATGGAGAATGGACAACGGGGTCGTTGGTTGCCGCCTGCTTCGCACCGGCGCATCTTTCTCTTGGACCGTGACCAAAAAGACACGATCAAGGTCAAAATCGAAACGGTTCATTAAGCATAACGCGTTGGCGGCGTTCATGATTCGTCGGACGGCTGGTTATTCCGGTCACTCGGGCAGGGCTGCTGTCGTGAGTTAAGACTCAGGAGCCGAAGGTGGCGGGCGGAGCGACCAGCCGGGCCTGGCTTCGCAGGATAGCTCCTTCTGGGAACCTCTTTCGTTGCCGCATGGTTTGCCTCACGGGCTTGTTTCAAACTTCGTGAGGTCTGCCCGATGAGTGAGATCGACGTTCGCAAGGGGATGCCGTCGAGCAGGATCGACAAGGAGGAATTCGTTCGGCGCTATCGTGCCCGGTTCGCCGATCCCGCGTTCGATCCGCTACAGCGCGAACTTTCAGTCATTATCGATGCAGCCTGGGATGCCTACGCGCATTCGCGCAAGTCGCCCCGCACGCGCAAGGCAGGCGAGGGATTTGCCGATCCGCAATACGATCTCGCAACGGACTGGCTCGCGGCGCGCGATGCAATTATCGAAGCTCAACGGCGCCATGACGACCCGGCGGCGCCGCCACGTATCCTGCTCATCAACGGTTCATCGCGCAGTGAGAACACGTGTCCCGGTGAAATGTCGAAGACCTGGCGTCTTCTCAAGCTGGCAGAGCCGATCTTCCAGGCCGAAGGATTCGAAGTCGAGATCCTCGATCTCTCGCGGCTGGCGAGCGAATTCGGAAAGCAGATCCATCCTTGCAAATCATGTGTGGCGACGGCGATGCCGCTGTGTCACTGGCCATGCAGTTGTTATCCGAATTACTCACTCGGTCAGACCGATGATTGGATGAACGAGATCTACCCGATGTGGGTGGCCGCGCATGGCATCATGATCATTACGCCGGTGAACTGGTATCACGCGCCGACAGGATTGAAGGCGATGATCGACCGTCTGGTCTGTGCCGATGGCGGAAATCCGGATCCGACATCGACCCACGGCAAGCATGCGATTGAGGCCAAGGCCCTCGAGATGAAGGGCTGGAATTACCCGAAGCATCTCGAAGGGCGTCACTTCGCCGTTGTCGTGCATGGCGATGTCATCGGTGCCGAAACCTTGCGGCGTACGCTGGTGGATTGGTTGACCGACATGTATCTGGTGTCGGCGAGTCGCACCGCCGAGCTCGACGGTTACATCGGCTATGAAGAGCCTTATGCGATATCACATCAGGCGCTCGACAAGAACGAAGCTTTTCAGGAAGAGACGCGCAATGCAGCGCGCGCTTTGGCGAACGCGGTAAAGCTCGCACGTGTTGGAAAATACGAGCAACCGGATGAAGCGCTGCAGGATCCTATCCTGAAGTAGCGCCGATGGACGGGCGACCGCTAAATCTCGATCCAAAGCTTCAAACATTAATGAGTGAGGACACAGGCTTATCGCGATGAAGCGGGGAACGATGTGGAAAGTCACCGATTGACCGTAAGACTTCTCGAAAGGACAGTTCCATGGACATCAAAGGCAAGAAAATCGCGATCCTCGCCACCAATGGTTTCGAACAATCGGAGCTGGAAGTTCCCCGCGATCGGCTCAAGAAGGCCGGCGCAACAGTTGATGTGATCTCGCTCGCAGCGGGAGAAATCAAAGGCTGGGATATGAAGGACTGGGGACGGCCGGTCAAGGTCGACAAGACGCTCGATCAGGCGTCGCCATCTGAATACGACGCCGTGGTTCTACCCGGCGGTCAGATCAATCCCGACCTGCTGCGCGTCGAGCCGAAGGCGCTGAAGTTCATCAAGGACATCTTCGATGCAAAGAAGATCGTCGCAGCCGTGTGTCACGCGCCCTGGTTGCTGATCGAGACCGGCATCGCGAAGGGGCGGAAGATGACATCGTATAAGTCGATCAAGACGGACGTCGCCAACGCCGGCGCGAAGTGGGAAGATTCTCAGGTCGTGGTCGATCAAGGTGTCATTACATCCCGCAACCCGGGAGACCTCGAGGCGTTCAGCTCGAAGATCATCGAGGAGGTGCATGAGGGCCGCCACACGCAGCGAAGCGCGGCTTGAGTGCGCGCCGAGCGTCTTTCCGCACATTACCATCCATCTTTCAGATTCGTGCGATGGCGCTTTGCCATGCCGTCGCACGCAACAGGGATCGATCCGATGAAGAAGATAGCTCTTGTCACTCTCGGTCTCGTGTTGGCAACGCCAGTCTTTGCACAGTCAGGCGATCCTGCCGCAGGATCCGCAAGCTCTCCCCGAATGAGCAACCCAAGCGGCAGCGGCACGTCGACGTCAGGCGGACGTGATTACAATAATGACCAGGGCCGCGATAAAATGGGTACGACGGGCAAAGCCGGTTCGCAGTACCACAACGAGGAAGCGTCACCGCAGCCGGCGCAGCCGAACGTCACTGGCCAGCAAAAATCCGGCACGAATGCGGAAGGGCGCGCCAAGCCCTGATCGCTAACCAAACGCGGGTCATTCCAGCCAGCGCCGATGGCTCGCGTTCTGGCGGGGGTGATCACCTATTGCTAAGCGCGAGGCCTTCGCTGCGATGTTTCTTTGGCGCCCGTCCGGCAATGCACGGCCTGATTGCTTCAGGTGCGAAGCGCTACGCAATGAACGTCTCCATGAGGCCTCCAACCGTCCAGTCAAAGTGCGCGTTATCATCTGCTGCAGTCCAGGATCATCACGATATCATTCGAGTCACCACCGCACGGCCGTCTTCAAGAATTGACCGGTCGGCGGCTATCTCGATGCCACGCGCACTGCATGCGGGCTCCGCGCGCCGCCATCTCGCCACGGGTACTCTCCCGCGCTAGGAAAGGAAGCATGACCTTCCGATTCCCGGTCGCGCAATGGACACAGTCCTCACACGCCCGGCTTGCACGCAGGACGATACACGCGCGATGACGCTAACGCCCGAGACAATATCCTTGGTGCTGGCCTTCATGGCCGCTCTCCTGTTCGGGACCGGTGTTGTCATCACGCAGTTTGGCTTGAAGTATCTGCCGCCGATGTCGGGTGCGGCCGTCAGTATGCCCGCGTTCACGGCCTTGTTCCTGCTGTTCTCGCCGATCCTGTTGCACGGGGCGACGGTGGAGTGGCGGGCCGTGCCGATCTTCATCGGCGTCGGCCTTGTCTATCCGGCGTTATTGACGACGCTGACATTCGCGTCGAACCGCGCGCTGGGTCCAGTTGTCACTGGCGCGCTCGGCAATCTGGCGCCGTTGTTTTCAGTCGCACTTGCGGTTGCGGTGCTCGGCGAAGAGCTGCATTCGCTGCAATTGGTCGGACTCGTGGTCGCCATTGCAGGCGTGTTTCTCATCACGCTCTCGCGCGCCAGCGACAAGGGCGACTGGCGAACATGGGCGCTGCTGCTGCCGCTTGGTGCGGCGGTGCTGCGCGGCGGCATCCCGCCGATCATCAAGGTTGGGCTCGCCATATGGCCGAGCCCGATTGCCGCCTGCCTGATCGGCTATCTTGTATCGTCGCTGGTGGTGCTAACATCCGAGCGTATCCGCACAGGACGGTTTCTTCCCAAGGGACCGATCGCCGGGCACCTGTGGTTCGCTGCTGTCGGCATCTGCAACGGCGTTGCCACGTTGATGCTCTATGCTGCCGTCGGTTATGGCCGCGTGTCGGTGGTAACGCCGTTGGTCGCGACATATCCCCTCGTCACCGTGGTGCTGAGCGCGCTCATTCTCACGCACGTCCGCATCACCGCGAAGCTCTCGCTTGGCACCGTCGCCGCTGTGGCGGGCGTCGTGCTGGTGCTGATCGGGTGAGTCTACCTGCTTGACGGGAAGGGGCGGGAGTTACACATTTCCTGCCATGGAATACGCAGACCTCCGCATTCTCGAAGCTGTTGCCCGCCACGGCAGCATGAACCGCGCCGCGGCCGAACTGCACATGGTGCAATCCAATGTGACGGCGCGGATCCGCTCGCTTGAAGAGCAGATTGGAGCCGAGCTGTTTCAGCGCACCAGCCGGGGCGTGGTGCTGACGCCGGCCGGCCAGCGGCTGTTGCCCTATGCGTCGCGGGTCGGAGCGCTGCTGAAGGAAGCGCGCGAGGCTGCGCGCGATGACGGCACGCCGCGCGGACCGCTTCACATCGGCACGCTGGAAACCACTGCGGCGCTTCGGCTGCCAACCGCGCTCTCGGCCTACACGCAAGCCTATCCCGAGGTGGCGCTGACGCTGACCACCGGAACGAGCAGCAGCCTTGTCGAAGACGTCGTCGAGCGCTGTCTCGATGGGGCGTTCGTGGCCGCTCCTGTGCACCATGCCGATCTCACCGAAGAGGTGATGTTTCGCGAGGAGCTGATGCTGGTCACAGCGCCGGCGCTCCGCAATCCGGATGATCTTGCCAAGCAGCGCGATCTCAAGATCATCGTCTTTCGTCGTGGCTGTTCATATCGTCAGCGGCTGGAAAATCTCCTGGCGCAGAGCGGCATTCAGACCGCCCAGCCGCTCGAATTCGGCTCGCTCGATGCCATCATCGGCTGCGTCGCTGCCGGCGTCGGCATCACGCTGCTGCCGAAGGCGGTGGTATCGCCCGCGTGGCGCGACGGGCGCGTGCTCGCGCACGAACTGCCGCCCGAGCAGGCCCGCGTCGATACGGTGTTCGTCCGCCGCAAGGACACACACCTCACCAGCACGCTTGCCGCGTTCCTGGAAATCGCACGGCCATCGCCGCTGAAACTGGCGGCCGGCGAATAGCCCGTCATCACTCTCAGAGATAGCCGCTCTCTCAACAATTCGTTACCGCTGGTAGCGATCCGTTCCTATGTTTCCTGCCTGAACAGCAAAGGGCGGAGGTAGTGTGGTGGTTCAGAAGTTCGCATCATTTTCTCTGCGAGTCCTTCAAGCGAACTTCTGAACCTGAACCACGCTAGAATCATCTGATTGGCTAGTGTCCTTTCGAATCCGAAGTTCGCTACAGGATACGCTGCGCTATGAGGCGAACTTCGGATTCAGGAAACCAGGAATGCCAGGGTCGAGCGCACGTGACGCGGCCAAGATCGCAACAAACAAGCTCGCGCCAAACAACAACACCAACTTCAGCGGCTGGCGGGCTACCCTGTCGGCCTCTTGCGCGAGCCTTGTGGGCATCGGACTTGCGCGCTTCGCCTACACACCGCTGCTGCCGGCCATCATTGGCGCGCACTGGTTCGCGCCGTCAGCCGCCGCCTACCTTGGCGCAGCGAATCTTGCCGGTTACCTTGCAGGTGCGCTGCTCGGGCGGCCGCTGGTGGCGCGCATGCCCGCACATATCGCACTGCGCGGCCTGATGTTACTTGCGTCAATCGCATTCTTCGCCTGCGCCGTACCTGTGTCGCTGATATGGTTTTTCGTCTGGCGCTTGCTGTCTGGAATTTCCGGCGGCGCGCTGATGGTGCTTGCGGCGCCGACAGTGTTGCCGCATGTGCCGCATCGCCGTCGTGGCATTGCGAGCGGCGCGATCTTCGCAGGTGTGGGCTTAGGCATTGCGGCGTCCGGAACACTTGTGCCGCTGCTGCTTCGTCAGGGCCTTACCGAGACATGGTGCGGCCTCGGTGTGGTATCATTCATTCTGACTCTGGTTGCGTGGTCTGGCTGGCCGACGGATGCCGCGCCTGCGCAAGTCATGCCCGAGCCGCAATCGCCGAAGCCTTTACCGACGGTTCGGCTGCGTGCGCTCTATGTCGAGTATGCACTCAACGCTGCTGCGCTCGTGCCGCACATGCTCTTCCTCGTCGACTTTGTCGCGCGTGGCCTCAAGCAAGGTCTCGATACCGGCGCGCAATACTGGGTGCTGTTCGGCCTTGGCGCCGTCGTTGGCCCGGTGCTGAGTGGCCACCTCGCGGATCGGATCGGTTTCAGGTCGGCGTTGCGCTGGGCATTCGTCTTGCAGGCGCTCGGCGTGGTGCTTCCGGTGCTGAGCACCGGTGCGCCCTCTTTGATCGTCTCCAGCCTCATGGTCGGCGCGTTCACGCCCGGCATCGTGCCACTTGTGCTTGGCCGCATCCATGAACTGGTGCCGCATGACGTGTCGGCGCAGAAGGCCGCATGGAGCGCGTCCACCACGAGCTTCGCCTTGCTGCAGGCGGGAGCCGCGTATGGCTTAACGTTCGTCTTCGCGCAGACCGGCGGTAACTACCATCTGCTGTTCATGATCGGAGCTGCCGCAGTCCTCGTGGCGTTGTGTATTGATCTTGCAGTCGGCGCTTTTGCATCGCGCGGCAAGCCTCACGATGTGCATAAGTAAGTACTCCTCGATTAGCACCAGCCGTAGCTATCGCAGACGCAGCGGTTGTTGCTGATTGGGTGAGGGCGCTTACTTCTTCTGATACGTGGTGAAAACGTAATCCTTGGATGTCACGATGGTATGGCAAGCGGCGCCGCAGTCGGCGCCAGTTCCTTCCGGCGAAAAGGCGTCCGACGCAGCGTCATAGTTGAACTGCGCGTATCCCCAGTTGCCAGTGTTCGGGAATCTCTTGCTGTCCCTGACCATGAAATCAACATCGTGCAGTACGTCCGGCACGAGTGTTGGAGCAGGAGCTTCCGCGCTTTTCTTGGTTTTCCAATGAATCTTCGCCATCTTCGAGCCGTCCGGGAAAGGCTTCCCGTTGTCCGGAATGCCCGCCTTATAGGCGTCGATCATAACGGGATTGGCGACGATCACAGCCATCACGTCACCAGCTTGGCTGATGGAGACCACTTCCCAGTTTTCGTATCCTCTGAACTCAGAGAAGGCGAGCCCGTCCGGCACTTGCACAGTGTATTTGTCTTGAGCCGAAATGGCTCTGCCCGCCAGCATGACCGCGATAACGACCGACAGCAATGATGCAACTCTCAACATGCTCATTCCTCCGTCGTGGTTTGAAAAACAATTTCAATAGCGCGTGAAAAAGCATTGACTGGACGTGCGGCGTTCAACTCCTTTGTCAGCATCAGTACGGGAAATGCACGCATCAGCCATCACCCGTGACCGAGACAACGGTAGCATCGGGCGCGGTCGCAAGCTATCCGGAAGTCAACTCGATCGCTGTCTATCTTTGCGGCGTTCCTTCAGGCACGATGGTGCTGACGATCGAGGCGTCGAGTTCTTCATATTTGAAAAGGCCGATGGTGTCGTAGAGCTCGGCGCGCGTCTGCATCTCGTCCACCATCTTGTGCGCGCCGCCGTCGCGCGCGATCGCCGCGTAGAGTTTCTGCTGCGCCTTGTTCGCGACCCGCAGTGACGACACAGGCCAGATCACCATCCGGTAGCCCATGTCTTGAAACTCCTGCGCCGTGAAGAACGGTGTCTTGCCGAACTCGGTCATGTTGGCGAGGAGAGGGACGCCGGGCATGCGTTCGGCGAAGGCGCGAAACATTTCGGCTGTGTTCAGCGCTTCAGGGAAAATCGCATCGGCGCCGGCCTCCATATAGAGTTTGGCGCGGGCCACGGCGCCATCAAGGCCCTCGCTGGCGGCGGCATCGGTGCGTGCGATCACCACCAGATCCCGCCGCGCCTTGGCGGCGGCAGCAACCTTGGCTGCCATGTCATGCGCATCCGCAAGTTTCTTGTCGTTGAGATGCCCGCATTTCTTCGGCAGCAATTGATCCTCGAGATGAACCGCGCCCGCGCCGGCATCTTCGAACACGCGGACCATGTGCATGGCATTGAGCGCTTCGCCATAGCCGGTGTCGCCATCGACCAGCAACGGTAGCGCCGACGAGCGAACGATCTGGCGAATGAAGAATGCGACTTCATCGACAGTGATGATGCCGAGATCCGGCAAGCCCATGGACGCAGTCATTGCTGCGCCGGAGAGATAAAGCGCTTCGAAGCCCGCGGCTTTGGCCTGCAGCGCGGCCATGCCGTTATGGGCGCCGGGCAGGCGGAGAATTTCAGGACGGTTCAAAAGAGCGCGGAAGCGGCGTCCTGCGCTTTCGGTGGAAAGATCGGCGGCGACAAGGTAAGGCATGATTTCTCCGTCAGGCCGCGCGCACCGTGGACGGCGATTTGCCACGTGCCTCGATCGGCACGAAGTTCAGGTTCTCGGGACCGACATAGTTGGCCGATGGACGAATGATCTTGTTGTCGATGCGCTGTTCGATCACATGCGCTGCCCAGCCGGATGTGCGCGAGATCACGAACAGTGGTGTGAACATCGCGGTCGGCACGTCCATGGCATTGTAGGACACAGCGCTGAACCAGTCGAGATTGGCAAACATCTTCTTGGTCTCTGTCATCACGACCTCGATGCGATCGGCAATGTCGAACATCTTCATCGACCCACGCTCGCGTGACAGGCGGCGCGCGACTTCCTTGATCACCTTGTTGCGCGGATCGGCGATCGTATAGACGGGATGACCGAAGCCGATGACCACTTCCTTGGCCGCGACACGGCGGCGGATGTCCTGCTCTGCTTCATCAGCGTCGGCGTACCGCTTCTGGATTTCGAACGCGACTTCGTTCGCCCCACCATGCTTCGGCCCACGCAGCGCGCCGATAGCCCCTGCGATGGCGGAGTACACGTCCGAACCGGTGCCGGCGATCGAGCGCGCCGTGAATGTCGAGGCATTGAACTCGTGCTCGGCATAGAGGATCAGCGAGGTATGCATCGCGCGTTCGTGAGACGCGGAAGGCGCGCGGCCGTGAAGCAGATGGAGGAAATGCCCGCCGATGGAGTCGTCATTGGTTTCCACTTCGATCCGGCGGCCATGGTGCGCAAAGTGATGCCAGTACAGCAGCATCGATCCCAGTGAAGCCATCAGCCGGTCCGCGATGTCGCGTGCGCCGGGATGGTTATGGTCGTAGGCTTCGGGAAGAACGCAGCCGAGTGTCGAGACGCCGCTGCGCATCACGTCCATGGGATGCGCAGCCGCAGGCAGTGCCTCCAGTGCGGTGCGCACCGCGGAGGGAAGGCCGCGAAGACTCTTCAGCTTGGCTTTATAAGCCGCGAGTTCGGCAGTCGTTGGCAGCGTGCCATGCACCAGAAGATGCGCGATCTCCTCGAATTCGCAGGTTTCTGCCACATCGAGAATGTCGTAGCCGCGATAATGCAGGTCATTGCCACTGCGCCCGACCGTGCACAGCGCCGTGTTGCCGGCGACGACGCCGGACAGCGCCACGGATTTTTTCGGTGCGGGCTTTACCGCTTGCGTGGTCTCGTGAGCCATGACGTCCTCCCCTTATTCAGCCGCGACGGCTTTGCTGTGTTCTGAAGCTGACCAGTCGAAGATGCCGTGCGCAGCGTCGTTGCCCAGCCGCTTGGCGTGCACGGTGAAGGTGAGATCGGCGAGTTCGCCCGCCTTGAGCGAGGTCAGCCGCTCGACCATCGCGATGAAACGATCCTGCTCGGAGGGGGCGATGATGCCTTCCGACAGTGTGCGGAATTTCTTGATGTAGTCCGACCGCGTAAATGGGCGTGCACCGAGGGGGTGAGCATCCGCCACCGCCAGCTCATCGCTGATCGTCGAGCCGCCCTTGAGCGTCACGACCACACGGCCGCCGAACGCCTTCTCTTTCGGATCGTGCGAGTGATAGCGGCGTGTCCATTCCGGATCTTCGACGGTTGAAATCTTGTGCCACAACGCAACGGTGCTCGCGCGATTGGCGCGCTCCGGAGTATAGGATTTCTCGTGATGCCAGCCGCCGTCTTCCAGCGCAACGGCAAAGATGTACATGATCGAGTGGTCGAGGGTTCCACGGCTCGTCTTCGGGTCCATCTTCTGCGGATCGTTGGCGCCAGTGCCGATCACATAATGCGTGTGGTGGCTGGTGTGGATCACGATGCTCTCGACTTTCGACAGATCGCCGATCTTCGGGCCCATGCGGCGCGCAAGGTCGATCAGTGCCTGGCTCTGGTATTCCGCCGAGTGCTCTTTGGTGTAAGTGTCAAGGATCGCGCGCTTGGACTCGCCCTTTTCCGGCAGCGGCACGACATATTGCGCCTTTGGCCCCGACAGCAGCCACGCGATGAAACCGTCTTCGCCTTCCCATGCAGGCGAGGGCGCACTTTCACCGCGCATCACGCGATCGACCGCTTCAACAGCCATCTTGCCAGCGAACGCCGGCGCATAAGCCTTCCAGCTCGAAATCTCGCCCTTGCGCGACTGCCGCGTCGTGGTGGTGACATGCAGCGCTTGCTGCACGGCCTGATAGATCGTTTCCGTCGGAGGATTCAGCAGCGTGCCGATGCCGGCAGCAGCAGAAGGGCCAAGATGGGCGATGTGATCGATCTTGTGTTCATGCAGGCAAATGCCTTTCACCAGATCGACCTGAATCTCGTAGCCGGTGGCAAGACCGCGCACGAGATCCGCGCCCGATGCGCCGACATGCTGAGCAACCGCCAGGATCGGCGGAATGTTATCACCGGGATGCGAATAGTCAGCGGCGAGGAACGTGTCGTGAAAATCGAGTTCGCGGACAGCGACGCCATTGGCCCACGCAGCCCATTCCGGTGAGCTGCGTTCGGACGTGTTGAGGCCGAACACGGTCGCGCCGGGCTGGAACGAATGCGCCTGTGCTTGAGCGCGTGCGCTGGCGACGGGACGGCGGGCGAGCGATGCTGCGGCGACCGCGGCGTTGTCGATGATGCGGTTGCCGATCATCTCGACGACATCCGCTTCCACCGCGACCGGATCGGCTGCGACCTCGGCGATCTTCCACGCGAGCTGGTCGGCGCGCTGAAGTTTCTCTGCGGACTTGTAGGTGCGAACGGCGTGCTGCTTCACGATGGGCTTCGAGACGCATTGGCTGATCCCGCACTAGGGGAAGCGATTTCAGCTGCGGAGATCCGCGAACTCGCCATCAACATGCCGGCGGTGGGGCGTGGCTTGCTCGCCCTGCATCGCAAATATCGCTTCACGTCCGAACAGGTTGCGGGACTTGCCGCACGATTGGGGGAAGACCGGCAGGCGGAAACCGTGGCGCTGCCTTCGACGCCTTATGAAGAGGTCCGCGACTTCTTCTATGCGCGCCACAACCATATTGGCGAACTCGATGAAGCGGCCGAAGCCCTGTCGGCCAAACTTGGTCTTGTGCCGGAGACGATTGTCAGCACTCTCGCCGGGCACCTTGCACGTGAGCATGGTGTCACGTTGGTGATGGAGGAAACATCCGGTGACGTGCAGCGCCGCTTCGACAAGACGCTCAAGGTGCTGCGGTTGTCGCCACGTCTGCGGCCGGGGCAGCAGGCGTTTCAACTGGCGACGCAAGTGGCGATGCTGGGCTTCGAGCGTGAGCTGCGCGAACTGGTGGAAGTCGCACGCTTCAACAATGCGGAGACGGAGGGCCTGGCGCGCATCGGGCTCGCCAACTATTTCGCCGGTGCGCTCATTATGCCGTATCGCAGGTTCCTCGCGTCTGCCGAGCGGGTGCGTTACGACATCGAGCTTCTCGGTCCGGAGTATCAGGTCGGCTTCGAGACGATCTGCCATCGCCTGAGCACGCTGCAGCGGAGTTCAGAACGGGGCATTCCGTTCTTCTTCATTCGCGTCGACCGCGCCGGAAACATCTCGAAGCGCCAGTCGGCGACCGATTTCCACTTCTCGCGCGTTGGCGGTACATGTCCTCTGTGGAATGTTTATGAGGCGTTCGCGAGTCCGGGCAAGATCCTTACTCAACTGGCGCAGATGCCCGACGGGCGCACTTACCTATGGATCGCAAGAACCGTTCATCATCATCGTGGTGGCTACGGCTCCGCCGGTAAAACGTTCGCTGTTGCGCTCGGCTGCGATGTCCGCCATGCCGAACGCGTCGTCTATTCGCGTGGTCTCGATCTCAAAAGCCCGGATAGCCCCACGCCGATCGGTGTTGGATGCAAGGTGTGTGAACGTTCGGAGTGTTCGCAGCGCGCCTTCCCTCCGATCGGACGAACGCTTCAGGTGGATGAGACGCTCTCGCGCTTCGCGCCGTACACAGCAGTGCGAACAGCGGAGCCGTGAAACTCCCACGCGCGTTTAGTTACTCCCGCAACACATCGCGCGATTCGGCCGAGGGCGCATACTCATAAATTTAGCGTGATCGGCGCCGCTTGATCGATGTCGACTCTGTGATGATTGTTTCGTGATATCTGCTCTGCCTTGATAGCACGCGCGCCGACTGAATCAGACGCAATCTATCGAATGACGGCAAGCTGAGCAATTGTCTTCCAAGTAAGAAGACGTTCATGGCAGGACTGCGTTGGTGGAATGCTCGATAGATCGGTGCGAAAGTGCCCTCTCGCAGCAAATGGCTGTGTATTTATCGTATAACGATGTTGTATCGGAGCCACGCTTCGCTACGAAATAATTTTCGTCACCAACGTGTCATCTACGGATGTTTGCTAAGAGCGCAAACCCCCGTCAGGAGTCTCCTATGCACATCTATCGATTCACTTCCGCCGCGATGCTCGCGGCCACCGCACTTACTGCGGTCACGATTCAACAAGCGCGGGCAGAAAACGCCGGCGGCAGCGATGCCGAGATTGCGCTCTTGAAGCAGCAGTTGCGTCTGCTCGAGGGCAAGCTCGACAAACTTCAGAAGCAGACCACGGCGAATACAGCAGCCGCCGCGAGTGCCAAGGCTGAAGCAAAGGCCGAAGCCAAGGCCGCAGCAAAGGCCGCGGTCGCCAATGCCAACGCGGCCATCCCGGCGAAAGCTCCGGTGCCGTATTCCGGCGCGGTGGTATCGATGCCGAACAACCGGCCGACCATCTGCACCGCCGACGGCGAAAACTGCGTCGGCATCACGGGTCGTCTGCACTGGGATGTCGGTGGTTACGACTATCATCCCAACACGGCGGCAACCTCGCCGCAGCGGCTCGACTCCGGTCAGAATGTCCGCCGCGCACGCATCGGCCTCGCTGGCAAATTCCTGAGCGACTGGAATTTTGCCCTGATCTACGACTTCGGCGGCACCTCCGACGGTTTTGGCGGCGCGGCGGCCGGGTCGCTTCCGGGCGGCGGCACGTCGGGCATCGAGAACGCCTATCTGAGCTACACGGGCCTCAAGCCGTTCGGCGGCAAGATGGCGATCGAAGGCGGCATCATGGACATTCCTTGGACGCTGGATGAGGCCACGAGCTCGAACGACATCACCTTCATGGAGCGCTCCTCAGCCCAGGTCATCGCGGTCAATGTCGCCGCCGGTGATTTCCGCTCGACCTTCGGCACGCGCTGGTGGAATGACTCGGTCTGGGTCGGTGGCTATGTCACCGGTCCAACCACAGGCTCGATTCACTCCGCCTCCAGCGTGACGCCCGCCGGCTCCACCGAACAGTATGGCGCCGTCGTCCGCGCCGCAGGCCAGCTCGTCAGTGGCAAGGATTACTCGCTGCACATCGGCGCCAACGCCGAGTGGCTGATCCAGCCGCCGCGCAACCTTGTGACCAATGCCCAGACGGTGTCGTTCAGCGATCGTCCCGAGCTGCGCATCGATCCGACCACGCTTATTTCGACCAACGCAATCGCCAACGCCTCGGGCGTGCAGGTTTACGGCGCTGAAGCGGCGGCGACCTATGGACCGCTGTACTTACAGGGTGAGTATTACTGGTACAACGTCGATCGCGATGCCTCGACGGGATTGGCGCCGGTGGGCGCGCCGAGCCTGCAGTTCCAGGGTGGCTATGCCCAGGCGAGTTACGTGCTGACCGGCGAGACCCGCACTTACAACACGTCAACCGCCGCGTATAACGGCATCAAGCCGCGAGATCCGTTCTCGCTGCAAGGCGGCGGCTGGGGCGCCTGGGAAGTCGCGGGCCGCGTCTCGACCATCGATCTTAATGATCGGGTTGGAACAGCGCTCGGCGTCGCAGGCGGCCGGCAGACCGTCTACACCGCGGGTCTGAACTGGTACGTCAATAACAATCTCCGTTTCATGCTGAACTATCTGCATGGCGATGTCGCCAAGCAGCAGTCGCCGACGTCAACGGTGGATGTCGGCTCGACATTCGACGCGGTGGCGATGCGCACCCAGTTCGCGTTCTAAGACAGCTCGTATCTGTTACGATTACGATCACATGCGGCAATCCAGAACCATCGTTCTGGATTGCCGTGTCTTTATCTGATGTCGCGCGATGTCGGTGGGATGTGCCGCGGCGTATAGTCTCCGGGCACGCCAAGGAAGGTGTTGGACACGAACGGCGTTCCACTCTGGTGCAGTGTGTGTCCGGCGTGGCCGTTACCGTGCTCGGGTTTAAGAACCTGCAACTCGTCGTAGTCGCCACCATTCTGCGGCCTGAACGCGATGGGCTCGGTGGCCGCGATGTCCAGCAGGCGGCGGATGTAGGCCTGCGCCATACTTTCCACAGCATTGGCCGTCGCCTTGTTGACCTCGTAGAACACAGCGGGCGGAACGACTGTGAGGCCGGGATAGAACAGCAGGCCGTGATGGATCGGCCAGAGCAGATCATCGATGTTGCCGTTGACGCCGCGTGGGCCATAGTGGGTCATGCGGCCGCCGACGGTCATTGCCACCATCGCGCGCTTGCCCTGAAGAATGCCTTCGCCGAAACGTTTGCCCCATTGCGCGCCGCCATGTGGGCCGACACCGTATGCGAAGCCGTAGGCATAAACGCGGTCGAACCATCCCTTCATGATGGCGGGCATGCCGTACCACCAAAACGGAAACTGCAGCACCACGACATCGGCCCACAAGAGCTTGCGTTGTTCTTCGGCAATGTCGGCCGACTGGTTGCCGGCCGCGTAAGCCTCCTTCGATGCATGGCCGTAGTTGAGCGGCGCATCGCGGTCGCGTACGGGGAAGTCGTCGCCGTCGGCAACGGCTTTCCATCCCATGGCGTAGAGGTCGGAGACGACAACCTCGTGCCCGGCGGCGGTCAGAGCCTCGACGGCGCGGTCCTTGAGATGACCGGTGAGCGATTTCGGCTCCGGGTGGGCGTAGATGATCAGGTATTTCATGGCAGTCCTCACGATCGGTTCGTTACCGCACCGAAGATGGGATCTCTCAGCCATCTATTGAAATTGTAAGATTATGGTGCTGGTATCGATCGCATGGATGACAGGCGCACTGACTTGAATCTGCTGCTGGCTCTCGACGCCCTGCTGTCGGAGCAGAACGTCACGCGCGCGGCCAAGCGCCTCAATCTCAGCCAGCCGGCGCTCAGTGCGCAGTTGGCGCGGCTGCGTGATCTGTTCGGCGATCAGCTCTTCGTGCCGACCTCACGCGGTGTGCTGCCGACTGCGGCTGCGGAGGAATTGCGCGAGCCGGTGCGCCGCGCGCTGGAAGAAGCGAGAGGCGTGTTCGGACAGGGGCAGGGCTTCGATCCCGCCACCGCCGAGTTCACCTTCACCATCGCATCGAGTGACTACATGCAGGTCGCCGTGCTGTTGCCGTTTCTGACGGCGATCAGCGAGGCGGCCCCGAAGGTGAGGGTGATGGCGAAACTCGGGAACGCCCGCACGGCACGGGTCGAGCTCGAACGCGGCGATCTTGATCTTGCTTTCCTGCAGACAGGGAGCCCGGATGCGCTCGGCCTGCATGCGTTGCCGTTACTCCGGGAAAACTATGTCGGCATCGCCCGGCGCGGCAGCGTGCCAACGGGACGGATGCCGATGAAACGGTTTGTCGCCGCGCGTCACATCATTGTCTCGCCATCCGGCGAGGGGTTTTTTGGGCCGACCGATGAAGCGCTTGCGGCAGCAGGTCAGACGCGGACGGTGTCCTTCGCGGTGTCGTCGTTCGTGACATTGATCGAGGCGGTGGCCCAGAGCGAACTGATTGCGCTGGCGCCGGAGCGGCTCGCGCGGCGCTACGCCGACAGGCTGGATTTGTTTAAAGCGCCGCTGGACGTTCAGGGCTTCGGCATTGCGATGGTGTGGCATGACCGGACGAAAGATCATCCGGCGCATCGCTGGCTTCGCGACAGACTGGCGGCGTTCTGCAACGTAACACCGCGCGCGCGACGCTAAAGGCTTAAACTCATTGAACGATAACTAAGTGAACGATGCTGGCCGATCGTCTGGTCACTTGAGATGCTCCAGCATGATTCTACCATGAAAAAATCAGCCGATTGCAGAATCGTCTTGATATATTCCCTAACGAGTGTTCTCATCTCGCCCACAGCGCAGGACGTGGATTAGCGATTACGTTGACGTTCTGACGCAGCAAAGCCGTACAGCATACGAATCTTAAGACGATGTTGCGGGGTAAAGGTTTTTAGATCGCAGTTTTGCGTCCGTACTCACTCAGAAGTGGCGGAATAATCTATTGGGTTAAGTTCACGATTTCCAGGTGCCTCATACTCAATCATCTATGAGCGCCTGAAACTTAAAGCTGCAAATGGCAATGGCAGCTCTGCTCTGATCTGACGTTTCAGCAAAGTCCGCCGAGCGCTCTCGCCTCGGCGCGAGGCCTTTTTGCATCCAGCACGTCAATTCCTGCATTTCATAGATAGCTTTTGCTTTGACGCGGAGGAGGACATGTCAGAGACCACTGCGAGATTACGTAAGCTTTGGGCGAATTTCGAGTGTGACGAAAGCAAGATGGTGGTTATCCCGTTCGGTCCGGACAACATCCGGGTCGCTCCGCCCACGGCCCCGGTTTGGGAAGCTTTGGCCGCTGTTTTCCAACATCATGGATATAAAATTCGGACACGCGATACCGACAGCTATAATTGCCGCTCCATAAAAGGGTCCACCGAACGGAGCCTGCACTCGTTCGGAATTGCTCTCGATGTAAATTGGAATACCAATCCCTTCATCGACCATGCCGGAAATAGAAAAGTTCGATTTTCGCAGAAGCCAACCCAGGATGAACGTGCCGAGGACGTTCGGCTCGGTCTTGCCGATACCGATATGACAGAAGCAATGATTGCCGACGTCTTGAAGATACGCACTGCTGACGGCAAGCAGGCGCTGGAATGGGGAGGGCATTGGAATTCAGTCAAGGACTCCATGCACTTCGAGATCGATGTCGGCCCCGCTGATCTTGAGCGCGGCATTGATCCGAGCACAGTGGTCGGTCTGAGTTCATTCATCGCACGCATCGAGGAGAGAGCCGAGACCGTAACTCCTGTCGCGGAGATGGAATCCTCCACAACGGTTGTCCCGGCATCCGGCGATCGTTTTGTTGTCATCGCCCGCGACGGCCTGAGGCTGCGCGGTGGTCCGTCAACAGAGTTCGATGTGACGCGCACCGTTGCGGCGGGAACTATTGTGAATGTCTTGTCGCGCCAGGATACGTGGGCGCTGGTCGATCTCGAAGGCGATGGCAAGGCCGACGGCTTCATGAGTTTTCCGTTTTTGCGTCCCGCCGACGCAACGATGGGCCCAGCAGCCGGTGCTAGCGATATGTCGACTGTTGCACCGGTCGTTGGGGACATCACCGGCCTTGTCACCCCGGAAATGGTGAAGCAGATGTTTCCCGCCGGGACCAAGCTGGCGAACATTGCAGCGAACCTTCCGTTCGTTCTCGCCGGGCTTCGCTCCCGTCGGCTCGGTGACAGAGCCATGGTGTTAATGGCGCTAGCTACAATTCGGGCGGAGACAGAAGGCTTTGTGCCTATCAGTGAAGGCATCAGCCGCTTCAATACAAATCGTTCGCCGTTCGACCGCTATGAGGGAAGATCGGATCTGGGTAACACCGTTGCTGGAGACGGCCCGCGCTTTAAGGGACGCGGCTACATCCAATTGACAGGCCGGCAGAACTATCAACGTATCGGGCAGCAGGTCGGTTCCAACCTGATCGAGAACCCTGAGCTTGCGAACGACCCCGCAACGGCGGGCCTCATCCTCGCTCAATTTCTCAAGAACAAGGACTCCGCAATTCGCGCCGCCCTCGCAATCAGCGATCTGTTGAAAGCCCGTAAGTTGGTCAACGGTGGTAGCCACGGCTTTGATCGTTTCAAGGATACTTACGATCGAGGGTCTGGAATCTTACCGCGCTGATCGAGTGCCCGCGACAACAACAGCATCGCGGAGGTGTCGTTGTTCGCTTCCTTCGCATTTTCACAAGCTTACCTTATGGAGGCGCCCGACCGATCTGAGCAGTATTGGTGCGTGAGCGATCGGGCGCGCCTGGCGCCTTACGCGCGCTTCGGTCTGCGGATCGCGCGCACCTTGCCACTGTTTCCGCCGCCGCAGAAAAAACGATCAGCGCCGTCGGACTCCAGTCCCGACACGCCAGTGTCCGGCGGCATCTTGAGACTTTCGAGAACCTCTCCACTCTTGGGATCGATGCGCCGCACATCGCTCTCGTCGCCTTCCCAGGTCCCGTGCCAGAGTTCGCCGTCCACCCATGTCACGCCGGTGACGAAGCGGTTGGTTTCGATGGTGCGCAGGATCTTGCCCGTGTTCGGATCGATCTGATGGATCTTGCGATCGCGATATTGCCCGACCCACAACGAGCCTTCCGCCCAGGCGAGCCCGGAATCTCCGCCGTCGCCCGGCGCGGGGATGGTGGAGAGCACATCGCCGGTTTTGGGATCAATCTTCTGAATGCGTTTCTCGGCGATCTGAAAGAAATACTGGCCATCAAAGGCCGTTCCCGCATGCGCAGGTACGTCGATGGCACGCTCCACCTTTCCGCTGGCGGGATCGAACGCACTGATGTTGTCGCCGGCGGCGAACCAGACGCTCTTGCCGTCGTACGTCACGCCGTGCACATGCGCGACGCCGGGAAAGGGACCGTATTCCTGAATGATTTCGGCGTTGCTGGCATTGGTTGCTGATTGCTTCATGTGCTCATCCTCTGATCGCTGTTGATGAAGCCATCCTAACTACGCTGGCAGCGGAGCAGGGAGTAACAACGTCGTCGTGAAACCGGGAACAGGCGGCGTCATCCAGCGTCGCGCGCGCCCATGGCCGAACGACTGCACCTTACCTGCCAGTGCAAGGGAGTCGAGTGCGCGTTGCACGGTGCGCTGGCTGGTGTCGAGGGCAAGCGCCAGCGCCGAACTCGACCATGTTTCGCCGTCGGCAAGCAGGGCGAGCACCGCCGCATGTTGCTCCTCGACGGGATGCGCCAGCACCATGATCTTGCGTGCGCTGAGTGGGGCGAGCGCGAAGCCGCGCGGCGTAGCGCTCACACTTGCGATCTTCTGCAATATGCTGCGCAGCCGGCCGATTTCCACCCGCAGCCGCGCGCGATGGGATTCATCGGCATGCTTGGCGCGAAACGCCCGCGCGACCAGCTCGTCCCGTGACACATCGCTCGGCCAGGCTTCAGCAAGGGTGCGCGCGAGCGCGAACAGCACCGGGCGCGTGGCGAGCGAAACGGTGTCATGCGGATCGCGCACGATATAACGGCAGGCATCGACCACAACGTCCTTTGAGGATTGCAGCGCTTCGACCTCTTCGAGCAGCAGCGGACGCTCCTTACCATCAGCGATCAGGCGTGCGGCTGGCGACTTAAATATGCGCATCGCGTTCTCGACTTCCGCGATCAGGGCAGGAATTCGGGCCTCGCGCGCACTCTGCGCCGCGCGGGAAAGCGCATCGCGCGCAGTCTTCGCCTGCAGCCGCCGCATTGCGATGCCTGCGATGCTCAGCGCATGGACGGTCTTCAATGCAGGCGGCAGCGGTGAGGGATCGAGCAGGACGAGCACGCGTTCGGCCTCATCGAGCCGCCCGATCAGCAACAGGCGGCGCACCTCAAGATAGCGCGCATGCGCAGCGTTGATGGGATCGCCATGTTGTTCGAGCGTGACGCGGGCGGCGTCGAGAGACTTCTCTGGCCAGCCGAGGTCGCGTGAAGCGAGCGCAATTTCGGCCTCGGCGACCACGCACCGCGCCCGGGACACCGCCTCGCGAGGGCCGAAGGCACGCGCCGCCCGTCGCAGCAGTGCCTTCGCCCGCACCAGATCGCCAAGCTGCGCCATAGCGATGCCGCGCAGCGCCAATGCGGGTGCATCGTCACGCAGGGCAACGCGGTTCAATGCGCCGAGAGGATCTCCCGAGGCGAGGGCCAGTGCGGCGGCCGTGATCAGTGAATCCATTCGAAGCCCGACAGATGTATCACCCGGATTGTTCGATGCCCGGTCCTCATCTCTCCCGCAAGCCTGAATTCGCGCACCGTGACGGAACAAACGACGCAGGGCAGATGTGCGGAGGTGCCCGCTGTTTGCGAGTTTGTTGACGCACAGCCATCCTTTGCTAAGCTCTTTCCGCTATGAAAATGTTCGCTTTCAATTTCGCCTCGACCTTTCACCGATCCTGATCCCGCTGTTCCTTGAGGAGCGAGGGAAGCGGGGCGCCGTTGGCGCTCGAAGGTGAAACGCCATGCCTGCAACGCGCGGGAGCGCACTCTTTGGGCTGGCCGGAATTGGAAGCAATCAATGCCACTCTCATCACATGACACGCGCGCCCTGAGCGACGCGCAGATCAATCAATTTGTCACTGATGGCTTTGTTCGGATCGACGACGCCTTTCCGCCGACGCTGGCGGATGCCGTGCGCGGTACTCTCTGGCGGGAGATGAAGCTCGATCCCGATGATCCATCCACGTGGACAAAACCTGTCATCCGTCTCGGCATGTATACCGACGGGCCATTCGTCGAAGCCGCGCGGACAGCCACACTGATCAAAGCCTACGATCAGCTTGTGGGCGAAGGCCGCTGGCTGATGCCGGGCGCGATGGGCACTTTTCCGGTGCGTTTTCCCTCAAACGAGAGTCCGGGCGACGACGGCTGGCATGTGGACGTGAGCTTCGGCTGGGAGTCCAAGCCGAACTTCATGGACTGGCGCGCCAACATCGTCTCCAAGGGCCGCGCGCTGCTGATGCTGTTTCTCTTCTCCGACGTGGGAGAGGAGGACGCGCCGACGCGTATTCGGAAGGGTTCACACCATGTTGTCGCGCGCATGCTGGCGCCTGCAGGAGAAGAGGGGCTGACGCTAAGGCAGATCGCGGCGCGGCTGCCGGAGACCGAGGGCTGCAAAGAGGCGCTCGCGACAGGAAAGGCAGGAACGGTTTACCTCTGCCATCCGTTCCTGGTTCACGCCGCACAGCCGCATCGTGGCACGGGTGCGCGCTTTCTCGCCCAGCCTCCGTTGCTGCCGCGCGGCGATCTTCAGCTTCAACGCAACGACGGCGCCTATTCGCCTGTTGAGATCGCGATCAGGTCGGCGTGACGTGACGTGAGCGTGCCGGTCACACGGCCGGCACGCTTAGCTTAAAAGCGCCAGAGCGCCTCGAACCCGATCATGTGAATGGTGTTGGCGGGGCCGGTCTGCTTGGTGAATTCGCCGGCTTCGAACACGGAGTACGAGGCGAGGATGTTGAAGAACGGGTGAGGGTGCCAGTTGAGCGTCAGCTCCTGTTGATCGCCGATGTGGCGAGCGTTGCTGCTGTTGCCGGAGCGAAGCAGGTTGCCCGCGATGCCGTAGATTCCGTCGCCAGCACTCTCGCGCCAGTAGTTGATGGAGGCGACGCCAAGCGTGACGTGGTGACCGAGATCGACATCGATGCCAGGGTGAAGGTCGATGATGTTGCTGGGCCCGAGCGGCGTCAGTTCGCCGAAATATTTTCCCTTGGGGAATAGGGGATTGAACGTCTGCAGCACGCGGTCGGACGAATCGTGATCGCCGCTGATGATGTCGGCACGCAGGCGCAACGTGAACGGGTCGATCCGGTATGCGGTCTCGGTTCCGAGCGACCAGGCATGGATCTGCGCATCGGCAAAGCGGCCACGCTGCAGCATCAATTCCCAATTCCAGCTCCAGCGGCCGACTTCACCAAAGGTGCGCAGGCCATAGGTTTGCCGATGCTCGCTTCCCTTGCCTTGTTCGAATTGCGCAGTGTCGTTGCGATAATCGAGCAGGTAGGCGTCCAAGCCGATGTGGCCGTGCTGAAACGTGGCGTAGGCGGCGGTGAGATGACGCGTCGTGGAAGCGCGATCATCGAAATTCTCCGGAGCAATGTTCACTGGACGCAGATCCATCAATTGAAAGCGAATCGGTCCCGCGTTGGCGATGGCGTGAACGCCGTCGAACGGCTGCGGAATGTTCGGGCCATAGCGCAGGCCGACCAGCCGTTCGGTGCCGAGCGCGATGAGTTCGCGGCCGCCACGAAGTTGCACCGTTGCATCCCCGACGGGAAGTTTTACCTCGCCAAACCCTTGCAGCAGATCAACGCCGGTCTTGTCGGCGGGGCTCGGGGGCGGATCGAGGCCGACAACATAACCCGCGATGCCTTGCACGAAGGCGCGCACCGGGCCCGCATGCACATCAGCATGGGGCATCAGGCGCAGCCACAGATAGCCGTCGTTGGGGGAAGCGGCGCTGCCCCACGAATTGTTGCGGTAGCCTTCATAGCGCGCACGGGCCTCGACGCCGGTGCTCATCCAGATGCTGCCGTCAGCTGACAGTGGCTGATATTTCGCGGGGATCCAGTCAGGGAGGAGGGATAGGTCGCGGTCGCGCAGCACCGACCAGTCTTCATCGTAGCGCCAAGGAACTTGAGAAGGAACCTGCGAAGGGAAATCCTGCGCCGGCTTGTCCTGCGCGGCAGCTACGCTGGCGAAGAGGATGGCCACGAGGACCAGCATGCAGCGAGCGACCATGCGTTGCTGGAGCCTTATCCGATGAGTGGGAGAGTGCGCTTCGGTGCGCGTGGGCGGCTTGCCGCACAAAGCGCAAGCCACCGGATGAACAGCACACGTGCTCTTCATCCGGTGCCGGCCTGGTCGTCCGATGCTCCTTTTGGAGTACGGACAGCGGGACTTACTTCTTGTCGCCGTGGACTTCGAACATCGCCTTGACGTACTGGATGCCGATGCCGAAGGCGCCGCCATGCCGCTTCGCGACGCCGGTGGTGACGTCGTAGGTCTCCGTGCGCGCCCAGTCGCGCTGCAGCTCGGACAGATAGCCGAGCGCGGTGATCGGACGGGCGCCGGCCTGGATCATGCGCTCCATGGCGCGCTCATGGGCTTCGGTCGTGCAGTCGCCGCAAGCATCCGCAACGATGTAAACTTCAAAACCTTGCTCCAGCGCCGACAGCGCAGGACCCATGCAGCAGACGGACGTCCACAGGCCGCACATCACGAGACGGTCCTTGCCGACGGCATTGACACGGCGGATGAGATTCTCGTCTTCCCAACCGTTCAGGAACGTGCGGTCGGTGACCTCGGCGTCCGGGAACACGTCGGTGATTTCACTGAACAGGGGACCTGCGAAGGTGTCCTTCGAAATCGTCGTGATGATGGTGGGGACATTAAAGCCCTTCGCGGTCTCCGCCAGAACCGCAACGTTTGCACGCAGGCTAGTGACATCGATCGACTTGGTGTTGAACGCCATCTGCGATTGATGGTCGATCAGGATCACTGCATGATCCTTCGGGCTGAGAAGGCTTTTGGCGGGCTTGGCGGTCGCTTTGATGCTCACGGCGGGTCCTTTCTGGTCGCGGAGTACTTTTCTTCGAATTCGCCGAACGATCGCCGACCGTGGAGGAGCGAACCGACGACCGCCAGCGGCCCCGAATTAGTGTGCAGCCCTTCGCTGTGCGAGCAGCGTTTCGGCCAGACTGATTTTGCAAAATTGCAGATAAACTCTGCGCGAGCCTTTGGGCCGCTAGCAGGTCTGGTGCAGCCGCTAATGGAGTGGATTTGATATTCGCTACCCACCCGAATGAGAATCGGACCACTAGGGCGTGCGCTTGTCGTGTCCTTCGATCAAGGCGCGCTGCTTGGTGATCGCCTTGGTGCAATGGGTCATGAAGGCGTAGACGCGTCCTGACTTGCGGATGTCGGGATGTGTGAGAATCCACAGTTCGTCGCTGATCTTTGGCTCCACGGGCCCGATCCGCATCAGGTTGAGATCAAGATCGCCGTGCATGCAGGGCAAAAATCCGACGCCGATCCCGGCTGCGATGGCTGCGGCCGAGCCGATGACGGAGTCGCTGCGGTAGACGATCTTGTCGCGAGCGACGCGCTCCTCGACGAACTTGAATGCGCGCAGGCCAGAGAGACCCGGCCCGTATGACGCCCATTGCTGCTGGTAGAGCGCCTCGGGGCTCGGCCATCCGCCAATGAAGTCGGCCCTGCGCCCATAGGGGGCCCATGCAATGGTCGCGACCTTGCGGCCGTACAGGTTTTCCGACGGCGGCTCGGTGGCGGCGCGGAATGCAACATCCGAATCCCCGCGTGCGAGATTCAGCACAGCGTTGGAAACAATAATCTCAACCCTGATGGAGGGATTGCGGGCCTGGAAGTCCACGATGATCGGCGTGAGGAAATCGAGCAGCAGCGCGTCGCTGGTGGTGATGCGCAGGTCGCCGGCGTGAGCGTGACCCGAAACCCGCCGTACCGCGCTGACGATGTCCAGTTCAACGCGCTCGGCAAGCGCGATCAGTTCGGCGCCGGGCGGCGTCGCCACATACCCCGTGCGGCGGCGGTCGAACAACGTGACGCCCAGGGTTTCCTCCACCAAAGTGAGACGCCGGGAAATGGTGGTGTTGTTGACGCCGAGCATTTTGGCAGCGGCGGCCAGCGCGCCGCTTTCGCCGATCGCCTTGATGATGCGTAAATCATCCCAGGACAACTTGCCAAAGGGGTCGCTCATGTTGCTCCTTCCAGCGCTGGTTCGGGGCCGTTACTCCCGCGTCGCATTGCTCCCTTTGCATATCTAGGGCGGCGATTGCAATGGATCGTCAAATCAACCAGTCTTTTGGCTGCTGTCGGGCTGCGCCGCCGGTGCGCTGGCGGACGGCATCGATGTGTTCGGGCTTGCGGCGTAAATGTTATGAACGCGCGCCAAACTTTCCCGGCACGGCATGCGCGGTGGTGGTGACGCGACCCGTCTCCAGCAATTCCTTCAGCCGCTGCAGGTTGGCTTCGACTTCGCCTTGCGGTGATTTTCCCATCAAGGTCAGGATCGTATTCGACAGACTGGGCAGCGGCATGTGCAGGCGTTGGGTGACACGCGTGCCTGCGCCCTGATCCGCCGGCTCGAACGTGGTGGTCCATATGCCGCGCAGACCCGGCGTCATCTCGGTGCCGTAACACAGCATCGCATCAAGCCGCGCTTTCAGGATATCGACCATCCAGTGCACGGGGATTCTCATCGGGCCTTGAATGGTCCAGCGATAACGATTGGGGCCTGCGGGCTCCACGTCCATGACATCGCCGAGGAATTGCGGAAAGTGCGTCATGTCGGCGTAGAATGCGTAGACCTCGTGCACAGGGCGGGCGATCGTCACGCTCGACATGATATCCGACGTGATGTCGTCGCCGAATATCCGCAGTAATCCGTCGTTCGCCATCTGTGCCCCTTCTTCTTTTTCTTATGACGCTTTGGCGGGAGTTGGCTGGGAAAGGGCGCGCGCAGCGAGGGTCTCGAACGCGCTCTCGGCAACGAAGCCGCTAATCATTTGCCCGGCGATGCGCCAGCTCGGCGTGCCGCGCACACCGAAATGTTGGCCAAGCTGCTGGCCTTCATCGATGGAAGCGCGCGCCTCGCCGCTGGTCAGCGCTGCGCGCAGACCCTCAATATTTGTCACGAACTCGCTCGCACATGTCAGCACGGTCTCGACATCGCCGATGTTGAGGCCATCGGCAAAGTGTGCGCGAAACAGCTTTGCTTGCACGGACGCGAATGCCCGAGGCTGATGCCGGCGCACCCACTCGGCGGCGGCAAGCGCGGTGCTGGAGTTTGGCAGCCGCGGCGGCCAGTTCAGCGGCAGGCCAAGCGCGGCGGCGTTGCGTTCGATCTGCTGATACATCGCGCCCTGGCGCGGGCCGACATAGATGCCTTCGGTTGGAATTTCGGGATGGGCCTGGAATGGCAGTTCGATGACGGTAAGGCCGCGCTGTTGCAGCAGATGCGTGCGCGCCTGGCCGAGATAGCAGAACGGGCAGGTGAGATCATACCAATGCAGCGCGACCGGACCGTCATCCGCAACATGCTGCAGGCCGGCCGGCGGCGCGGACACGAGTGACTCAGACATGATGTCTCCGAAATCTCGTTGCCGATATCAATCGTGGCAACGAAGACCAAATGATGGCGGCACTGTGCGTTATCAAGTGGATGCACCGCGAGCCCTGCGGTTGTGGCATATGTGGCTTGTGATGAGCGGACGAGCGAGCCAGTTGCCGCGCGACTGCATGACAGGCTGACGACAGGATTTTTCCGGTGCGGATGATCCAAGGAGCAGGGCGCTAGCATCCAAGCGATTGTTCGCAACCCACCTCCCGCTCCTTGTGATGGGATGGCGTGACCCCCCTGTTCGGGCGCTTTACCATTGATGACGATCCCATGCCGCGTCCTGCGGCGGGCTAGCCGCGAACTGACATCCTCACTAGCGTAGCGGTTCGATCATCGCCGCCATGTCGGGGTCGAGCAGGATCCTATAATGCGCGTTGCCGCATCGAAGCACCCAGGATGCGCGGTCGGGGCGGGAGCGCTTTCTGTCGCGCGTTGCGCTGATCGGCGTTGCGCAGGTGAAGCCTTGCAGGCGAACCTGAGCCGCCAGCGAGTCCGGCGGTGTCGTCACCGGCTGAGCTTTCGCGTGCGGCGCGACGAGAACAGCTATGGCGATCAAGGAAAACAGCCCAGAAAACAGCGCAAGTAATTTATGCACGACAATACCCCTTCATCAAACATCTCGCTGGTCTGCCGGACTATATATCAAAAAGCGGCACTGTCCCGATATCGTCTGCGCATCGGCACGATGCATGGGTGATGGTGTCGGCGGGTTGCCCCCGCACACGCCACTTTCATCATCGCATGTGGTTACGTGCCGCTACTCACCATTAGATAAATGATGCGTCCGAGCGCGCCGAGCAGCAGGGCGAACGTAGCCATGGCCTGGATGAAGAAGCCCGGGGCGCGCTTTTCGGGCGCCGAGAGATAGCCGGCGAAATAGACGATGCGGCCGACGATCCACACGAGGCCCAGCCACGCGGCCCACACCGCGCTCCAGTATATGGCGAACAGCCATAGCGCGGGCAGGAAGATCGGCATCCATTCCAGCGTGTTGGCATGGGCGCGGACGGCGCGTTCGAGGCGCGGATGGCCGGTCATTGCAGGCGCCAGGATGCCGGTTTTGGTATGCGCGCGTGCCACGGCGACGGACATGCCGAATGTCATGACCCCGGCCAGCAGCGTGACAAACGATACGAAATAATAGCGCTCCATCGTTCCTCCCGTCGTGTTGTTGTTGCTTCTAAAAGAAAACGGCGCCAAAGCAAGAATCTACAGTACCCAGCGAAACGCGCGCTGCAATTCCGCGACCGCATTGCAGGGATACCAGCGGCCGTGAGCTATGATGAGTCGCTCCGGCTGCCACGCGATCATCTGCTTCACCGCGTCGCGAAGCTGATTGCGCTGTTTTGCGAAGCCTGATCGCAGGTCGGACGGAGTCATGCCGTCGGGATCAATTACACCACCGAGACGAAACAGCCATCTGTAGAAGCGCGAGTGCACGCGGCTTGTCTCGAAATTCTCGATCATGTCGGTGATCACGAGCGTGCGCGAGGGCCGGTGGAAGAAATCCGCTTCCATGAGGCGCGTGCCTTCAACAATCACCTGATTGATAACTCCATTCCATTCCCGTGGCGGTTCGCTGTTCAGCACCGTATGCGGCGGCATGCGCTCCTTTGCGCCGGGATCGAGCCGCGACACGGCCCACACCTGCGCGTCCGGAAAACGACGTTTCCATTCGCCCACCCACCAGTAATGAATCGTATTGGGCGCCACGAGATGGCTCACCGGGCCGATGCGCGTGATTGCGCGCGCAAGCTCATCCGTCAGCGGAACGGGCGAGTGAATCCACATTGCGCCCGCCGGCAAGCGGACGACGGTCATGCGTGTCGGAAACGGAATCCGTAAGAGGTAATAACGAAAGCGGATCTCCGGTCCGTCCACGATCCAGACATCATCGGCGACGGGTTTCAGTTGCCCCAGCGGTTCGTAGAGTTGATAGGCGGGTGCTGTCATGCGTCGCCCCTCTGTCGTCCAGCGCGTGCTAGTATCCGTGTGAGCGTGGCAGAAGTGCGCTGACTTACTGGTTCGACGCTTGAGCACGGCGCATCGCAATGAAACCGCGCCTGCATGCTGTGCATTATCAAAATGAATGGAGTGCACCGTGACCTGGAAACTGGCTCTGGCCTCGCTGCTGTCGACGGTAGCCTTTGTGGGATTGGCCGTGCTCGGCGCGGGCGGGTGGAACCACTTCGTCTCCAAGCCGCCGCTGGTCGCTCTGCTGCTCGTCACTGTGGCGTTCGTCATCGCGGCGCTGTTCACGCAAGGCAATCTGGAATCCGGCGTGAAGGAAGATCGCGGCAACCGCTGGGTGCTCGTCGCCTTCGGCATCCTCGGCGCGCTCGCCGCGTGGCTGCCGGCCTATACGGACCGGATGAACATTGCCACCATCGGCGGCGACACTGTGCGCTGGATTGGCGTTGCGATCTTTGCGGTGGGCGGCGTGCTGCGCCTTTGGCCGGTGTTTACGCTGGGCAATCGCTTTAGCGGACTGGTGGCGATCCAGCCCGGCCATCAACTGGTGACGACCGGGCCTTATGCTTATCTGCGCCACCCGAGTTATCTCGGCGCCCTGCTGTTTCTGCTCGGCTGGGCGCTCGCGTTTCGCTCGCTCGCGGGCGTGCTGCTTGCCGTGCTCACCGCCGTGCCGCTGATCGCGCGCATCCGCGCGGAGGAGGCGATGCTGCTGCAGGAGTTCGGCGCGGAGTATGAAACCTATCGCGCGCGCACGCCGTGGCGGCTGGTGCCGGGGGTCTATTGACGGGTTTTTTGACGCGTGGGCGAATCTACGTCATCCACCGCGTCGTTTCAGGAAAATCGTGAAGGCCTAGTCCAGGATCCCAAGCTGGGGATGTCGCGACGCTTGACCACGCGGGGCATTAACAGGTGTTTCCTTTCGTGGACATGGGTGGGTTTTGGGTGAGTTGGACCGGTGGCCTGTTGGGTTAAGGTATTGAGGGAGTGCGCAAGGGCACCCCCTCGCGCCGCGCAACTTCAAGAGCAGTCCTCGATCGAGACGACGAGATTTCCAAGTGGCTTGGAGTCGATGTCGACGTAGGAATATTCGTAAGTGGCTCCATAATCCAATGTCTTTTTCATTTTGTCGTTCGCGCAGACTTTCGGAACGACGACTTTGCGCATCGCCTCGGTGAATCTCTCCGTGGTGATGTCCTTGGTGTTAATACTGTATCGATAACTCATGCGCATGCCGTTGCTGTTGACGTCTATCATTGTTGTCAGGTCATCGATTTTCTTGGGCAGCGTAGCATTAGTTTGGCGAACGGCTTCGGCAAACCCCTTCCCCACAATTTCAGCTGTAGCTTCGGCGTTTGGACGCGTGAACGTGTTTGCGACTTCTCTCCCGATCGGGCGTCCGATGGTGTGGCCAACGATCATTGCAATGACGACTGCTAAACCAGCCAACACTTTTTTAGTTCCAGAGAATTTCTTCTTGGGCTCAGGCTTTTCGATTGGTTGCGCTTTGGGCGGAGGAGGCGGCCTGGAAATCATCTGCGCGACCTCGGCAACATCACCGGCGGTTTGCCAGTCTGTAAAGCCCTCTCGCCAAATATGCACGGACCTCCAGTCGGCCCTTCCTGTCAGATACTTGATAAGGTCGTCCATCGGGACGGGGCCTCGGGTTTCGCCTCCGAAGTCATAAAACCATTGATCGGTCATTTCGAATTCCAGAATGGGAATGATCAGGTAGGGCAACGTTTCGCGGTCTGTCCGCGCTTATAGTAGCAGTGAGCTTATTTCCGCTGGTGCGCGGAGGCGATGACGTCGTTGAGGTTGGTGTTGTCGTAGCCGCGTTTCAGAGAAGGTCTGGTCCAGGATCTCAGCCCGGCGGAGGTCCCGATGCTTGACCACGCGAGGCATTTAACGGGTGTTTCCTTTCGTGGGCATGGGTGGGCTTGAGTGAGTTGGACCGGTGGTCTGCTGGTTTAAGGCATTGGGTGGGGGAGGGAGTGCAAGGGAGGGATATGGTGCCTGCGTTATGCTACGGGCACAAAGTAACATCGATCAAGCTCGCTAACGGCGCACCAAACCATGCGCTCGGAAGCAATCCGCAAGAGCTCTTCGATTGCCAGCGCCAAAGGCGTTGCTTGTTCGACGTCCAGAAGCCACATGTCTGGAAAATAGCGTGCATAGTTCCCAACAATGAAAAGTGCTACATACAAGTAGCCAAACTCATTTAGAGGACGCGTATTAGGCCAAAAGCGAGTTTCTCCTGTAGTCCAACAACTTCCAGGAGGGACCTTGATGTGAAGTTTCGAAAGATCTTGCTGCCGGTCCATATCGGACATTTTGACAGTAAAAACGCCTCCACCCGGGAATTGCTTCAGATTGACTCTGTCGACAAACCACGCACACATTTCAATGTTGCCGAAAAACTCCGCTGGCTGGGCAGTTGGCTGGATTACAATAGAGCACGTGTGTTCGTCTGAATCAGCGTCTGATTCGCTGGAAGGAACACCCCGCAACATTTGGGGCTGCAATCGCGACGTCAGCAAGAAGTCGTACATTCCAGGCAAATTCTGGAAACAGTCGAGCAAGCTTACTCCTTCGACTGGCAGGAGCGGCAATCGTTCATCAGAAGCCGTCAGGATGATCTGCGTGCTCTCGATTGAACCTTGACCTTTGTGGTTATTCTGATGCCTCCCCACAATAGGCATTTCCCGGGCTGATTGGTGCCAAAGGTCAAATGTTCCAGAACGAACATTTGTCGAAGTTAGCAATGGACGCGCCCTAAGGCGGGATGCTGCATCAATCAGATTGGACGGTCTGCGGCCGGCTTGATTTTCGAATACTAGGCCGTGGTGTCGATTGTTTTCTCGAGCCTTATCCAAGCTGGACGCGCCGGTATGCTTGAGAAGTATCTCTGCTAAGGCCAAGCTCATTATTGAATAGTAGAGAAGAGTTGGCTGTGTTGCTAAGCTCACCGAAGCGCAAGCGCCAAAGTACTCGCGCGCTTGCATAAGGCAATATCGTATTTGCTGAGCTTGTTTACGCGCGTTTTCTTTGTGTTTTTCGTCGACAGAATGCAGCTTCATTATCGACGATGTTACATGTGCGACATTGTGAAATCGCTGTACCGAAGCCCAGGCGCTTGCTGCTGAATAGTTGGCTACGGCTTGGCATTCCTCGATTACCATTTCAACATTCCTAAGATGAGTATACATCGATTGGTATTGTACAAAATATCCAATTGGCGGGACGCTGGATTCGTCGACTTTTTTGCTGAAGTCCGACACACGGGGGAGCTGAGTATTGAGTATCTTCTGCGTACGATGCGTCTGTTTCTAGCAGAGTGAGCATCTCCTTTGGCGCCGCTTGCAGATCGCTGAAGTTCGAACCATAGTGATCGTTCTTAAGTTCTTTAGTTGCTTTCCCCGCACCATCGCTGGCCCCCAATGACATTTGATTTGAACCGATTGCCGTTCGGTACGACCTTGGCTCGTCAAATAGCCCGGCAACACCTCACGCGGTTTAATAATGTTTATTGGGTCGCCGAACGATCAAGCCGATATTTGCGGTCGGCGCATCCCCACCTTCATTTTCCACCGCCTGCACCGGGCGTGCATGGAATATTTACTGCGCCGCAATGGGAAAAGGCTGCTGAGGAGCACCACGCGTGGGTTCGTCAGCATGTGCTCGTCTCTGCCGCATCACTTTTGGAAGTTTATATTCGATCCGCATCGGTATCTGCGGTCACAGCGCGGCCAGAGTTGATCGATAAGACATATATTGGGATTGATGGGTTTTCGTTCGTAAAATCCAAGACAATGCCAAAATCGCTTAGAGATCTCATCGAGGCCGTAACTGGCGGATTCATTTTTGGCCCCTGGACAGACCGCTTTCGAAGACTTGCCCGCGTCTTCGGGGCAATACCTCAGCCTCTTTTGGATTTAACGCTAACGCTGCAATCTATTCAAACGAAGCGAAACAAAATCGCTCATGAATTTGGCAATGATGGAAAAGGAAGGCAAGCCCCCTGGGATGCTTTTGCAATTATTCAGGTCGGCCCAAAGGAAATACAGGAAGCGATTACTGCAGTTTCAAACGCAATAGCGCTATTCGACATGAGATTGTTCGGCCCTAGCATTGGCGGCCACGAGATACTTCAGCAATATCATATTTGGAAAGGAAAACAGAAGAACTACCACAAACTGTATGTATCTGGTGGATTGGCTAACGAGTTTCGCACATATCTTGGCGAGCAGTACGGTAGCACGCCGGGCTCTGATTATATCCGGGGTATGATTGCTTACTACAATGGGATCTGAAACTCTCGCTCTAGACGCTTAGGTGTGGAAACCTGCATCATTGTGGACGCTGCGTTTGAATTCATTTACTTGGCGGATACTGGGTGGACGATCGGTCGATTCCATTTCTTCAGTTCTGAATTAATTCAGCAAGGGGCTGCCATGCCGCTCGCACGCCCATTCATTCCCTCAGCTGCGCCGCTTCTCCACTCGAACGTTTCGCCGTAAAGCCATCCTCGGTCTCTGTAAAATCCGTAAACCCATGCTCTGCTAGCGCGGCGCGGATGTCCGCGGTCAGGCGTACGCCTATTGCTGCAATCTCGGTGTACGAAGAGGAAGAGGAGTATGGGCCATGGTGGAGATCAATTGTATCGAGTTCGTCGAGGAATGTGATCTCCGGCGAGGCATTTGCACTGAAGTTAAAGCCGGTAATCCCGGTGAGATGGTTTGACGTCTCTCTGGTGTTCCAGATTGCACGGACGAATGGTTCGTTCTCCGGGCTCATTGTAATCCAAACCGGCCGTCCGGCTGGAATGGACAACAGCTTTTCGCCGAACGCCGGGTCCACGATCACGAGAACGGACCTTGCATTGTCTGTGAGACCACTCATGACAATGGAGCCTTGCAGGAGGGGGCACGGATTTCCAGCGAACAGATGTGGCTCCGTTCAATGGGTTCTTATCTCTGACGAGAAGGAGCGAGAATACTCACTCCACTGCCGCATACACCAGGCTCCGCACCAGTGTGCGGAAGTGTTCGCGCTGGCCGGGACCTTGCGACATGAAGATCGCGAACAGGTCTTCCTTCGGGTCGATCCAGAAGAACGTGCCCGCCATGCCGCTCCAGAAATATTGTCCGACGGAGCCGGCGAATGGCGCCATGCCATCATGGGTGCGCACGGCGAAGCCGAGGCCGAAGCCGTGGCCGGGCGGCACGAGGTGCGTTTCCACCTTCACGTTTGGCGCAAGGTGGTTCGATGCCATGAAGGTGAGAGTCTTGTGGCCGATGAGGCGGTTGCCGTCGAGCGTGCCGCCGTTCAGCAGCATCTGGCAGAAGCGCGCATAATCCATCGTGGTGGAGATGAGGCCGCCGCCGCCGGATTCCATCTTCGGCACTTCGAGCGGATTGAGCAGCATCACCTTGTCGCCGGTCCATGGATCTGTGGGGAAGGGCTGCGCGATGCGGCCTTTGTTGGCCTCTGCGGTAGAGAAGCCCGTCTCGTTCATCTGCAGGGGTTTAAGGATGCGCTCGCTCAAGAATTCGCCGAGCGTCTGCCCCGCGATCACCTCGATGACCCGGCCGAGAATGTCGGTGGAGCGGCTGTAATTCCATTCCGTGCCGGGCTGCGCCATCAGCGGCATCCGGGCGACGAGGCGCGCGTGCTCCTCATTGGTGATGTCGCGCTTGCGCAGATCCGATTTCGCATACATCCGCTGCACCATGCCCTGGCCTGTGATCTCGTAAGAGAGGCCGGAGGTGTGGCGCAGCAGGTCCTGAATGGTGATGGGGCGTACGGGCAGCGCATATTCCAGCGTGCCGTTGCGCTCGATGCCGACCCGCACATTGGCAAAGTCCGGAATGAACTTCGACAGCGGATCGTTCAGCAGCAAATGGCCGTCTTCCACCAGCATCATGATGCCGATGGAGACCAGCGGCTTGGTCATCGAATAGATGCGGAAGATGCTGTCGCGCGACATCGGCGCGCTGCCTTCCGGGCCCTGCATGCCCTGCGCCTCGAACCAGCCGATCTGGCCGCGCCGCGCC
Source organism: Nitrobacteraceae bacterium AZCC 1564 (assembly GCA_036924835.1). Lineage (NCBI taxonomy): Bacteria > Pseudomonadati > Pseudomonadota > Alphaproteobacteria > Hyphomicrobiales > Nitrobacteraceae > Nitrobacteraceae bacterium AZCC 1564. Next base: position 4,743,650 of record JBAGRR010000001.1, read on the forward strand.
ACCAGCGTCACCACGCCGGGAATGGTGCCCTTGTCGATCTCGCGCTGGAACGCCTCGCTCATCTTCTTCAGGCGCGGCAGCGACAGGCCGATGGATTCAGGGCTTGCGGAGGGCAGGGCCGGCGTCGCAGCGGCGGCGTTGGGCGTTGAGTGAACGTTCATGGGGCCTCCGGATTTTCTTGTTTCGCTGCAAGGCCGGACGTGATTGAACCGGCGCGTCGGCGGGAAGATTGAACCAAAACCGCCGCCTTGAACAGGGCGAGAAATGGCCACAGCGCTGATTGCGCGTGCATTTTCGTCATGACGATTATGAAAGATCAGACGGACAGGTTGATGAGCGACGCGCGTGCCGAGAAACTGAAAAAAGACGGATGGACCCTCTTCGAGGATGACGGTTTCCTTAGCCTTGTGGGGCCGCTCTGGCATCGCAAGAACGGCGCGCTGCATGAGTACGCCATCGATGCCCAGCCCAAGCATAAGAACCGGCGCGGCTATGTGCAGGGCGGCCTGTTGATGACATTGGCGGACCGCTCGCTCGGCATGGCGGCGCGCGAGGGCAGCGGCGCCAGCGCGGTGGTGACGATCCAGATGGACACGCATTTCATCGATGCTGCGAAGATCGGTGAGCTGCTGATTTCCACGCCGCACATGGTGCGCTCGACGCGCACGCTGGTCTTCCTCAACACCGAGCTCACCGCCAACGGCCGCTGCGTCGCCATGGCCAGCGGCGTGTTCAAGATCATGAAGGGGGAGGGGTAATCCATCCCATAGCGTTTTCAAGCGAGGTGCGTAGCGGTTCGCGTGAAGAAAACGCGTCAATAGAATAAGAGCGTTTTCAAACGAAGTGGATCAGGCATAATCGGGCTCCGCGGGGGTGGATGTCGAAGCTGGTCCAATTCCTAATCTTGTATGCGCTGATCGCGGCGGCCTGCTGCGTTTTCGAGGGGCCGGTTGGCGTGTTCTACCCAATCGCATTCTTTGCGATGCATTACTTCGCGGAAGGCGTCGCAACCTCCTCGATCCAAAGACCTTTCAACAGAAGCCGCCTGATTCAGACTAGGTCGGTCACTCCCGCTGCGCCGTGCTTCGAGATTGCGATACTCCACTTGCACGCATAAGCTGAATATATGATCTTGAGCTGAGACATGTGGGCGGATTCGACTTTTCTTGAAATGGTTGTGACGCTGTTTGCGTCCGCGACGACGCGCTACATTCTTGAGGATGACCGGCTTGTCATCCGGCGTGGCGGCTTTATCTCAATGGAAATTCCGTATCGCGACGTGGATTTGGTCGAATATATCGAGGACAACGGTTTGTTCTTCGGGCCGGAGCGTTTGTTCCGGCTTTCTCTCTCGAGACTGAGAGTCTTGCGAATAACAATAAGAAGGAAGAGCGGCTTTCACTACGTTCTCATCAATCCGCGTGATCCCGACAACGTCATCAAAACTTGGTACCGGGCAAAGTTTCCGGACGAAGCGCGGGCTCAAGGTGCGCAGCGTCCCCTCGTGGGTGCGTCGCGGGTGGTTTAGCGCCGCGCGTTTGTGAGATGCAGTCCGCCGCGATAAAATGAGGCTCACGCGCGCGCGGCGACTTGTCGCCAGATCCACAGCGCAAGTAGCACGATCAACGATCCGGCAACGGCGGAGACGATATCGCGCAGCGAGATCGAGATTGTGTTGAGGTAAGGCAACCAGTTGAACATGCGGAACAGAAAGCCGCCGATCAGCGCGCCCACAAGGCCAAGCCCGAGATTGGGCCACAGCCCGAAGCCGCCGCGCTTCCATGTGATCAAGCTGCCGGCGAGGCTTCCGCCGATCAGCCCGACGACAACCCAGACGAACAGTTGCGATGTGGTGGGCATGGTCGCTCTCATTCCATTGAAGGGCAGCGGTGCTGCCGGGAGGACATGATGATCAATTTTGAATTACTGCGAGACCAAGGCATCCTCATTCTGTCACCGGCCGGACCGCTCGAAAAGGCTGATTTTGAAGAGCTTGCGCGGGAGATCGATCCGTTCATCGCAGCGAATGGCAAGCTGAACGGCCTGATGATCGTCGCGAAAGCCTTTCCCGGTTGGGACAGCTTCGGGGCGCTGGTGTCGCATCTCAAATTCGTGAGGAACCATCACCAGAAGGTGGCGCGCGTGGCTGCCGTCACCGACAGTGAAGTCCTCAAGATCATGCCGCGTATTGCCCAGCACTTTGTTGCGGCAGAGATCCGGCAGTTTCCCTTCGATCAAACGACTGAAGCGCTGTCTTGGCTGGAAGCCGGCTCGGCTACCGCGTGAGTGGCGGCGCGATGCTGCATCAGTGCGATGCACCCGGATACATGGCGATCACGGCGACGATGAACGGCACCACAAAGGCCACAACCACGTAGATGCGGAAAAGCGTCTTTTGACTCATAGGGTGAGGCTAGTGTCCCGAATCCAAAGTTCGCCTTATCGTGCAGCGCCCTCCGTAGCGAACTTTGGATTCGAGAGGACACTAGTAAATTAATGATTCTAGTGTCCCGATTCCGAAGTTCGCACAGGCCTGCGGCTCGCCTCGGATGCGAACTTCGGAATCAAAGGGACACTAGCAAGCCTATAATTTGAGTGCCGCTTTTGGATTTGAAGTTCTTCATCGCGCTTGCGGCTTGACTTGGAAGAACTTCAAATCCGCGGCACTCGTGTGGTTCAGGTTCAGAAGTTCGCTGGAAGGACTCGCAGGAAAAATCGGGCGAACTTCTGAACCACCACACTAGATGACGCGCCTTTCGAATTACAGCAGCAGTGCTGACCCAATGCGATGCAAGGGGGAGGGAAGCCGCAATCGCGATCTATATTGATTTAAGTCAATTCCGAATGGGGTGAAGGGCGAATGCTTCCTGCTGGGTGCCGGCCCCTAAGCGCGCATCCCATCCATATGCACGGCACCCCAAATAAGGGAGATACGCCATGCTTCGATATATTCTCGCTGCCGTGGCAGCGCTCGTCCTCATCACCGTTAGCCTCATTCCCGACGACGCGTATGCCCGGCGTGGCGGCGGTGGTTTCCGCGCCGGCGGATTTCATGGTGGCGCGATGCGTGCCGGCGGTTTCCACGGCGCTAGAGGATATGCTGGGCGTGGATATCGGGGTGGAGCGGTGCGCTATGCTGGCCGAGGTGGACGTTATGCTGGCCGTGGATATGCGTATCGCGGGGCCGGTTATTACGGTGGCCGTTATTACCGCGGAGCGGGTTGGGGCGCAGCAGCCGGTGCGGCGGCCGTCGGTGCGGCGGCGGCAGGAGCCTACGGCTACAACCGCGGCGGCTGCTACACCAACAGCTACGGCACGTGGGTTTGCCCGGGACAACCTGGCTACGGGTATTAGAAGATCGCTTAAGAACTCGACGCGGCTAACTCTGCCACCGTCCGCAAAACCGCCCCACAACGGTGGAGCGGTTTGTGCGACTGACGTGTCTTTATTTACTGTTTGAGATCGACCTTGGTGGCTTTCAGCGCGGTGCGGATGCCGTGCGCCAGCTTCTGCGCGTCATCATTTGCCCAAAAGTGGATGAAGAAGGTGCGCGGCTCTTCGTCCAGCATGTGATTGTGAATCGCCGTCACCTCGATGTCGTTGTTGCGCAGTGCCGTGATCAGCGGCACCACTTCGTCCGACAGTGCGATGAAGTCGCCACTAATGGCCGCTTTGCCGTCTCCCGTGGGCTGAAAGTTGATCGCATGCGCAGTGCCGAGGGCAGGCGGCACGGCCATGCCGTCCTGCGAGATGACATCCGCGCGCGGCACGCTGAACTGGTAGACGCCGCCGGTGGCTTTGCCCTTAGCGCCGATCGCATTGTCAAGCGCTGCGGTATCGAGACCAACCGCAGTGGCCGCACCGGTGGTGGCGGGCGCCACCACGCCCGGGGTCTTGGTGAGCACCAGCGCTTCGCGCAGCGCCACCGCTATCTTCACCGGATCGCCCTGGCCGCCCACATGCATGTAGAAGGTAGCGGGCGTCGCCCGCAGCAGGTGGTTGTGAACTGCCGTGATTTGCACTCCGTCCGCGAGCAGCTTGGCCATCACTGGATTGATCTCGGTTTCCGTGAGCACCAGATCGCCCATCAGCATCGCATCCTTGTTGCCCATCGGCTTGAACGCGACCCAGCCGCCGAGCGCGAGCGCAGGCTTGATGGTGACACCGTCGAGCGTCACTTTGAGGTCCGTGCGCGGGAAGCCGTAACGGTGGGCATCTTGCGAGACGGCTGCCGTGCGGCCAAGCGCATCATCCACCTGTGCCCAGTCGGGCTCTTCGGCGTGGGCTGCCATTGTGAACGCGGCAATCGCCGCCAGAAGTGTTGCGAGCATCTTCATCGTCGTTCTCCACGAGTTTGATCTGCCCCCAAATCTGCGTGTTGTCCGTCGTCATGTGGCGTGAACTGCAGCCCGCCGAAGCGGGTGATGTTGTCGTTCTCGCTCCAGATGCCGATACTGCCTTCGTGCACCGCGCTGCGGTCGAACGCGGTCAGCACCCAGCGGCCATCGAGCATGATCTTGAATTCGGTTTCGCGCACATCGACCTCGAGCGTCTGCCAGTGGTCTTGCGCGATCTCGGTGTCGACGCCCGCGATTTCGTTGGGCTTGCCGTTGACAACGTGAAGGACGGAAAGCCGTTCCTCATAGGCGCTCACCTTGACGAGGTCGTAATCGTCAGGGCCTCTCATGCGCAGGACGAGTCCGCCGCTGGGGAGCAGGCCATGGATCAGACTGAACTGAACTCTTGCCTTGAAATTGGTGGCGCGGGCCGATGGATAGCTGGCTACGAAAGAGCCGCCGTGCTTGTCCGATGCAGCGTATTCCAATGCAACACCATCGTCGGCGGCGCTGTCGCGGACCGCGGACCAGGGCATGCTGTCAGCTTTGTCGCCATGCCAGAACTGAAAATGCGTTGGCAGGGCGCCAGGCTCGCCGAGCGAGATCGTCTCGGCGGAAGCGCTAGTGAGGCTGCCGCATATCAGCAGCACAGCAAGAAGGCATCGATACAGCATCACACCATATTCAGCAGATGAAGCGCGAGGCCCGCCAGCGCGCAGCCGCCGAGCGTCGCAATCATGTTGGCGTTGAAACGAAAGATTGCGATCGCGGCACTGGCCGCAAGCAGAACGGCCCAATGATCGACGCTCGCGAGGATTGGGACGTCGAACGACAGTCCCGCTGCGCGCACGGGTAACGTGTCGCGGAACAGCGTGTGAATGGCGAACCATACCGCGAGATTAAGGATCACGCCGACCACAGCAGCGGTGATCGCCGACAGTGCGCCTGCGAGCGCCTTGTTGCCGCGCATCACCTCGACGAACGGCGCACCGAGGAAGATCCAAAGAAAGCACGGGATGAACGTCACCCATGTGGCCAGCAATCCGCCGAGCACGGCGGCTGTCATCGGCGACAACGCGCCGGGATCACGGAACGCCGCCATGAAGCCCACGAACTGCAGCACCATGATCAGCGGGCCCGGCGTGGTCTCCGCCATGCCGAGGCCATCCAGCATCTCGCTCGGCTGCAGCCAGTGATAGTGCTGCACCACCTGCTGGGCGACGTAAGCGAGCACGGCATACGCGCCGCCAAAGGTGACCATCGCCATCTTGCTGAAGAACACACCGATCTGGCTGAACACGTTGCCGGTGCCGAGCGTGATGATGATGAGAGCCACTGGCACGAGCCACAGCAAGAGCCACACCAGCGTCACGCGAACGGTGCACGCGACACTGGGCCGCGCGTGCGCGGGCAGTTCGTCGCCGAGTAAACTGTCCACCAGCGCGGTGGATGACGAGGGGCCATGTCCGTTGTTTGAGACGAAAGCTTGTATGCCGAGCCGCGCGGCGGCGAAGCCGACCACGCCCGCCAAAAGCACGATGAGCGGGAACGGCAGGTTGAAAAAGAAAATGGCGATGAAGGCCGCGGCTGCGAGCGCCTGTGAGGCAGAGCTTTTCAGTGCGCGGCTGCCGACGCGCTGCACGGCCTGGATGACGATGGCGAGCACCGCGGCCTTGAGGCCGAAGAACAGCGCCGCGACGAAGCCGACGTTGCCGAAGGCGGCATAGATCATACTCAGCGCCATGATCGAGATGACGCCCGGCAGAATAAACAGACCGCCCGCGACGATGCCGCCGCGGGTCTTGTGCATCAGCCAGCCGACATAGGTGGCGAGCTGTTGAGCTTCCGGCCCCGGCAGCAGCATGCAGTAGTTCAGCGCATGCAGGAAACGGCTCTCGGAGATCCAGAGCTCCTCGTCCACCAGGATCCGGTGCATCACGGCGATCTGTCCCGCAGGCCCACCGAAGGAGAGCAGCGCGATGCGCAGCCAGACGCGGAACGCCTCGCGCTCGGTCGGGAATGCCGGGCTCTCCGTGCGGGCGGACGACATGGCCGCGATGTCGGTCATGCTTTCACTTTCTTGGCGGTATGAGACGGCCAGTTGTGCGTCTCATCAGTCGCATCGCGGCACCAGCGGTAAAACGCATCGAACAACAGCATTCCTGCTTCGAGCTGTGCGAGATCGTCGGAATACATCCGCGACAGGCCAAGTGCCGCCGCCAGAAGGCCCGGCGCCTGCGGCACAAGCTCGAGCCGCGCGGTATCGGCGCCCCGCACGATGGTTGCCAGACGGTCGAGCGGCGTCGTCGTGAGGTTGAATTCCTCGATCATGATGTCGAACGTGCAGAGGTCGCCGCGATGGCCCCAGTGAACGCCCTCGATGTCGAATGGCACGGCTTTGAACTGCTCGGCGACCGGCGCGACCTCCGACGCGGTGACGAACAGGAACACCGCCAGGGGATCGACGAAGCGGCGGATCAGCCACGGGCAGGCGATGCGGTCGATCTTCGGGCGAGCGCGCGTCACCCACACCGTTCGGCCTTGCGCATCGCGTGGCGGAATCTTCGCGGCTGGGATGAGTGGCAGCTTCGCGGCGCTCCATGCCTCCATGCCGCCGTCGAGAATGTTCGCAGAGCTGCCGGCGACACGCAGCCAGGCGGCAACGCCTTCGCTGGTTTTCCTGCCGCGCGCGCAGATCGCGATGACGGAGTTTCCGCTATACAGCGGCGCCCATTCGGCCACATCGTGATGGTTTCGCCGGATCGCGGTGGGGATCAGTTTTGGGTCGACAGCAAAGTCGTCGTCGGTCCTGACATCGATCAGGATCGGGCAGGCGGGCGTGCCGATCAAACGGCCAAGTTTATCTGCTGAGATGGAGTTGATGGCAGACATGATGCGTCCCTCACATGAAAGTTGGACGCGATTCTTGGGCATGTCGCCTTGTGGGGAGATCGCTTCCCCATGCGATTAATACAAACCCTGCGCGCGTCGATGTCAACTGGCGCAGCGCAACGAAAATATGTCGGTGGTGTGATCCTGCATGGAACAAAAAAGCCGCCCCACAGTGTGGAGCGGCCTCTGTTTCCTTGGACGTCTTCTCAGTTGAATTCTTAGGCCGCGCGTACCTCGCGCAGGAAGGCATCAACCTGCGATTTCAGCGTCTCGCCGCTTCGCGACAGTTCAGACGCGGAGGCGACCACTTGATCGGCAGCAAGGCCGGTCTCGCGAGCGGCTTCCTTGACGCCGACAATGTTGGCCGAGACTTCGCCGGTGCCACGTGCAGCTTCCGCCACGTTGTGCGCGATCTCCCGCGTTGCCGCGCCTTGTTCTTCCACGGCGGATGCGATCGCGCTCGCGATCTCGTTCACCTTGCCGATGGTCTTGGTGATACCGTCGATGGCTTCCGCGGACGACCGCGTGGCAACTTGAATGGCGTTCACTTGGGCGGCGATCTCGTCAGTTGCCTTCGAAGTCTGGCTCGCCAGCGCTTTCACTTCGGACGCAACCACAGCGAAGCCGCGCCCGGCTTCACCTGCGCGAGCCGCCTCGATGGTGGCGTTGAGCGCGAGCAGGTTGGTCTGCGCCGCGATTTCGCTGATCAGCTTCACCACATCACCGATCTTCTGCGCTGCTTCTTCGAGGCCCCGGACCTCTTCGTTCGTGTCGTTGGCCTGGCGCGCGGCATTGCCCGCGACCTGCGCGGATTCGTTGACCTGCTGCGCGATCTCGTTGATCGAGGCGTTGAGCTCTTCAATGGCAGCGGCGACGGCCTGCGAATTGGCCGAGGCTTCTTCGGAGGCCTGGGCCACTGCGGTGGTCTGCGCGGTCGCTTCTTCCGCTGTGCCCGCCATGGATTCCGCCGTGGTGCGCAGTTCGGTGGCGGCCGCGCCGACGGTGTCGACAATGCTGCCGACACTCGCTTCGAACCTTTCGGCCAGCATGTGCATGGCGCTGCGCCGCTCAGCTTCCGCCTGTGTGCGCTGTTCTTCCTGCGCCATCCGGAGCCGGCCGGTTTCGCTCAAGCCCTCGCGGAACACTTCCAGCGCGTTCGCCATGGAACCGATCTCGTCGTGACGATTTGCACCCGGCACAACGACATCGCAATTGCCCGCGGCCATGGTGCGCATCGCGCCGTCGAGCGCGAGGATCGGCTTGGCGAGGCCACGGCCGACCCAAGCGGCGATCAGGCCTGCGAGGATGACGGCTGCAATCGCGCCGCCCGCCAGCCATTCGGTGGATTTGCGCGAGAGAGCGGCATAGGCAGTGGTGTTGCGGACGATCTCGACCACAGCGACCGGCTCGCCAGAGAAATTCTTGATCTGGCCGAAGACGGTGGAGGTCGGCTCGCCGCTGCGTTCGCCCTCGGTGAAGATTTGCTCGCCGCCCATGGCGCGCTTGATCACGTCGAGCGACGGCGAATTCTCCTTGCTGGTGCTGGCGAGCGTCTTCACTGCGTTGTCGCTGATTTGGTGAATGGCGACGTCAACACCGAAGCGCGCCTTCATGGATTTGACGAAGGTGTTGCCGAACGGAGCGCCGATATCGACAGCGCCAAGCACCGTGCTGCCGTCGAGGACCGCTGCAGTGCCGAAGATGTTGAGCACGTCGTGGCCTGCTTCGACGCCGCCGATCGGCTTGCCGGTAGAGAGCACCTGCGCCACCATCTTGCGGCGCTTGGTCACGTCGTCGCCGAATACTTTCGGGTTATGCGAACGCGCGAGCGCGATACCTGGAGGAACCTGAATGGTGATCAGTTCGAGCCCGTGTGGCTTGTTGTTTTCGAGCGCCTGCGCGAGAAGCTTCAACGTCGCGTCGCGGTCGCGCGCGCGCACAACGTTCTTCACTTCCGGCATCGTGGCCAGCGCATTCGCCACCACCTGCACAGCGCGGGTGTCGGATTCGATGGCGGAGAGAATGTTGGCGTAGTCGGCATTCAATTCGCGATGCAACGCAAGATCGATCGCGATGTGCTGGCGCCAGACGCCAAATGCAGAAAGCCCGGCGCAGGTGACGGCAGCCACCAGCGAAATGGCAATCATGATACGGGCGGAAACAGACTGCAGCCGACGCATAAAGCCTCCAGAAAAACGGTAGTTAATAAACATAAACCTGTGTGACATTATTTATACGTTTTGCCTCAACAGCCCGTTAAGGTGGGGCAGGTGTGACGAATTAATGTGCAGCGAACGTTCCATTTGCCGGAACGAAAGGCACATTTCGCGCGTGTTGCGATGTGTGTGGATGCAGATGTGCGCGCGGTCGGCGCGAGACCTTTCGCCGCAAACGCATTGCGCGCGGTTCTTCTAGCGTCCCGAATCCAAAGTTCGCACAGGCTTGCGGCTTGCTCGGATGCGAACTTCGGAAACAAAGGGACACTAGCAAGGCATAATTCTAGTGACGCTTTTGGATTTGGAGTTCTTCATTGAACTCGCGGCTTCACACTAGGCGTCGCGTGGCTCTTCCTTCGGCGAGATGAAACGCAGATGGCACACGAAGCCGGACGGCGGATAATGCAGGTTGGCGTCGCCGCCGAGCTGCCGGCTGAGATTCTGAATCAGCTTTGTGCCGAAGCCTTCCTCGGTGGGCGGAGTTACTTCGGGCCCATCGCTCTCGCTCCATAGCAGGCTGACGGCTGTGCCTTCGTTGCATGCGTGCGCGGTCCAGGTGATGGTGACGCGCCCGTTCTCGTTTGATAGCGCGCCGTATTTGAGCGCATTGGTGCACAGTTCATGCATGATCATCGCCATCGGTACCGCTGTCGTCGGCGGCAGATTCACTTCCGGGCCCGCGATGGAGAAGCGGTGTCCGCGCTCCTGCTTCAGCGGCGCCATAGCGGTTTCCGCCACTTCGGTCAGATCCGCATGCTGCCAGTGCTTCCGCGTCAGCAGATCGTGGCTGCGCACCAGCGCTTGCAAGCGATCCTGAAACTGGCGCAGTGCATCCGGCCCCTGACTCTGGCGGAAGCTGAGACTCGCAATGGATTGTACGGTTGCGAGCGTGTTCTTCACGCGATGCGCGAGTTCATGCACCAGAATCTCACGGCGTTCCTCCGCGAAGGCGCGCTGCTCTTCGCGCAGTGCATTTTCGTCCATCAGCCTGTCGATGGTCTGGCCGAGAATGCCGATCTCGTCGCTGCGGTCGATGATGCCCGTGCGCGCGGCGTCATGGCCGCGCCGCCATGCTTCGGCTGTGGCCACCATCCGCATCAGCGGCCTGCGGATGATGATTTCACCTACAAGCCACGTCAGCAGATATGCGATCGCGGTGCCAAGGCCATAGAGCGCGATGCTGTTGCGTACCGCGCGGTCGATCGGCGCTAAGGCTTCCGAGCGCGCAATGCCCGTGCTGACATAGAGGCCGAATGGGGTGACGGCCGGCGGAGCGTAACCGACGATGCGCTCGGTGCCGTCGAGGCTCGTGATGTCCGCGGTGCCGGACGCCTGGCTTTTCACCAAGTGCATATTGGGCGGCGAGATCTTGGTGCCGATGAATCTCAGCGGCTCCGGCTCACGGGCGATGATCACGCCATTACGGTCAGCGATGATGGCGGAGCCGCCGCGCCCGATGCTGCGCTTGGCAAGCTGCCGGCCAAGCCAAACGAGGTCAAGCCCGGCGACGATGGCGCCCTTCGCCTTGCCGTCCCGTACGATCGGCAGCGCGAGCGGAATGATATCCCGGTCTGAAACCTTGCTCCTGGTGTAAGGGCCAATGGAAAATCTCTGGCTGTCCACGGCGTCGCGGAAATAGTCGCGTTCGGCGAGATTGGGTGAACCGGCACCCGGCTCGCTGATGCAGCGGATGTTGCCGTCGAGATCGACCACGAAAATGGCGGTGACTGGAGCGATGTTCTGCCGCACGCGTACGAGGTAATCGGTACAGACGGCGTTGTTCGCCCCGTACACTTCCTCGGCTTCAGACACAGCGCGCATCGTGCCCTGGAGGCCATCGAAGACCTGATCCAGTTCGGCCACCACCGCCTGCGTGGTGCGGGATGCTTCTGCACGCACCTCGGCGTAGCGCGTATTGCGCAGATCGAGCGAGTTATAGATCAGCGCGATCATGCCGGGCAGGGAGGCCACCAGCGTAAGAGCCAGCAGCCGGTAAGTGAGCGACATGCGGCGAATAAGGTTGCGAAGTGACACGCCGTCTGGCCCCATCCCCTTGTGTGCTCCGTTTCAGCGGAGCCTCAGATCACGGTTGTCCAGAACCGGGATCGCCCGACTCGGACAACGCGGCATAAATCCGGCTTTTTTGGATGCCGTTGGTTAAGTTCCGGCCGCCGTTGTGCAAGTTCCGGAAAAAGCAAAGAGAGGGCGTGACGTAGCGAAAATGGTTCGCTATAGAAGCGGCCAATAGGAGTGTAGCTCAATTGGTAGAGCACCGGTCTCCAAAACCGGGGGTCGCAGGTTCGAGCCCTGCCACTCCTGCCAGCGATTAAAATTTCCGATAAATTTCAATGGCTTGGCGGCGAAGGCCAGCCTGGGTGTCGCTTCGCCAAAGGACCGCTCCCAGGTTCTGGCGCGGAACTTCCGAATTGGCTTGCGCTTTACGGGCTTCGGTGATCGGCGCAATGAGACAATCTTCCGGTACCCGCCTATCCTATCTCTTGCGCGCCTTTGCAATGACGTACCAGCCCGCAATTTTACCAACGGCCGTGTAAACAGCGGGCGGCACCAGCCGATAGATGCGCCCGAGCTTGCTGGCTCCGGGTAAATCTTCAGCGGTGCATTTTCTGGCAACGATTGACGTCATTTCAAAGCCGCAAGATTCAAGAATGCGTTTCAACTCCCATCGGGAATAGACGTTCACGATCGGGCTGGCATCTGCAGACGTCGTTTCGATTCTGGATCGCCGCTCGGCAAGCGTTTCGCGCCGGAAACGGCCACTCAGATAGTGCACCAGGACGACCCCGCCATAGTGCACGGAATGTCTATTGTAGAGCAGGACGATGAACTCGCCGCCCGGGTTCAGGACTCGCCATGCTTCACGAAAGGCGCACTCCACATTGGGGACGTGGTGCAACACGCCGTTGGAATAGACGACATCGAACGACGCATCCGGGAATCGCAAGTCTTCCGCATCGCCCTGCTGAACGTCGGGCTCATATCCGAAGAATTTGAGATGTTGCTTGGTTCTCTCGATATTCTCGGGCGTGATGTCGATGCCTGTATAGGCAGCGCGAGCTCGGAGAAATTTGAGTGTATCGTAGCCCGGTCCGAAGCCGATTTCGAGCACGCGCTTCCCGGCCATTTGATGGAATGGCACGACATCGGCAAGCCAGGGCTGTTCGATGGTGTCGCGGAATTCTCGAGCCTTATCGAAAAATTCCCTTGTGCCCGGCTGGTAGCCGAGGGCAGAAGTTGATCCTGTGGGCGAGGCGCCCCAGGTCTTCTGGGCTTCCCGTTTCCCGTCCATGGGACTGTATCACAAGCTGCCATGGCAAGAGTGAGGACGGACCGGAGCGTTCTGGCTGTGACATGACGGTGCGGAGCGCTCGTCGGACCTGTAAGCCTCGACCTAAGCCCGCACCCAGGACTTATTCAGCCATTTGAGTTGCGATCGTTGCTTTCCTTCAGCGTGTATTTCTTGCGCAAATCAGCCGCGATCTGGTCAGCGCGGTCCTGCATGTTGCGGGTGTGCTTCGGCGCAGTGATCACGGTTGCGCGCCAGCCGAGCATCGGGTCCTTGCGCACCGAGACGTAAACGCCGCCGATCAGGAGCCGTTCGAGGATCATGTCCTCAAGTTCGGCATCGGTCTTTTCTTCTTTCCTCATCCCGCTTGTTTCGAACCATCGAGTGTTGTCTCTTAGATAAGGACGGTGAGGGAGGATTGAAGGCCGTCCCGAATCCAAAGTCCGCCACAACAATGCGTCGCTCGTGCTGTGCTGATTTACGTACCGTCACCATCGATCCGCGTGATCGCATCGCCGACAGTGACGCGTCCGCCTTCAACGATACGTGCAGTGATGCCGCCATGGCCGCGCACGGCGTTGTAGCCGCCAGGGCCGAGCGCTTCCTCCATCAGACTGCAGGGCGCGCATTCGCCGGATGTCTCCAGCACCGCACTGCCGATGCGGAAGCGCCGCTCTTTCAGCGCCATGAGATTGATGCCGCGGGTGACGAAGTTTCGCCGCACCAGTTCAGGCGGAAGCGCGCTGATGCCGAGGAAGGATGCAATTGCAGCGAGGTCTTCTTCGGCAATCAGCGTTACCTGCCGTGCACCGTTGCGGCTGGTCTTGTAGCGGTCGCCCTCGATGCCGGTTTCAGAGATCAGCGTCGCCGATTGCGCAGTGATGATAGGCGCTCGGCGCGCGGGGCGCAGTCCAATCCAGATCAGTTCGCCGGGCCGCATCGGGCCAGCCAGCAGGCGGCCGAGCGGAGAAGTCGCAGACAATGCCATGAGCGGGTTCTAGCACGTGATGTTCAATGTTGTGGGCATCATCGATGGCGCTTTTGATCACGTCTCAACTCGCAATATCAACCACGCCGACGGAAACGTTGCGGCGCCTGCCGTCGCGCTGCACGACAAGATCGATGGTGGAGCCGATCTTCGTCTTCTCCAGTTGGTCCGTGAGATCGGCGAGCCGCTGCACGGGTTTGCCGGCGGCTTCCACAATTACATCGCCGAGCGTCCCCGTGCGCAGGTCGACACCTTGCAGGCCTGCACGCTCCGCAGGAGAATTCGGCGCGACGCGCACGATGACCACGCCTTCCGCGCCGAGCCGCGTGGTCGTTGCTTCGTTCGCGCTCACGATGCCGATGCCCGGCGTCGGCACGCGGCCGGACCTGATCAGCTCAGGCACCACGCGGTTGACGATGTCGACCGGAATGGCAAAGCCGATGCCGGCGTTGGTGCCGGACGGCGAGAGGATCGCGGTGGTGACGCCGATCAGGCGGCCCGCGGAATCCAGCAGCGGCCCGCCGGAATTGCCGGGATTGATGGCGGCGTCGGTCTGGATCACGTCGGCAATCTCACGCCCGCCTGCGGTCGGCATCCGCCGCTTCAGCGCGCTGATGACGCCGGTCGTCAATGTTTGATCGAGCCCGAACGGATTGCCGATAGCAAACACGGCCTGGCCCACTTTGAGATCCGCTGATGAGCCGACGGCGACCGGCGGCGGCAACGTGCGGCCGGAAATGCGCACCACGGCGAGATCGTAGTTCGGCGCGCGGCCGATCACACTCGCCGCCATTACATCGCCTTTCGAGGTGCGGATCATGACTTTGTCGCCTTGCCCGGCCACATGTGCGTTGGTCACGATGTTGCCCGCGTTGTCCCACACGAAGCCGGTGCCGCTGCCTTGCAGGCCGGGCTCTTGTCCCTGCTCGAGACCTTCCCCATAGGGGAGGATGCCGTTCCGCTGCACCACCACCTGCACCACCGAGGGTGAGACGCGATCGAACAGGGTGACGGCGGTCTGCTCGAAATCCGCCAGCGCCCCGCGCGGTTCGATCAGCCGTGGCTCGGACGCGGACAGAAAGGCCTGCCGCAGCCGGGGTTGTAACAGTGCAATGACACCAATGAGGATGGCGACGACCAAAAGGCCTCGGAGGGGAATACGCATCTGTTTTCCGCTGTTCGGTTTGCCCTCTGCCATAAGCCCACAAGAAGGATTGAGTTCCCTAGTGTGGCGTTTCGCAATTGCCGATCACTGTTGCGTCTTGTCTCTTATCGGCAATTGCGAAACAGAAAGCCACACTAGCATTTTGATTTTGCTAGTGTCCTTTCGTCTCCGAATAACCGTGCGAGCGTGCAACAAATGGGGCGGTTATTCGGAGACGGG
Source organism: Nitrobacteraceae bacterium AZCC 1564 (assembly GCA_036924835.1). Lineage (NCBI taxonomy): Bacteria > Pseudomonadati > Pseudomonadota > Alphaproteobacteria > Hyphomicrobiales > Nitrobacteraceae > Nitrobacteraceae bacterium AZCC 1564. The sequence continues at coordinate 4,758,771 of JBAGRR010000001.1, forward strand.
ACACTAGTGTCCCGAATCCGAAGTTCGCCTCATACTGCAGCGTATCTGGTAGCGAACTTCGGATTCGAAAAGACACTAGCAAATCTATGATTCTAGTGTGGTTTAGGTTCAGAAGTTCGCTTAAAGGACTCGCCGAGAAAATGAAGCGAACTTCTGAACTTCCACACTAGCCGGGATGTCGCATATAAAACGGTCCCCGACGGGACTTAATTCAACTTCGATGAGACTTTGAGATGACGGCACCTGAAAATCCCGCGCCCGAAACCCATACCTTTGAGGCGGATGTCGCAAAATTGCTGCACTTGATGGTGCACTCGGTTTATTCGGACAAGGATATTTTCCTCCGCGAGCTGATCTCTAACGCTGCGGACGCTTGCGAAAAGCTGCGCTATGAGGCGATCGCCAACCCGGCGCTGCTTGGTGAAGATCCACAGCCGCGCGTCACGCTCCGCGTCGATCCCGATGCGCGCCGCCTGACGGTGGAGGACAACGGCATCGGCATGACGGCGCATGAAATGGTGGAGTCGCTCGGCACCATCGCGCGCTCCGGCACCAAGGCGTTTATGGAGCGCATCGCGGCGAAAGCAAACGGCGAGGAGTCGCAGCTCATCGGCCAATTCGGCGTCGGCTTCTATTCGGTGTTCATGGTCGCCGACAAGGTCGATGTCACCTCCCGTAAAGCAGGCGAGGCCAATGCCGCGGTGTGGTCGTCGGACGGCAAGGGCACTTACACGGTCACGCCGGTCGATGCGGTGGAGGCGCCCGCACGCGGAACGCGCGTCGTGTTGCATCTGATGGAAGATGCAAAGGATTACACCGAGCCGCATACGCTGGAGCGCCTGATCAAGGCGCGCTCGGGCCACGTGCCAGTGCCGGTGTTGCTGATCGACAAGCCCGATGCGGAACTGCGTCAGATCACCGATGGTGCTGCGCTGTGGACCAGGCCGAAGAGCGAGGTGAGCAAGGAAGACTACACGGACTTCTACCGCACGGTGGCGGGACAGTTCGATACGCCTGCGCTCACCATTCACTATCGCGCCGAAGGCCGGCACGATTACTCCGTGCTGGTGTTTGTGCCGGAAACACGGCCGTTCGATCTGTTCGATGCGGATCGCCATGGTCGCATGCGGCTTTATGTGCGGCGCGTGTTCATCACCGATGAAGCCGAGATTTTGCCGCGCTATCTGCGCTTCGTGCGCGGTCTCGTGGATTCATCGGACCTGCCGCTCAACGTCTCGCGTGAGCTCATTCAAGAAAGCCCGATCCTTACCGCGATCAAGAAGGGCGTGACCAACCGCGTGATGAGCGAGTTGGAGAAGCTCGCGAGCGGCGACCAGGCGGCTTACGAGAAAATCTGGGAGACGTTTGGCATCACCATCAAGGAAGGTCTCTATGAGGACTTCGAACATCGCGAGCGGTTGCTCGGTCTGTTCCGGGCACACTCGACGGCTTCGACTGACAAATGGCGTTCGCTGAAGGATTACGAGGCGGACCTGCGGCCGAACCAGACCGCGATCTACTACATCGTCGGCAACGACATGGAGCGCCTCAAGACCTCGCCGCAGTTAGAGGGCTTCCGCGCCCGCGGCATCGAGGTGTTGCTGCTGCCGGATCATGTCGACAGCTTCTGGGTGACCAGCGGCATCGACTATCAAGGCAAGCCGTTCAAGTCGGTCACGCAAGGCGCGGCCGATCTCAAGCTCATTCCGCTGCTGGAAGGCAAGAGCGAGCCCTCCGCCGAGGTCGATGCCAAGGTGGCCTCGTTCCTGGTGTTCGCGAAGAGCGTTCTGGGCGATGACGTCTCCGAAGTGCGTGCCTCCGAGCGGCTGACCGACAGCGCGGTCTGCATCGTCGCGCCAGACACCGGCATGGACCGCCAGCTCGAAAAGCTGCTGGCGAGCGCAGGCCGCCCGGTGCCGGCGTCGAAGCCGGTGCTCGAGATCAATCCCTCGCACGAGCTGATCCGCAAGGTCGCTGATCTCGGCGACACCGAGCTCGCCTTCCGCGAGGATGTCACGCATCTCTTGCTCGATGAAGCGCTGGTGGCGGACGGTGATCGGCCGCGCGACCCCAAGGCGTTCTCGGCCCGTCTCGGACGGCTGATCGAACGCGGTGCTTCGAGCAAGTAACTCACTCAACGGCGCGGGGCGGCATCGCCTCGCGCCTCCCACATATTCAGCCGCACATCAGCACTCGGTCCCCGGAGAGATTCATGAAGATCGGAATTATCGGAGCGGGCAATGTCGGATGTGCGTGCGCCATGGCAGCCGCACTTCGCGGCAGCGCGCGGCAGATCGTGCTGGTCAACCGCACACGCAAGACGGCGGAAGCGGTGGCGACCGACATCCGCTACGGCATGCCGCTGTCGAGCAAGGCCGAGATCGTGGACGGCGACTATGCTGATCTGGCGGGCGCAGGCGTTGTGCTGATCACATCTGGCGTCAACGAGAAGACCGGAGGGGCCACCGACCGCAGCGATCCGCAGGGCCGCCTGCGGTTGCTCGACAAGAACGCGCAGATCTATCGCGACATCGTGCCGAAGATCGCCGCCGCCGCGCCGGAGGCCGTGCTGGTCGCGGTGACCGATCCACCGGACCCGCTGGCGGATATCGGGCGTGATGCAAGTCCGGGCACTATGGTGCTGAGCGCAGGCACCTATCTCGACAGCCAGCGCTTCCGCGTTCATCTCGGCAAACACTTTGGTGTCGATCCGGCTCATGTCGAGGCGCAGGTGATCGGCGATCACGGCACCGCGCAGGTCTTCCTCTGGTCGTCGGCGCGTATCGGCGGCGTGCCGATCGCACAGCTCCTGAAGACGCGCGGCGGAGACTTTAAGGCGCTGCGCGAGAAGGTGGAGAAGGAAGTCCGCTACGCCAACATCACCATCATCGAAGGCCACGATGCCAGCCAGTACGGCATCGGCATCGTCTCAGTGCGCATCGCCGAGATGATCCTGAACGACGAGCGCGCTGTGGTCCCGATCGGCAGCTTTCAGAAAAAGTTCGGCGTCACGCTGTCGTTGCCGAGCGTCGTCGGCCGCCATGGTGTCATCGAGGTGCTTGAGCCTGAACTGTCGGACGAAGAGCAGGCGGGCCTTGCCAAGAGCGCGAAGCTTTTGCAGGAGGCGCTGGATCGCGTGCGCGGGTCATAGTGCGCCGGCGCGTCCGCCGGTTTCACGCAATGCCATCTCACTGCTCCTTGGCGCCGGCGCGTCGTAATCCCGCAAGCAGAATGTCGTCGAACTCTCTGCGAAATTGCGGATTGGTCGAGAATGAATAGACCAGTTTCTGATAGCGCTGCACGGTAAAGCCGGGCCACACTCTGTAAAGGTCCGCCAAGGCTTGCCGCGCCTCCTCGGGGCGTCCCAGTGAATCATAGGCAACAATCAGATCGATGTAGGGGAGCCAAAACACGGGATTGAGGTTGGTTGCCCGGCGGCATTGGTCGATTGCCTCCGCATATTCTTTCAGATGCACATGGGCATGGCACAGTTGAAAATGCATCAGGTAAGCCGCCGGGTCCTTGGGACTTAAACGAAGCCCAATCTGAAGCGGCAGCAAGGCCTCGCGTGCGCGTCCCGAAAGGGTGAATGCAGTGCCTTTGGTGATATAGGCCGGTGTAAAATTGGGGTCGATCTCGAGTGCGGCATCGAGTTCGAATAGCGCCGCTTCCGGGCGCCCGATGTTGAGGATTTGCCCTTTCACAGTATGAGCCGCAGCGCTGGAAGGACTTTTTGCGAGAGCCTTGTCGATCAACTCCGTCGCGTGACGCACATCCTCGCCAGGCGATTGGGACCATTGATTGATGGTCTTGATCACGAGATTCCAGGACTTTCCGACCATGGCATCGGCATTGTCCGGGTCAAGCCGAAGCGCGCTGTCGAACAGTTCGAGGGCCTGCAACGTGCTGTCCCGTGTGCGCGGCGTTTCGTGGTGTTTGGCCCACCCGCGCATGGCCAGATCGACCGCGTCGGGATTTTTCTGACGCTCGCTTCGCCGGCTCTCGGCTTCGATCAGCTTGACACTCAGTGAACGGCTCAACCGCGCGACAATTTCATCCTGCAACTCGGCGAGCCTGGGGCGATCGCCGTCAAAGCGATCGGACCAGAACTCACCGCCGGTCGCGAGATCGATCAGCGAGACATTGATGCGGATCTGATCGGCGGCACGCCGGACCGCGCCTTCGACAGCCCATCGAACACCCAACTCGCTACCGAGCAATTTTGGATCGATTTTCTTTTGCTTGTACGTGAAGGCTGTGCCGCGGCCGATCACGAAAGCGCCGGGTATTCTTCCAAGATCCGTGGTGAGGTCGGTTGTGATGCCGTCAGCGAAATAGTCCTGCTCGGGATCGTTGTTCAGATTGGCGAATGGCAGCACGACTAGCGACAGACGCGGGACAGTGCCCGGCTGCGTTGCCGCCGACTTCTGCTGATCGCGCTGATCGTGAAAGATCTCGCTTTTGACCGCACGCCAGGCGCTCCAATATCCGGCAAAGCCGCCGACCACCGCGCCGATAGCTGCGATTGCGGTGATGGCTGCGCCAATTGTCTTCAGGCGAGGGCGGATGCGGTCCGAGATGACATGGAATCGATTTGGGGGCGATTTATTTGGGCGCGGGCCAGGCGGGTCACTGGCACCACGATCGGCATGCTCGTAACCAGTGTCATTCCCGCTCATCGTGAGCCCTCAAGCTCCGATCGTTCGAGTGAACAAGATATATCCCACAATGCTGAACAGCGGAAGCCAAGCGGCTGTCGCGGGGCATACGATATTCGACGGATTGGCAAGGCTGGTATGGCGGCTCAGAAGTTACACGATGAACCATCGTTCGCAGCGAGATGTGTGGACACGCTCAGGCGACCAATCGCATGAAGAGCGTGCAGGAAGTGCCGAGCCTCACATCAGCTTCAGCACGAGCTGGCGCTCATATCCTGCGTGCCGCTCGACGAATTCGTCGATGGATGAGGTGAGGTCTTCGGCGGCAAGGTCCGCACGCCGCCGGATTTCGAGCGCAACATCTTTTGAGACATCATCCGCCCATTTCTCGGCGGTGTTGAAGGCGACGATGCGCACGGGATTGTTATACTGCCCGGACATGAGATCGGTGATCACCGTTTCGAGATCGGTGTGCTCAACATCGGCCTCGCGATAGACGCAGCCGGATTCGCCGAAGTCGTCCACGACGAGATAGACATTCTGATCAGCGCTGTTCGGCACGATCGATGGGGTCCACCTGTTACGCATGATACAGCCCCTGTCAGGAAACGACGCAAGACAAGTGCGGAACCGCACGTTGGTTCCCGCCGCACAAACAATATCGGCCTGGCCATCATCGGATGTGACAGCCGGGCCGGGGAGAGCGGGATACCGCTAGTGTGGTGGTTCAGAAGTTCGCTTCATTTTTCCAACGTTTCCTTCAAGCGAACTTCTGAACCTAAACCACACTAGAATCATAAACTAACTAGTGTCCTTTCGAATCCAAAGTTCGCTAGGAGCGCGCTGCACGATGAGGCGAACTTTGGATTCGGGACACGAGCGTTACGACAGCAGGCCGCGCTTGGCGAGATTGCGCATCAGGTGGCTGGCGCCGAACGTCCATGGCTCGCAGTCATAGGTGTAACGCATGCGGTTAACGAGAGAGCCGAGCTGCGGGGCGGCGATGGTGACGATGTCGCCCACCTTGTGGGTGAAGCCGTTGCCCGGCACGTCGCGGTCGTCGACCGGCGCGAACATCGTTCCGAGAAACAGCACTGCGCCGTCCGGATACTGGTGGTTTTTGCCGAACATCTGACTCACCAGATCGGCGGGATCGCGGCTGATCTTGCCGATGTTCGAGAAGCCTTCCATGTGGAAGCCATCGGGGCCGTCCACCACCAGCGTCACGGACATGCGGCGCACGTCGTCGAGTGAGAATTTGGAATCGAACAGGCGGATGAAAGGACCAATGGCGCAGCTTGCGTTGTTGTCCTTGGCCTTCGACAGCAGCAGCGCGGAGCGGCCTTCAAAGTCGCGCAGGTTGACGTCGTTGCCAAGCGTCGCGCCGACAATCCGGCCGGACGAGGAGACGGCGAGCACGACTTCAGGTTCGGGGTTGTTCCAGGTCGACATCGGATGCAGGCCCGCGTCGACGCCGGTGCCGACGGCGGCCATCGGCTGCGCCTTGGAGAAAATCTCGGCATCGGGACCGATACCAACTTCGAGATACTGGCTCCATGCGCCTTGGGCGATGAGCACCTCTTTCAGCTTCATCGCGTCGGGTGAACCCGGCTTGAGCTTTTGCAAGTCGTCGCCGACGAGCTTGACGATTTCCCTGCGGATGGATTCTGCGGCTTCCGGGTTGCCGCGTGCGCGTTCCTCGATGACGCGTTCGATCATCGAGACCGCGAACGTCACGCCGGAGGCTTTGATTGCCTGCAGGTCGATGGGCGCAAGAAACCGCGGCTTGCTGGCATTACGCGTGTCCGGCGGGGTGTTTGCCAGCAGCGTCTCCAGCGAGCCGAGCAACTCGCCCTTCGCCGCCCGAAGCGCGGCGGCTGGATCGTTGTCCTCACACAGATCACGGACGGTGGCGAAGGTGGCGGTGATGTCGAACACGCCATCGGGACGAATGGCGACCACTGAAGGTCCCGCGACATCCGGCCGCCAAACCCGCCCGACGAGGGCGGCTGCATCGGCGTCTTTTGGCAGAATGGCAGTGCTGTCGGCCAATGGCCGATGAGAGGTGTCTGGCATTGCTTGGTTTCCGACCCACAGAGTTGCTTGTTTGACTTATTCCGCGCGGGTGCGCGGACGTTCGTTATACGGTCGCGACCGGCGTAACGGGAGAGCCAAATGATCCGGTCAGGCGCAGTGGTGGGGCCGTGAGCAGGAAGCGGAAGCGCTTGTTCATCTTCAGCCAGTTATTCAGCGGGGTGAGGTGCCATAGTTCACCGAGATGAATGCCGAGCCTGAACAGGCAGGCCTGATGCAGCGGCATCGCGGCGCAGTGAGCGCAGCCATCCATCGGTCCCTGAACCTGTTCGACCGCATAGTTGTCGGCGATCAGCACCGCCACACCGCTATCTTCAAGCCACTTTACGAGCTTGTCGTCGCGGCCGTTCAGCACCGCATAGCCATGGTGCAGCACTTTGGGATCTGGATTGCCGTGCATGTTCAGGACGGCTTCTGCGTAACCTGTGTGCAGGCAGAGCATGTCGCCTTCTTCAACCGCCACCCCATCGCGGTCCATCGTCGAGAGCAGGTCATCGTAGCCCACCAGCTTGCGTTCGGCGCCAAAGCGCGCGTGGAGGTCCACCATCACGCCGCGGCCCTGCACACAGCTTTCCGCCATGTTCTCGATGCCGAGCGCTCGCGCCGCGGGACCATCTTCATGGTCCGGGCCGATCACATCGATGCCGCCACGAAAGCCGTTGTAGTAAACCGGCTCGGGCACGCCATCGCCGTCCGCATCGAAGTTCTGGCCGACATGGGCGAAGGAATCCCACTGCGTTGAGTACTGGGTGAAGATGGTGACGGCGTCATCGCAGACGACGTCCACGAAGCTCGGATGCTCGAGCGAGAACGGATAGTTGACGTTGGGATGATTGGCTTTGCGCCGGGTGACGTGACGAACCGGCGGTTGCCGGTTCGCATTGAGCAAATTGCCGCCGGGCAATTCCAGCGGAAGGCTGAGACAGAAGCTCCTGCCGGTCTGCACCTCGCGCACCGCGCGCACGGTGCGCTCGGGCGTGAGGAGATTGAGGCGCCCGCGTTGATCGTCGGCGCCGAAGTCTCCCCATGTCGATCCTTCGGGGCGATTTTTCCATCGTCTTGTCATTTCAGTGCTCCGTTACTTGCGTTCTGAGCATCGGATTATCCGAAAACCGCTACACACTTTTCGGTTCGATGCTTGCGTAAACGTCAGGCGGCTGCCTGCGCAGGCGCAACCTTCGGCGCGCGGCCGAACAGGCCGACCGCCAGCGAACCGACGACACCGATAGCTCCCGCCAGCAGGAAGGCTCCCTTGAACCCGCCGCCATATTGCACAATGAAGCCGGCGATGCTCGGCCCAAAGATGCCGGACGTGTTGGCGAGGAAGTGCACGAAGCCGGTGACGCCGCCGACCTTCGGTGAGGGCACCACGTCCTGAATGATGGTCCAGTAGGCCGGAGCGGTGAGGTAGAGACAGAACACGGCGCACGCCATCAGCGTCACCGCGCTTGCTGCGCTGTCCACGACGCCGCCGATGCCGACGCAGATCGCGGCGATCAGCAGGCCGCCGATCAGGATGAATTTGCGCGCCTGAAGTGGATTGCCGGAGCGGATCACGACCCAGTCGACAAAGAAGCCGCCAGACGCAAGACCAACGAACCCGACCAGCCATGGAATGATCGTCACCACGCTCATGCTCTGAATGCTCAGGCCCTTTGCGGTGGTGAGGTAGGACGGAAACCACGACAGGAAGAAGTAGAGGATGTAATTCCAGCCGAAGAAAGCGAACGCAGTGAGCAGGATGATCGGCTGACGAATGTAGAAGCTGATGGAGTTCTGATCGGACGATGCGGCGACGGGCTTTGGCGCTGGCGAGGCGGGCTCGGCCTTCGCCTCATTCTTCACTTCATTTTTGGGCTTGTCGCTGACGGTGAACGCCCAGACGAGAACCCACATGATGCCGAGCGCGCCGATCAGCACGAAGGTCCAGCGCCAGCTCGTGGTCAACGCGAGGAAGCCGACGAGCGGCCCGGCGATTGCGCCGCCGATTGGGTTACCTGCATTGACGATACCGACCGCGCGTCCGCGCTCCGTCACGCCGAACCAGTTGTTGACCATCTTGCTGCCGGAGGAGGCGAAGGGACCTTCGCCAAAGCCGAAGATGACGCGGACGACGAGCAGCGAGGCATAGCCGGCCACCGCGCCGGTCAACGCGCAGAATGCGGACCAGACGCTCACCGCGATGATGAATACGCGCTTAGGGCCGATGCGGTCGGAAAAATATCCGCCGATGAAACAGAAGATCGAATAACCGACGAAGAAGGCACTGAAGACGATGCCAAGCTCGGAGGGGCTGAGCGACAGATCTTTCGAGACGATTGGCGCGATAATCGAAAGCGCGGCGCGATCGATGTAATTGATCGCTCCGGCGATAAACAGCATGAATACGACGTACCATCGTGGTGACATTTTCGACTCCCTGGATTTTTGTTGATTGAAGTGTGCGCCGCCTGTTGACGGTGCTGCGCGCGGGCGCGCGCGAAAGGTTTGTTACATCGTGGCTCCGACCTGCCATGGCACGAACTCGGCGTCGCCATAGCCGAGCAGCTCGGATTTGGTTCGTTCGCCCGATGCCGTACGCAGAATGTGTTCGAAGATCTCGCGGCCTTTGTCCTCGATGCTGACGCCGTCGAGAATGTCGCCGCAGTTGATGTCCATGTCGTCGATCATGCGGCGATACATGTCGCTGTTGGTCGCGAGTTTGAGCGAGGGCGTCGGCTTGCAGCCATAGGCCGAGCCGCGGCCGGTGGTGAAGCAGAGCACATTCGCGCCGCCCGCCACTTGTCCGGTGGCCGAAACCGGATCGAAGCCGGGCGTATCCATGTAGACAAAGCCCCTGCGGTCCACCGGCTCGGCGTAGCGGTACACGCCGCGCAGCGTCGTGGTGCCGCCCTTCGCCGCAGCGCCCAGAGACTTTTCGAGGATCGTGGTGAGACCGCCGGCCTTGTTGCCGGGAGAGGGATTGTTGTTCATCTCGCCGCCGTTGCGGGCGGTGTAATCCTCCCACCATCTGATCAGCGTCACGATCTTCTCGCCGACCTCGCGGCTTTCGGCGCGCCGTGTCAGCAGATGTTCGGCGCCGTAGATCTCCGGCGTTTCGGAAAGGATCGCCGTGCCGCCGTGCTTGACCAGAAGATCGACCGCGGCGCCGAGCGCCGGATTGGCGGTGATGCCGGAATAGCCATCCGAGCCACCGCACTGCAAAGCGAGCATCAACTCCGATGCCGGCACGGTTTCGCGGCGCGCGGCATTGGCGATGGGCAGCATCTCACGGATCGTGGCCACACCTTGTTCGACAGCGCGCTTCGTGCCGCCGGTATCCTGGATCGTCAGCGAGCGGAAGGTGTCGCTCTCCTGCAATCCATAAAGCTCTTTCATGCGCGCGATCTGGAAGACCTCGCAGCCGAGACCGACCATCAGCACCGCGGCCATGTTCGGGTTGGCGGCATATCCCCACTGCGTCCGCTTCAGGATGTCGAAGCCTTCGCCTTGAGCCGACATGCCGCAACCGGTGCCGTGCACGAGTGGGATGACGCCGTCGATGTTCGGGAAATCTCGCAACAGGCCGGAGCGCTCGACCTCCTGCGCCATATAGCGCGCGGCGGTGGCGGAGCAGTTCACGGATGTCAGCACGCCGATGTAATTGCGGGTGCCGACCTTGCCGCTGGTGCGGCGGAAACCCTGGAAGCCAGCCTGCTGATCGACTGGGAGCACCGACTCCGGCTGTGCGTCCTCGGCAAAATGATAGTCGCGGGCAAAGTCCTGCACGGCGACGTTATGTTCGTGCACCCATTCGCCCGGTTGGATGGCCTTTGTCGCGAAGCCGATGATCTGGCCAAACTTCCGGACCGGTTGTCCCTGAGCGATGGATTCGGCAGCGAGCTTGTGGCCTTTCGGAATCCTGTTGATGACCTTCACACCTTCGATGACGCAGCCAATCGGGAAAACGTCAATGGAAACAACGACATTGTCAGCCGTATGCAAGCGCAGGAAGCGGGGCGTTACGTTTCCCGCCGGGTCATCTGTACGTTCACGGGATTGCCTTGGAAAAGCCATTCAATTGCCAACTAACATGCTAGCATGAAAATGACCTCAGACAAGCCCTCGGCACCGACATTGAAGGGGACAGGCAGCGCGACGGAGCGTGTGCTCGCGGCCATCCGCGAAGCCATCGTGGATCTGGAGTTGCCGCCCGGCACGCTGATCGATAAGGCCGCGCTCTGCTCGCAGTTCGGGGTGTCGCGTTTTCCTGTGTCCGATGCGCTGACACGGCTGCAAGCCGAAGGGCTGGTGGAAGTGCTGCCTCAACGCGGCACGCGCGTTGCGCGCATCCGCATGTCGGACCTGACACAGGCGATGTTCATTCGCCGCGCGCTGGAAGTGGAAATGGTGCGGACCCTCGCACCTCAGATAAGCGATACGCTGATCAGCGAGCTGGAAATGAATCTCGGCTATCAGCAGGTCACGGTCGAGCGTAGTGACCCGCGCGCGTTTCACCGTCTCGATCTCGCCTTCCACGAACTGATGTTGAAAGAACTCGGCTTCCCCCGTGTAGCGGTGGCGATCGATACCGCGCGCAGCAGCCTCGAACGTGCGCGACGGCTGCTGTCATCGCCTCGACGGCATGCCGATACGCTTGTCGAGCACCGAGCCATTCTTGAAGCGTTGAAGGCGAGGGATAGCTCGGCAGCCGCGCAGGCGATGAACGATCACCTCAACGCGGTGCTGACGGAGCTGACCACGTTCATGGCCGTCAATCCGGGTGTCTTCGAAAATCCGGAATAGACGTTTCGCCGCGAGGTTCATGAGCTGCGCTTGCGTGGCGCGGTGACACGTCACTGGCTTCGCATCAGTTGTGCGCCGTCACATCTTATGGTGCGACCGCTATTTTTCGCCGCAAAGGCCCTTCTCGATCCACTTCACGCCGTCCTTCGTCATCTCCGCAATCGCGATCGGCGGCCCTACGTGCCTTGGATTATTTTCGATCTCGGCTTCGATCGCGCGTCGCACGGCTTCAGCCGTTCCGTTTTGCTCCCAGGTCGCCGCATCGTCTGCGATTTTGCGCGCGTAGTCATACTGCCCGAGCAAAAAGACGCGACGGTGCTGGCACGCGGGCCCGGGGCAATCCGTTCGCTTCACGCTGATGTTGACCCAGCGACCTACCGGGGCGGATTTCGCGACGAACTCCCGCGTCCAAAAGCGATTCACACCGTCCTCGTTGGCGCTGAAGATCACCCGGGTGACCGCGAGGCCTTTGGCGCGCCGGACATACCAGGAGGGATTTTCGACGCGGATATTCTCGACGACCTCGGATAACGGGACCACCAGTGCGGCCTCAAAAGCTTTGATCCTTGCGTCGAGGCGCTCTGGACGGGACATGGCCTCGTCCACGAGACGATCGAGGCTGAAATTGAATTCCGGATTTCCCAGAATGCCTGTTGCGGTCCAGAGAACGGGGCCGGCGCGCCGGATCTTGCACTTCGACCACTGCTTCTCGTCGTCCAGCGTGTGGGTGAAGCTATCCGCGCCAATCACGGTCGTCGTCGGCGTCCATGCTGCCACCAAGGTGGTCGCGCCAGCCGGACCTGCGATCATGCCAAGCAACCCGCCGCCCAGCGCAAGCAGGCGCTGAGCGAGGGAGGCAAGCGTCCTGAATCCGAAGTTCGCCTCATAATGCAGCACACCTCGTAGCGAGCTTCTCAACCACCACACCAGCCGGTGTGGGACGATCGGTTGGAGACTTGATCGAAGGCGCGACATGCGCAGGCCTCGCAAAGAGGGGGATTTGTCTCGGAACCCTTATGCCGAGAACGCATCCTCATCGTAAGCGATGACAACTGCCGCAGTCTTGGGAAATCCGGCTTGCTGTCTAGGCTTATTCGATACAGCGCTTTGGCAAGCTGATCCTCGCCAACACCTTCTGCGATTATCCTGATCCGCCAAACGTAGTATGGTGGTTCAGAAGTTCGCAACCGAGCAAGCCGCAAGGCTGTGCGAACTTTGGATTCGGGACACTACGGCACGGCGGCCGGTGGGCGCGGTGCCGGCGTTGAATCAGCATACCCGGACGGGTCTGAATAATAGGTCCGCGGCGGCGCGTAGCTCGGCGGTGGTGATGCAGATTGCTGCGAATAAACCGGCTGTGCGCTCGATGGCGGCGGTGGTGCAAGCGAGTGCGGCGGCGAGGCCAATGTCTCTTGCGACGACGCTGGATAAGACCGCGCGGGGGGCTGATATTGCGTGCTCGCGCGATAAGGCGTTGCCGCTTGCGATGGCGAGGGCGTTGCGGGCCGGTGCGCCTGAGGCTGCGGCGTGGCCGGGCGCGGCGTGGTCGATGCGCGGCGCGCGGTGTTGCGTTCGTTGAGCTTGGCGATGTCGCGTGCCATCTGCTCCTGATTGGTCTTCATCTCCGCCATCGCCTTCTGCAGCGAGGCGACCTCGCGCGTCAACGCCTGAACCGATTGCGTGAGCTGCGTCACCTCGGCGGATGGAGCAGCGGCGGCTGCAGTCGTTGTCGTCGTGTCAGTCGAAGCCGCAGGAGCTGCAGGCGCAGGCTGTGGTGCCGCGCCCTGCTGTGGCGCGAGCTGTGCTGCGGCTTGTTGTGGCGCCGCTGGCTGATCCGCGGGCGGCGCTGCTGCCTGCTGCGATGAATCTGCCGGCGGCGTATCGGCCACTTGGCTTGTGGCTTCCGGCGCCTGTGCGGAGGCATCCGCTGTCTCGGCGGAAGCCGCGCTCGCTGTCGTCGCGTCTGCGGTCGGTGTGGTGGCCTGATGTTTTAGATGCAGCCATGACACCAGCGGCACGTTCGGCGTCAGCCCTTTGACGAGCTGCTTGGCATCATCGCCGAAGTTCTGCCAGCCCACGGTTGCGATCGCACCGCCGACCACAATGACGAAACCCGTCAAAGCCCGTTTCATCGCCTTGGCAAAAGCAGACGGCTCAGTGTCGAGCCGGATCGAGGGCTGGTTTTCTACTGGGTCGAGATCCGGGCCAAAGTCATTGGCCGGCGAAGGAAACTCCGTGGAAGGAAAGAGTGAATCCGTGCGCGGCGTCAGCCGTTCGGTATCCACCCGCGACACCAACCGCTCGGCGTCCACGCGCGGCACGATGCGTTCGGCTGTAAGCACGATGCGCTCGGCTGTAAAATCCGATCCGGTGAAGTTGGAAGCAGTGAAGCGCGGTTCCATGCGCCGTGATGGATCGCGGGTAGGGCGCGAGTCCGGCGCCGGACAGGATTCTTCGGCTGCCGGGGCGACGGCGACAGCAGCCTGATCGGACGATTCACTCTGATCGTTCGGCTTCACGCGTTTCAGGTTCAACGTGGGCAGCATGACGCTCCGTCTCCGGTCCCGAGTTCAGCCCTTTGCCCCAACACTCCTAGACGGCATGCGGGTTTGACCAAAGCAAGGCGAGAGGGTGAAAAGCGGTGGAGGGATTGTGGCGGGAGCGCCGCAAATTGCAGCATTTGCTGCGGGGCGCAACGAGTTCTTCAAACAGCCTGTTAGAGCGTGTCACTCGTTTGTCGCACAGTTACTTGCTGTGCTGCCTATAAAGAGTTCCGAGTAACTTAGTGGGAGGGTTAAGTCTTGTCCCGGGAAGCCGCAAAGATAATTTTGGAAACCGTCCTGCGACACGGTGCCGAGCAAAACAATGCGCTCATTGAAATCGAGCCGCTGTGCACCGAGGCCGAATTCTCGTTCTATAAACAGATGATTGGCCGTTCGATGGGGGAAATGCTTCTTGACGTGATCAACCCCATCTTGCGCGACTATCCGGATTTGATGCCGCCTGGGTTCGATCCGCCCCAGCGTGGCTGAGCTTTCTGGCGCTCGCGTTTTTTCGCGGTGTCACTGCCGCATCAATAGCCTGCGGCGGCCAGCGCCGTAACTGCGCCCATCGCCATCCAGCCGAAATGCTTGCCGCGCGTTGCGTATGCATTGGCGGCCGCGCCGAACGCATACGTCGCCGCGACGGTCGCGACGATCCAGTGCCGCGCGGTCTCAGAGGCGACATAAGGCGCTGCAATCAGCAGCACGCCGCCGCCGAGCCAGGCCACGGTGCTGCATTGCCAGACCAGACGGAGCAGGGTGCGCAGCCGCGCAGGCTCGATGGTGGCGCGGGCGAACACTTTGGTTTCGCCCAGCACGCCATGGATGATCGAGACCACGATTGCGGCGACACCGGCACATTGCAGGAGCAGATCTTGCGTTAGCAAACCTTGCATCGAACAGCCCTCCATACAGCGGTGTATGGATGCTGCACCCGCCGTTGCGTCCTGTCAATACACTCCTGTATGGTAGTTGCATGGCAGATCAATTGTCCGCAACCGACTGGCTGGATGCCGGGCTGAAGGCGCTGGCGGCGAGCGGCGTCGCGGCGCTGAAGGCCGATCCGCTGGCGAAGGCGCTGGGCGTCTCGCGCGGCAGCTTCTACTGGCACTTCCGCGACGTGGAGGCCTATCACGCAGCCGTGCTGGCGCGCTGGCGCGAGATTGCCACCGAGCGTATCATTGCCGCCGTCGAACGGCATGCCGATGACGAGGACGCGCTGACCTATCTGCTGCGCCGGGCCTTCGCAGCGCGCTCCGATCTCGAAGTCGCGGTGCGAAGCTGGGCCACGCATGATGCCGCCGCACGCAAGACGGTGCGCGAGATCGATCAGCGGCGCATGACGTATATGGAGGGGCTGCTGAAACGCTCCGGCATCGCGGCGGACATTGCGCGCGCTCGCGTACAGATTCTCTACTGGGCGTTTCTCGGATTTGAGCTGTCGGACAAGCCGTTGTCGGGGAAGGAGCGGGAGCTGCTGATCGAGGAGCTGATCCGCGTCGGTGGGTCGCGCGGTTGACGCGGCGGAAAGTCGCAAAGCAACCAATCCCCGGAACCTTTTGGCGGAAATTGCGCGTTGTTTGTCCGATCCGCATGGGCCGATGGTGGCATCATCGGCGCGACATAAAGGGAAGGCCTGGAAGAGGAGGTCCCCATGCGCAACATTCTTTATATATGTCTCGGTGCCGTGGCGATCTTGGCGATCAGCCTGCCGGCGTTGCTGTCAGCGCGCAAAATGCCTGCCGCTTCGCCCGCGCCAGAGCGCATCGCATCCGATGAACACCAGAAAACCATTGAGGCCTTGAAGCCGCCGAAGCGCCAGCGCCCGGCGATCGCGCTGCTTGCGCTCAATCAAGGGACCGAGGTCGCCGACTTTCTCACCGCCTATGGCGTGCTGAAGGAGTCCGCTGTCGCGGACGTGACGGTGGTGGCTGATCGGCCCGATCCGATCCGGCTTTATCCCAACAGCATCAAGGTTGAGCCGCAGGCGACCACGGCGGAGTTCGACGCGTCCTATCCCGATGGCGCGGATTACGTTGTTGTCCCTGCCATGGAGCCGCACGACGATGCCGCCGTCATCGCCTGGCTCAAGGCACAGCATGAGAAGGGCGCCACTATTGTCTCGATCTGCAACGGCTCGCTGACCATGGCGGCGGCGGGATTGCTCGACGGCCGCAAGGCCACCGGCCACTGGTATTCCGTGAAGCAAATCCAGCAAGAGCATCCATCGATGCAGCGGGTGCGCGATCGCCGCTATGTGGTGGACCGCGGCATTGCCACATCCACCGGCATTACGGCCTCACTGCCGCTGATGACGACGCTCGTGGAAGCGATCGGCGGACGTGACGTAGCCGAGAAGGTCGCCGCACGTATTGGCCTCGACAACTGGGATGCGCGGCACAACACGTCCGCTTTCCAGCTCACGCTGGAGCATAGGAAGACTTTCATCCGCAACAAGATGAGTTTTTGGCGCGATGAAGCCGTGGGCATTAAGCTCGGCGACGGTGTCGATGAGATTGCGCTTGGTTTGATGGCGGATGCCTATTCGCGCACGGAGCTGACGGAATTGATCGCGGCCAATGGAACAGGCGGACAGGTGCAAAGCCGGCGCGGATTGCGACTGCAGCTCGATGCGCCGGCGAAGAGCGTGGCTTTCGTGGTGGAGCCGCCGCGCGATGAACCGGCGCGTGTGATCGACCGCGAGCTGTCACGCATCGCCACGCGCTACGATGCGCCGACCGCGGCCTTCGTGGCGCTGACTATGGAGTATCCGTGGGTTGGACCGCAGGCGCGGCTGGTGAAGAACTGAGAAGGCGTGCCTGCGAGGACACGTTACACTGTAAAAACGTCGTGAGATGCGCTCACAAGCCTCTTGCTGACGAGAGCGACGCCGCGACAGGCGCCGCTCTGATTGTCGACTTAGTTCATCTTGATATTTGCGGTTTCGATGACTTTCCGCCAACGTTCCCTTTCGCCGGCGATGTAACGCGCAAATTCCTCGGGCTCGATGGCAACTGCAACGGCGCCGAGCTCTGCCATCTTCTTGGCCGTCTCGGGGCGCTTCATGAAGTCCCGGATTTCGGCGGAGAGCTTGTCGATGATGGGCTTCGGCGTATTCGCGGGCTCGTCTGATTGTGCATTACAACGGCAATGCCGAGGGCGCGGAAGAGGTCGTTGCTGATGTGCGCAAGGCGGGCGGCGATGCCCAATTGCTGCGGGGCGATGTTTCGAACCGCACCGAATGCGAACGCGTTATCGATGAAGCGCATGCCATGCTTGGGCGGATTGATGTGCTCATCAACAATGCCGGCGCGATGTTCGGACGTACCGCCATCGCGGACGCGACCGATGAGCAATACGACAACGTCGTGGATCTCAACATCGGCTCGGTGTTCTTTGCCTCGCGCAAGGTGGCCAGAATTCTGACAGCGCAGCGCTCCGGCTCGATCATCAACACCACGTCAGTCGCCGCCCGGAATGGCGGCAGCGGCGGGGCCGGGCTTTACGGTTCGGCAAAAGGGTTCGTCAGCACTATGACGCGCGTTCTCGCCAAGGAGCTCGCGCCGTTCGGCGTGCGGGCCAACGCGGTCGCGCCGGGCGTTATCATGACGCCGTTCCACCAACGCTACTCGACAGCCGAGCAGCTCGAGAGCGCTCGCCAGGGCATCCCGCTCGGCCGCATCGGAACGCCGGAAGATTGCGTTGGCGCGTATCAATTTCTCGCCGATGAAACCATGAGTGGCTACATCACCGGCCAGGTGATCGAGGTCAACGGCGGACAGATCATGCCGTGACGCATCCTGCAGTTGTTAGAGACTGCTGCATGCAGCGTTCTTTCAAGCATCATTCCTGAGGTTCGAGCATCATGACCGCGCTGTTTCCCACGGGCGTATTCTGCGCCGCGCTTACGCCCTTCAATGCTGATTTATCACCGGATCACGACCTGTTCTCCGCCCACTGCAAGCGTCTGCTGGATGATGGCTGCACCGGCATTGCCATGCTCGGCACGACCGGCGAGGCGAATTCGCTGTCATCGCGCGAGCGCAAGAGCTTGCTGGAAGCTGTGCTGAAATCAGGCGTCGCTCCGTCGCGTCTTCTGCCCGGTACGGGCGTGGCCGCCTTCACCGAAACCATTGAGCTGACGAAGCACGCGCTGGCGCACGGTGTGCAGACAGTCGTGATGCTGCCGCCGTTTTACTACAAGGGCGTGTCGGATGACGGTATCGTCGCGGCCTATTCCGCGGTGATCGAAAGCGTTGCCGATCCCCGCCTGCGCGTCGTGCTGTATCACATCCCGCAGATGTCGCAGGTTCCGCTGTCGGTCGACGTCGTCGACCGGCTGCGCAGGCGCTTTCCGGAGACCGTGGTCGGTATCAAGGATTCGTCGGGCGACTTCGCCAATATGAGCGCGATCGTTGAGCGCTTCCCAGGCTTCTCGGTGCTGGCCGGTGCCGATCCGCTGATGCTGCCGCTGCTGCAAAAAGGCGGCGCCGGGTGCATTACGGCGACATCCAATCTGGTGGCCTCGGACCTTGCCACGGTTTTTCATGGATTTGCCGATCAGGCGCAGCGATCGCAGGTCGCCGCAGCTCAGGAGCGCATCGTCGTGGTGCGCAATGCGGTTTCGCGTTTTGCGCAGATGGCTTCATTGAAGACGTTGCTGGCGAAACGATATGGACATGACGGCTGGAAGCGGCTGCGGCCGCCGTTGATCCCACTTAGCGCGCAAGAGGCCGCGGAACTCACCGCATCGTTTGCAGTTTAGCATAACACCCAGGCAGCCTGCCGGCAGTCGCTATCTGAGGTTCATGGTAGCGGGATCGGAATAGCGTCATAGTTGTTACTCCCACCGTGCGATGGCCTGGTGTCAAAACGATCCAACGAGCGAAAAGTAATGAACAACATCGCGCCTCAATTTGGAGGCGCGGGCGTTCGTTCAACTTAAAGGAGGTTTTGATGGAGAACGGACAGAACAGCGAATTATCTGCCATGCAGACGCCACCGGTCGTCTCGAAGCAGGAGTGGGAGGCGGCCCGCGAGCGATTGCTTGTGAAGGAAAAGGCGCAGACCCGCGCGCGTGATGCGCTCGCCGCCGAGCGACGGCGCATGCCGTGGATGGCGGTTGAGAAGACGTACACATTCGACGGGCCCAACGGCAAAGTGAGTCTGCTCGATTTGTTTCAGGGGCGCCGTCAGTTGATCGTCTACCGCGCCTTCTTCGAGCCCGGCGTGCACGGATGGCCGGATCATGCCTGCATCGGCTGCTCCCTGGGCGCGGATCAGGTCTCCAATCTCGCCCATTTGCACGCACGCGATACCACGCTGGTCTATGCCTCGCGCGCACCGCAGGCGGACATTCGGCGGCTGAAAGCGCGGATGGGTTGGGATCGCATGCCTTGGGTGACCATTACCGACAGCTTCGACGCCGACTTCGGCGTAGATGAATGGCACGGTCACAACGCGTTCATCCGCGACGGTGATCGCATCTTCCGCACCTACTTCATCAACAATCGCGGTGACGAGGCGATGGGCACCGTCTGGAGCTACCTCGACATGACGGCGCTCGGGCGTCAGGAGGCGTGGGAAGACTCGCCGCAAGGCTATCCGCAGGAGCGGCCGTACAAGTGGTGGAATTGGAACGACAGCTACGTCGCGGGTGCTGCGCCCGACCCGAAGTGGGTCGAGGTGTCCGACGCCGGCGAAGCGGCATTCCGCAACAAGGGCGCAGGCATCTAGCCATGACACGCGCGTGTTGCGGTGACACTAGTGCGCTGGATTTGACGTTCGTACCAGCATTGCGGCGGGTCCGCAGTGCGAACGTCAAATCCAAAAAGCGCACTAGCTTCATAGAGTTGCTAGTGTCCCTCCTGGTTCTAACGTTCGCAAACGGGAGTACCGCAACGTGATGCGAACGTTAGAACCGGACACTAGCGGGCAGGCAATCCGCCGGAACGTTGCGTCGTTCAAAATCATTGACGCACTTGCGCTTGCGGCATCGCCGACCTTCGCCCTCATGGCGCTGCTGACCGGTGTTCTCGGCAGTGATCCTGCGGTCGCACTCTGCTCAGCGGCGCACGCCTCGCCGTTGAATGGGATGGGGACGATGTATTTGCTGATGAGCGCGTTTCATATGACGCCGTGGGTGAGATTGGTGCGTGGGAGTGTTTGACGCTGGAAGCGCATCATTTTTCGACACTACACCGCCCCAACCACGCGCGCGAGGCCGTGGATTCCACGCTTGACGTCGGCAAGCGACGTGCCTGCATAGCCGAGGACAAGGCCCGCCATTTTCGGGCGATCCTTGGTGCCATGGAACAGCGGACTTAACGGATAGACGCCGATGCCGTTCGCGCGCGCCGCTTCGACGAGTTGGGATTCCTTCTTTCGCGGCACCTTGTGAAGCCAGAGTACGACGTTGAGCCCGGCGTCTGCGCCGGAAATGGTGACGTCGTCTCCGAAGCTTTCTTTCACTGTTGTGAGCAGGGCTGATCGTCGTTCGCTGTTGTGCCGCCGAACCCGGCGCACGTGCCGCTCATACGCGCCTGACGCCAGCATGTCGGCCAATGCCGATTGTGCGAGGGTGGGCGTATGGCGGTCCGTCAGCCGCTTCGCCGCAGAAAACACGGCTGCGAAACGGGATGGCACGACGAGATAGCCAAGCCGAAGTTGCGGCGACAGCGTTTTTGAAAGTGTGCCGACGTAGATGACGACGTCCGTCCGGTCGAGCGATTGCAACGCTTCTACAGGTCGCGTGTCGTAGCGGTATTCGGAATCGTAGTCGTCCTCGATCACGTGAGCGCCGACGCGGGCGGCCCAGCTCAGCAGCGCCTGACGGCGGCTAACCGACATGACGCTCCCGAGCGGATATTGATGGGATGGCGTGACGTAAGCGAGCCGTCCTTGCCGAACATCTTCAAGGAGATCGGTTCGCATGCCGTCATGATCGACCGGAACAGGGTGAAGTGTTGCACCAACAGCCTCGAACACCTGGCGCGCGGCGGGGTAGCCCGGGTTCTCAATCACAACGCCATCGCCGGGATTGACGAAGATCCGCGCACACAAATCCAGCGCCTGTTGGGACCCGCTCACGACGATAATCTGATCGGCATCGCAGCGGATGCCCCTCACACGCCCGAGATATCCCTGGAGCGCCTTGCGAAGGTTGGGGAGTCCGGACGGATCTGAGTAACTCAGCCGCGGCTGTTTCTGCAGGAGCGCACGCGTGATGGCGCGCTTCCACGCGAGAACCGGAAAATCGTCCGGCGCAAGATCACCGTAGCGAAAATCGATGGCGGGCCGCCTTTCGTTCAGATCGGCGGGCGGGAAAGCCAGCACGCGGCGCGCGAATTCTGACAGATCGCGTGTTGGCGCACGCGACGTCGCCGGTTTGGCGCGCGCAAGGGCTTGCGGCCGGAATGACGATGCAACGCGGGTTTTCGATCCTTGCCGGGATTCGAGATAACCCTCGGCGATCAGTTGATCGTAGGCGGCGGTCACGGTGGTGCGGGATACGCCGAGCTCTACAGCGAGCGCTCGCGACGATGGCAAGGCGGCGCCGGGCCCGTAGAGGCCGTCCATGATTTGCGCCCGCAGGTCGCTGTAGATCTGCGCGCCCGGCGAGCGATTAGTCCGCTGAGTCACTTTCGGCATAGCCAACTGGACCACCTATTTTGCCAAAAACTGGATATATATCCTGGACCAGTTTTCGGGCAACCTTGAGTCAAGATTCGTGCGCGGTGGTCCCGGCGCTCACGATATCGAGTTCCTATTCCACCGAGAGACGATGTCCACCACACTTCAGACCAAAACCATCAGCCGCAGTACCATTTTCTATGGATGGTGGATCGTTGTCGGCTGCCTGCTTGTTGCTGTCGTCGGATGGTCGCTGACCGTATTTGGGATGGGTGTGTACATCCACGTGTTGTCCGAGCGACCTGGCTTCTCCATCAGTCTGATCTCGACAGCGGTGACGATGTCTTACCTGGTCAGTGCGGTCTGCCTGATCAGCGTGGGAACGGCGACCGCACGCCTGGGGCCGAAGCCTGTTCTTGCGGCTGGCTCCATTATCTTAGGCGCCGCGGTGCCTGCGTTGGCCTACTGCGAGCAGGCGTGGCAGGTCTTCCTCGTCTTTGCCGCTATGGGCCTGGGTCGATCGTGTTTGTCCACGACGTCTATCAGCACGACGCTTGCGCCATGGTTTGAACGTCACCAGGGCCGCGCGGTGTCCATGGCTCTGCTGGGGGCCAGCATCGGCGGAATGATCGGCACGCCCTTGCTGTTGGGCGGTATAGCCGTGTTCGGCGAACAAACAGCGTTGGTCTTGGCAGGGGCATCATCCCTGCTCGTCGTGCTGCCGGTTGTTGTCTTCGTGTTGAAGAGAACGCCTCAGGAGATAGGGCTGTTGCCGGATGGCGAGACATCTTCGAGCAGCAGCGCGCTGAAAGCAGAGGTGTCATGGTCACGCAAGGGCGCGATGGCCACGCGACAGTTTTATTCGCAACTGATCGCGTTCTCCTTAAGTTTGATGGTTCAGATTGGTTTCCTGAGCCACCATGTCTCCTTGGTGGCGCCGACACTCGGCGATCACGGGGCATCGGTTGCTGTATCATCAGCCGCCCTGGCTGCGTTCGTCGGCCGGATCGCTCTCGCCCGTTTCGCTGATCGAATTGATCTACGACTGACAACCGGCGGCGTGCTGCTCGTTGCCGCGGCGTCCCTCGCGGCTATGGCGGGAACGTCGAGCCCGGAAGGCCTGCTTCTGACGAGCGTGTGTTATGGGCTCACAATCGGAAATTTGACAACGCTCTCTCCGATTATTGTGCGCCGGGAGTTTGGTGCGGCGTCCTTCGGCGCGGTCTACGGCGTTGCAGCCTCGGTGATTGCTATCGCGACCGCCTTTGGCCCAGGCTTGTTCGGTATCCTTCGAGACGCGTTCAATAGTTATGGGCCTGCCTTGATCATTGCAGCCTTGATGAACTTCGTCGCCGCCATCACCATTGTGTGGGGTGGGCGAAGACCTCTTCCTTCGCCAAGCTGAACGGCGGCCCAAGGCTTCTCTCGAAGAGGCATCTCTCAAACCGCTTCAATCTGTCTTTCATGTCGAAAGTCCGCGCGTCTCGTTCACCTAGTGTGGTGGTTCAGAAGTTCGCTTCATCTTCTCAGCTAGTCCTTCAAGCGAACTTCTGAACCTGAACCACACTAGAATGATAAATTTACTAGTGTCCTTTCGAATCCGAAGTTCGCTACGAGGCGCGCTGCAGTATGAGGCGAACTTCGGATTTCGTGACACTAGGATCGGAGCCATCAAATGTACATTCCGCCCGCGTTCAAGGACACTGAGCTCGCGTCGATCCACGAGACGATCCGCAGCGCGCGCCTTGCCAATTTTGTCACGTCCACATCAGGCGGGCTGCTGTGCACGCCGCTGCCGCTGTTCCTTGATGCCCGCGAAGGCGAGCACGGCGTTCTTTACGGCCATCTGGCGAAGGCCAACCCGCAATGGAAAGAGGCGGCGATGGGTGAGGCGCTTGCGATCTTCAATGGGCCGGACGCCTATGTCACGCCGTCCTGGTACGAATCGAAGAAGGAGCACGGCAAAGTGGTGCCGACCTGGAATTATGCCGCCGTTCACGCGTATGGCCGGGCTGAATTCTTCGAGGATGCGGACAGGCTCTATGACGTGATCACGCGGCTGACGGATCTTTACGAACATCCGCGCGCTGAGTCCTGGGCGGTCACGGACGCTCCGGCTGACTTCATCAAGGCACAGCTTCTCGGAATCGTTGGGCTGCGCATGCCGATCTCGCGCATCGATGCAAAACGAAAGATGAGCCAGAACCGCAGCGAGGCTGATCGGGCAGGCGTCGTCGCCGGACTTTCTGAAAGCGATCGGGAATCCGACCGCATTGTCGCGGCGATGATCCCGCTTTAGCGTGGTGGTTCAGAAGTTCGCGTCATCCGAAAGCTCACTTGTGGTAGGGCAGGACCAGGTCTTTCTGATCGGTGTTGACGACGAACACGGCGAGCAGCTTCGCGGGCTCCGTCGTGCTGGCGTTTTCGCTGACGGCGTGGCGGTCGCCAGGATTTTCGGAGAAGTTTTGTCCCGCGCGGTAGGTCGTCACCGGCCCGTCATTGACCTGGCTGCGGATCGCGCCTTCCAGCACCGTGGCGTAGATGAAGGCGGAGCTTGGGTGGGTGTGTGCGGCAGACGATCCGCCGGGCGGATATTCCACCAGCACGCCTTTGATGCTCTTGCCAGGAACGTTAGGCAGCTCGTGCTCGTACACCAGCGTCACTTTCGACTTGTCGTCGTGGGCAGCTGCTGAGCCTGCATAGAAGGCGACGAGCGCGAGCGCACAGAGAAATTTTCTCATGATGTGGTTCTCCAATGTGATCGGTTGTTGTCAGGCGGTTTTCAGTTGCGGCCCCAGCCAGTCCTCGAAGCGGATGGTGCCGAGGCGGGGATTGTTGTCCGAGACCAGTGAGCCGTCGTTCAGCAGCGCGCCGAAGTAGCGGGCCTGATCGTCGGCCACCACCTTGCGAGCATCGCCGGTCGCGGCGAGATAGCGCGCCACGAGATCACTGAGGCGCATGCGCTCCGGGCCTGCAATTTCGATGGTGCCATTCGCGGGCGTGGTCAGCGCAACGTCGGCCATGATTTTCGCCACGTCGTCCGAGCTGATCGGCTGCACGTAAGCGGGTGACAGCCGCACAATGTTGCCTTCAGAGGCGGACTGCGCGACGGCGCCGAGGAATTCGAAGAACTGCGTTGATCGCACGATAGTGTAAGGAGTGCCGCTGTCCTTGATCAGCTTTTCCTGCGCGAGCTTGGCGCGGAGATAGCCGCTCTCCGGCAGGCGGTCGGTGCCCACGACGGAGAGGGCGATGTGGTGCTGCACGCCGGCGTTACGTTCTGCGCCGAGCAGGTTGCGGCCGGACGTCTCGAAGAACTCCAGCACGGCCTTGTCTTCAAATGACGGTGAGTTTGCGAGGTCAATCACCACCTGCGCACCCTTGAGCGCTTCCGCCAGTCCCTCGCCGGTGAGGGTGTTGATGCCGAGCCTGGGAGCGGCGGCAACCACTTCATGGCCTGCATTCCGCAGGATTTTGACGGTCTTGGAGCCGATGAGCCCTGTGCCGCCGATGATCACGATTTTCATGGTCATGGTCCTAATCTCTGATAAAGGGCGCCGGCCTCCGGGGTCTCCCATCGGCGTGCGCGTTCGATATCAGGACGAGACAACCCTCGGCCCTGTGACATGGCTGCTCAAAAAAAGAGAAATATTTTTGGGGTGCGATTTTACCGGGAAGGGAAGCGGCCAGTTCTCCCCCCAGAGCTGCCTCCGAGGTGCCCAATAAGTCTCAGAGGTGTCTGATCATAATGGAGAACGTGCTAATCTGGGTGCGAGCGGCCTGCGGTTCGCGTCCAGACAGGTGATCACCATGCAACACATTTCACGCCGTGCAGCGATCGTTGGTCTCGCATCCTGTGGACTGTTCGCGAAGCAAGCCTCAGCGATCGGCGCAACGCTCATTCGCGTGTACAGGGATCCCGATTGCGGATGCTGCTCCGGCTGGGTGCGTCATCTGGAAGAGAACGGCTTCACGGCAGATGTCCACGATGACAGGGCGCTTCCAACGCTCCGCGAAAAAGCCGGCGTGCCGTTGCATCTCGTCGGCTGTCACGCAGCCGAGGTCGAGGGATACATTATAGAGGGACATGTGCCGGCAGCGGCAATCCGTCGGCTGCTTCAGGAGCGTCCGAAAGCGATCGGTCTCTCCGTGCCGGGCATGCCGACAGGCTCTCCGGGAATGGATGGTCCACCGGTGCGATATGCTGCGATCCTGTTCGGCGACGGCCTTGAGCAGACCTTCATGCAGTTTGAAGGTTCTAGGCGCGTTGAATGAGGGAGGGGGACGCCTCAGCCTTTCACCATGCATGGCCCAAGAGACTGGGTCTCATCGACGGCCGCTTGTCACTTACCCTCGGTAGACGGCGCTTCGAAGGAGGACGAAACCGCAACGTCCGGGTTTTGTCCCGACTACATGGAGGTCGCCAGGTGCGCAACGAACCGAGCATCCGTTGGCGATAGATACTCGCCGGAACTTGGAGTGAACTTCGGCTCCACCGCCCGGCAGATGAACCAGCCTATGAACGGTTCGACGTGCTCTTCGATCACCTCGAACCCGGCGCAGGCCAGCAGTGATTCAACACAACTGGGCGTCAGTCCCCAGAACCAGTTGCCATAGCCGCTCTCGGGCTCGTACGGACCGGTGATCGCTTTCTGCATCCCGGTACCGAGCTTGAAGTGATTGCGCTGGCTCTCTTCGAGCATTGGATAGAACACGGCCATATTGCGCATCCCCGACACTTCAGGAATGATCATGGTCCGCAAGATCAAGACCTCGCCGCAAATCGCGCGCAGTCGTACCAACAGCGAGAACGGGTCGGGCATGTGATAGAGCACGCCGCTACAGAACACGACATCAACCTTGCCGATCTTCTGCAGTGTCGTCGTCTCAAAGATATCGCCATTTATGAACTGCACCTTTGAATGCAGGCGCGTGTGTTCGGCGGTGAACTCTTCCGTTGCCGGATAAACGTCCACTGCGACGACGTGCTTCGCTTCACACTGTTCGGCAAAAAACGACAATGCGCCATTGATTCCCCACATGCAGCCTATGTCGGCAAACGATTTTCCAGGCGCATGCGTCGCGATCAACTCTTGCGGGGTGGGCATGGATTTCATTCCAAGGAGACGACCGGCACGCCTGGCAATGCGGGCAGTCAAGGAATGAGGTCGGCGAAAGGCAAGTTTGGTTTTGTACATCAGCATGACGCACCCACCCATTTTCGTGCTTGTTCAGTGCTGTACAGGGACCACGCAATTTGTCATCGCCGCTTTAAATCGCCCGTCGCGCGGCTTGGTAACATTCCGCATCGCCCGGCGATGACCTTTGCGCAAACAAACAAGACTCGTAGTCGTAATGACTTAGATGCGCGGTCTGGGAGTCGCCCATTTATTGTTCCATTTAATGTTGTCATTTAATATTAAGTCAAGGGGTATTTAATAATATGAGATTAAGGGGCGAATTAAATGCGAAGAACCTGACATGACGCCTTACGATGTTGGGCGACGGCCTTGCGCAGACCGTCATGGAGGTTGAAGGTGTGAGACGCGTTGAATGAGGCGAAGCGCCTTACGTATAGGGTGCACGCTGCTAGATGAAATGCCGGATGTCTCAGTGCAATCGCGCCGCCCAGGACTTCACCGCATCGCCCAGTGTCTTCAAATGATCGGCCGCCGAAAATCCGGAGATTTTCTTGCGCGGCTTGAGATCGTGGTCGCCATCCTCAAGCCAGAGGATGTCGATGGCGTTCGACAGTTTGTAGGAAGAGACTTCGTCGCGGGTGCCGAACGGATCGCGCGTGCCCTGCGCGATGAGCGCGGGTGTTGTGAGGCCAGCGAGATGTGCGGTGCGTAATTGCTCCGGTTTCTCCGGCGGGTGAAACGGATAGCCGAGGCACAGTAGTCCCGCGATCCGTTTCGATGCGTAAAGCTCGTCCGCAATCATGCTCGCGACGCGCCCGCCCAGGGATTTGCCGCCGATGATGAGCTGCCCCTTTGCGCTGAGTGCATCGATGGCGGCGATGTATTCCGGCATCAGCTTGTCCGCGCGCGGCGGCGGCTTGCGCTCGCTGTTGGTGCGGCGGCGAGCCATGTAGTCGAACTCGAAGCGGGCGACGCGGAAGCCTGCATCTGCCAGCGTGTTCGCCATCGCCGTCATCGCCGCAGAATCCATCGCCGCGCCCGCGCCATGCGCGAGCAGGATGGTGGTTGCGGCCTGCTCAGGCCCGTCGAACAGAAATGTCGTCATGCGCGTCCCGGTTTTTCACTCGTCGCGCATCGTACAGGATTTGCGTCAAATTCGACATGCCGGGATGCTTATTGTGTGACGTCCATGCGCAATCACTAGTGTGGCGGTTCAGACGTTCGCTCGGCTTTCCTGCGAGTCCTTCCAGCGGACTTCTGAACCTGAATCACACTAGAATTATAGACTTACTAGTGTCCTCTCGGATCCAAAGTTCGCTAGGGAGCGCGCTGCACGATGAGGCGGACTTTGGATTTGGCACACTAGCGCGCCTCTCGTGCCAAATTGAGGCAGATCTGCAATTCGACGTAGCTCGGCGTGTCGTCGGTCATGGTATCCGCTACGCAGCTAGCTTTGTCGGATGCGCGAAATTGCGACCGGTCCGCTTCGAGCTGTTGCTTTGCTTGCTTCTCGTCTGCGATGCATGTCTCAATTGGCTGAGGCAGATTGGTGTCTTCCGCGGCTTCACGATCGAGTTGGCAACCTCGCTCAATGTTGAATTTTGGAACGCCGTCAGCGACCGGGATAGCGAGATGCGAACTAACAACAAGAATAAGCGTTGAAAGGGGAATCATCATCGTCGCTCTCCCTAGCGCGGGCGACATTCAGGGCGTCGCACATGCGATGAGCGCCAAGCTGCACCAAAAGATGATTAAAGAGGCGCGGACAACGGACCAGGTCCAGCAGGCTTTGATTGTTGCCGACGGCCTATTCAGGCTCCAAGTTTAGCACGGAATATCCAAGTGCGACATGATGCAACTACCTTAAATGAGGTCGCCGTTGGATGTCGGTTCAGTTTGATGGCGTCGAAGGCGCCGGATTGACCGCGAGGCACGTCACCGCGCGGCGGGTAGATCCACGCCGTAAACTCAGCACCCAGACCATCAGCGCCATCGCGCTGAATCCAGCGCCAAGCAGTGAGACGCCACGCCATCCTGCGGTAGCGAAGGTCGCTGTCGAAGCGATAGCGCCGATTGCACTTCCTGCCGAATAGAAACACATGTAGCCGCCCACGAGCCGGCTTCGCGCATTCGGATAAATTGCAAAGATGATGCTCTGGTTGGTGACATGAACCGCCTGGACCGCAAAATCGAGCAGCACGATGCCTGCGACGAGCGCGAGGGTCGATTGCGGGAGCAGGGCGATCAATCCCCATGATGCGAGCAGGAATGCGAGCGCGACGCTCGTCGTCCGGCCCCCGAACCCTTTGTCCGTCAGCGTACCGGCACTCGCTGCTGCCGTCGCGCCCGCCATGCCGATCAGGCCGAACAGGCCGATCTGCGTGTGGTTCAGCTCGAACGGCTCGACGCTCAACGGCAGAACGAGACTGGTCCACAGCGTGCTGAACGCGGCGAAGATCAAGAGCGCCAGAATACCGCGCAGGCGAACGACGGGATCATTGATGAACGGCGCGGGGATGGAGCGCAGAACCGACAGGTAACTTGTGCCATCGTGCCGCGGGCGATGCCGGGGCAAAACGCAGAACAGAGTAATGGCCATGACGAGCGTCATGCCTGCCGAGGCAAGATAGACCGATCGCCAGCCACCGAGATCAGCGATGACACCCGAGACAAAGCGCGCGGCGAGGATGCCGATGACAATGCCGCTGGTGACGAGACCGACAGCCTTGCCGCGCTCATTGGGCGCGGACAGCGTGGCGGCGAAGGCCACGAGCACCTGCACAATCACCGCGAAGAAGCCGACCGCGAGCATGCCTGCGAGAAGAACGTGTTCGGTCTGCGCCGTTCCGACCACGACCAGCGCCACGACAGAGAGCATGCTTTGTCCGACCGCGACGCGGCGCGGATCGATCAGGTCGCCCAGCGGTACGGCTAGGATAAGACCAAGCGCGTAACCGATCTGCGTCAGCGTGACGACGAGGCCGGTGGACGCGACAGGCAGAGCGAGATCCCGCGCTATCAGATCCAGCAGCGGTTGCGCGTAGTAGATGTTGGCGACGCTGAGGCCACTGGCCGCCGCAAGAATTAAAACGGTCGTCATCGACAGCCGGTGTGTCGCCGGCGGCGTGATGTCGCGCGGTTGTGTCGAGGTCGCATCCAGTTTCATTGCATTGGTTCCTCTCAAGTGGTCTTATAATAAGACCACTTGATCGATCGCGAATCTAGTTCTAATTTAGAACCAGATTGGCGAGTGGACGGAACGTCATGGTCAAGCGCGTGAGATTTGGCGATGCAGATTGCCCGGTCGCGCGGGCGCTGGATGCGATCGGCGACTGGTGGTCGCTTCTCATCATCCGCGATGCGTTCGACGGCCTGCGGCGCTTCAGCGAAATTCAGGGCAATCTCGGGATCGCGAAAGGGATGCTTTCCGCGCGGCTGCGCGATCTGATCGAGCGCGGCGTGCTGGAAACCGCGCCTGCCTCCGACGGCTCCGCCTATCAGGAATACGTCCTGACCAGGAAAGGCCGTGATCTGTTTCTCGTCCTTGTAGCTCTGCGCCAATGGGGCGAGGGGCATCTGTTCGAGCGCGATGAACCGCATTCGGTTTTGGTGGATGTGGCCAATAATCGCCCTGTCGGCAAGCTCGATCTGAAATCGCGGGACGGACGCAGCCTGCGCTGGAAAGACACTCGCGTACGCAAGGTCGATGCGGATTAACCCATGATCAGCCACGCGAACGCACAGCGCATGCCGCGACGGTCGGATATCGTCGTTTCCCGTTAGGCGTTCTCTAAAACGCCGTAGCCGGCAGGCGCAATTGCTGGTGAAGCGTCTTATAGTGGTCGAGCCGTATGATGGCGCGGTCGAGTTCGTCGCCGAGCGGCATCTCCTTCAAGCTGTCTTCCATCTCGTCGATCTGGGCGCGAAAGCCTGCGATATCGAACTCGTCGAGCAATTTGCAGATCTCCGCCAGCACCGTGAGCTGATCGGGCATGACCTCCGCGAGGCCGCCCAACACAACGTATCTCTCGACACCATTGCTGGAGGATACAGTCACGAGACCAGGACGCAGAGACGCGATGGTCGGGCGATGTCCCGCGAGCACGCCGAAGTCACCGTCGCGCCCTGGCAGATCGACCTGTTCGACCTCGCCGGAGAAGACGCGTTTCTCGGGAGAGGTGAGGTCGAAGTGAAACGCGGCCATGAGGCGCTCCTGTCAAAAGACGAAGACTGCGTCCTTCAGTTCATACGTTGTGCGGATGCATCTCACACGACCTCACATCGATGTACATCGATAGTAGGTCAGCTCCATGCCGGGAATGTCGGGAAAAAAGCGGGTGAGGCTGTTGTTGTCCTTGAAGCGCAAGCTGAATTGCACATTGGACAGCATGATGTCCGATGAACAGGAAGCGAGAATATGTAGTGCGTCCTGCGTCTCACGCCGCGACTTAACGGTGCAGCGCGCCGCCTTGCCGCGCAAGCTGTCGCTATCGACGATGAAGCCGCTGCCGTAGAGATCGGCCATATTCGTAAAGGAGATTTTCTTCCCGCTCTTCTTGAAGATTTTGTCGCACCGGTCCGCATCCGACGCCCACACGCCGTTGAGGTCGTAAGAGAGTGCTGGCGCGGCGAAGACAGTGGCGAAGAGGGCGCTTGCGAGAGACAGCTGGCAAAGCTTGGACATGATCCTGCTCCTAACCGGATACCCCTCGACGGAAGGTTCACCCGCTTCCCGTGTGAAAGATTAAAGTACGAGCCTGATAATTGTCCTAGCGATTTCTAGTGCCGGTTTGCGCGCCATTAGGTCAGCGTCGTTGTCATTTCGTTCTCCCACGCACCGCGCAATTCATCCGCTTCCTTTGAACTGCTGATTTGGATCAAGCCGGCGGCAGCGGAGTCGTGTCGAATAGAGAGTCAACGCCGAGCAATTGATCGCTTGGGAGGCCAACCATGGAGCTCCAGATGCTTGACCAGACGACCGGACGGGGACGTACGACAGGCAAAACCAGCGAAAAGATGAGGGGGAAGGAGTACACGAAGGAGTTACGCAAGCTGCAGGTGCGCCTGTGCAATCTGCAGGCTTGGGTGAAGCATAAGGGCCTGCGCGTGATCGTCGTGTTCGAAGGGCGCGACGCTGCCGGCAAGGGCGGCACCATCCGCGCGTTAACAGAAAGGGTGAGCCCCCGCGTATTTCGGGTGGTTGCGCTGCCAGCACCTTCGGATCGCGAAAAGAGTCAGATGTACATGCAGCGTTACATGAACCAGTTTCCGGCCGCGGGTGAGATCGTGATCTTCGATCGCAGCTGGTATAATCGCGCTGGCGTCGAGCGCGTGATGGGGTTTGTCGGTGATGAGGAGTATAAGCGTTTCCTGGAGCTGTGCCCTGAAATCGAGAAATACGTCGTGGAAACCGGAATCGTGCTCATTAAGCTGTGGCTCGAGGTCGGCATGGAGGAACAGGAACGGCGCTTTACGGCGCGCATCGAAGATCCATTGCGGCAGTGGAAGCTGAGTCCGATGGACATCGAGTCCTACCGCCGCTGGTACGACTACTCACATGCGCGTGACGACATGCTGCGCGCAACACATACGAAGATCGCACCGTGGACCATCGTGCGCTCCGACGACAAGCGGCGGGCGCGTCTGAATTGCATCGCCCACATCCTCGACTCCATTCCGTTCAAGAAAGCGCCGCATGAGCGTGTCAAATTGCCAAAGCGCTCGAAGGAGGGCGCGTATGACGACCAGGCGAGCTTGCGCAGGATGAAGTTCGTCGAGGAGCGGTACTAGAGATGTAAATGCCGCGCGACAATATTCGCGCGAGAGGTTATGTCGTGTTCTTCCGGTTGCCGATTATAGATGGCCTCAAGGGCTACAAAATGGAGTGGCTTGGCCGGGACATGATGGCGGGCCTTGCCATCGCCGCCGTCGCTATTCCGAGCGCCATTGCTTACCCCGCCATTGCCGGACTTCCGCCGGAAGTCGGCGTCTATTCCAGCATTCTGCCGCTGGTCGGCTACGCGTTGTTCGGTCCGTCACGTCAACTGATGGTAGGCCCGGACGCCGCGAGCATGACGGTGTTGGCTGCCGCGCTGGCGAGCATGTCGCCCGCCAATCCCGTTGCCGCCGCGTCCGCGCTCGCGATTACCGTAGGCATCATGTGTCTTGTCGGCTCCAGGCTTCATCTCGGCGTGATTGCGGCATTCCTCTCCAAGCCGATCCTGATCGGCTTCATCAGCGGCATTTCGATCTCGATCATGGTCAGCCAGATCGGGCGTTTCACGGGATTGAAGATCGAGGCCGATGGGCTCGTTCCGCCCCTCTTTGAACTGATGAAGAAGGCGGGCGATATCCACTGGCCGTCGGTGGCGCTCGGCGTTGCGATGTTCGCGTTGCTGCAGATCGCCTCATGGAAGCGCTCGTTGATTCCGGGGCCGGTGCTGGTCGTAGTGGTGGCGACGGTCGCGTCCTGGCTGTTCGATTTCACCGGAATGGGGATCAAGGTTGTCGGCGCGTTGCCGAAAAGCCTGCCGTCGTTTTCATTGCCGAGCTTCACGGACCTTCCACTGAACGACCTGCTGCTGGGCGCGGGCGCGGTGTGGCTGGTGAGTTTCGGTTCGGGCATCGTCGCCGCCCGCAGCTTCGCCGCACGCGGAGGTTTCGAAGTGAACGCCGATGATGAGCTCACCGGCTTCGGCGCCGCGAATGTTGCCTCCGGCGTGTTCAGCGGTTTTCCCGTTACCGTGTCGGACTCGCGCACGGCGGTGAATCTTTCTGTCGGCGGGCGCACACAAGTTGCCGGTCTCATGGCGGCGCTGGTGCTCACGGTGACGCTGCTTTATCTCGGCGAAGCACTCAAACTGCTGCCGGCGCCGGCGCTCGGGGCCATTCTGGTCGCCGCCGCCCTCCATTTGTTCGATCTGCAGGGCCTGCGCGAGATCTGGCGGGTCAATCGCACTGAGTTCGCTTTCGCGCTGATCGGCATGTGGGGTGCGGTCAGCCTCGGCGTGCTGGCGGGCATCGTCATCGCCGTCGCGGCTACGCTGCTTTATGTGTTGCTGAAGGAGATGATGCCGCGCGACGCTATGTTGGGCCAGATCCCGGGACAGCACGGGTTCTACAAGTTGCACCGATCGAAAGACGCGCGGCCCATTCCCGGCCTTGCGATCTTTCTCATTCAGGGCAGCCTGCTGTTCTTCAACGTTGATTATGTGAAGGGGCGCTTCAAGGCCATCGCAGATGAGCTTCCTGAAGGCACAGAATGGTTGGTGCTGGATGCCAGCGCCATCGCGCAGGTGGATTCAACCGCCGCCGAAATGCTGGATGAGGTGCGCAAGATGTTCGCCGCGCGCGGCGTGGCGCTCGGCATCGCCGAACTGAACAGCGAGCCGATGGAGATTCTGGAGCGCACAGGGCTATTGCAGCGGATCGGCAGCGCGATGGTGTTCGATGATCTCGAAAACGTTACCACCGCGTTCGAGAATCGGAAGCCTGCATTCCGTCCGCAACTTGTGACGTAGCAAGGCGAGGCGTCGTTAAAATTCCAGGAGGCGTCGCGTAAAGCAGTGGCCTTACCTGATTGCGAAGACGAAGCTGCGAAATGACTTGTCATTAGCTTTTTTGCAGGCTTTCTGGGGCTCGATCTCGCGGTCTCCATCATCACTCAGGATGTGGAGGACCTTGCCGGATGTGTCGATAAACATCGCTTCCGGATGAAAATCATCAATGGCTGCGAATTCGGACGCCGCACCTTCCACGACGACGGGATACTCTTGTGCATTGCCGGGCCAACGATATAGCTCGAAGCTGCCTTTATCCTTGTTCGGGCCCGCAATGATGAAGTAGGCATTTTCCTCAGGTGAATATTCCATGCTTCGAATGCCTCGTCCTCCGAGATCGAGAGGCACCGGCTGACCGAGGATCGGCTTTTCTCCGCGCTCGGTGACGGCTTCGGGATTCTCCAGCGGGATAACAAATGCTTTTTTCTCGGGGGATAGGGGATTACGCAGGGCGATGAACATCGATTTTCCGTCGGCGCGTACCGTCAGTCCTTCGATGTTCAAGCCGTTGTTCTCTGGTGCGAGGTCTGCGGACTTACGATCATCGATCTGTATGGCATCAGCAAAGACTTTGCCGAGAGCAGCGATTTCTCCAAGAAGGTCATGCGACGATGAACTTGCGGATAGTTTGAGCGTCTGTTCGTCGATGGCGACAGTCGTCGAGAGAAATTGCCATCGCTGCTTGCGGATTTCTCCCTCCGCGTTGCGGCTGTGGGACGCTATCCAATAGATCTTGCCATTGAGCGTCGTCGCCCCCTCGAAATCTGCCTTTTTGTCCGGATCGAGGCCGAGGTGCCTACTGAGATCACCTTTGGCAATGGGGCCGGCCGCCTTTTCTGCGGAATACACGCGCAGCTCGTTATCTTCGTCGTTCGCCACGACGAACAATTGTTCGGGAGACCTCTGTAGCAGGACAACGGCCGCCGAGGCTTCACACATTCCCTGATGGGATAGCGTGGTAACTCTCTCGAATTTTGCGTGTGCGTACGTGGTGCTGAGCAGAACAAGCGCGATGCAAATGGAATTTCTCATGTCATGGCCCCACTCAAAAATGACAATTTGAAATGAATGTCACGCAAACTTTGACGCACAAATACCTGCGCCGGCATCACAAGCCGAAGCTCACGTCAGGCCGCAACAACCTTACCAGGAATAATCAGAAACTTTCGAAGACTATCATTCGTAGCGAATTTTCGACAATCAAGAATTGTATCTGGCCGCGCCTTTCACTTTTCTGTCGAGACAGAGCGCCGGCGTAGTTGTGAATGTATTCACCATGTCGCGATCTCGCCACAAGACGGTCCAATTTTCTGATGCATCATCATCCGTCAATCTGGAATTCCTGCTGCGAGAGAAAGGCGAGCGAAATGAATGAGATTGTAGAGCGCTGCCTGAACACCTTGGGCATGATGCAGGGCGTGTCGCGCCAATATCTCGATGAACACCGTGACGAACTCACCAGCTATATCGAGGAGCTGGAGGCCAATGGAGAAGCCGATGCCGATCGCCTGGCGGTTAGCGGTCTCACGTTTCTGCGCAGGAATATGAAGCGCGAGACTTCGCGGGCTGCCTAAGCACGTCCTGATGTCGGCGTATCCCGAGCAAGGGCCTGCGCCATCGCAGGCCTTTGGCATTGGTGTATGCAGAGTGATCCGAGCACGTTCAAACCGCCGGCACTGCCGCGTCCTTCTCGATCAAGCCGCTCGACTTCAGCTCCTGCCAGAAATCCGCAGGGATCTTTACGTGCATTGAGTTGTAGTCCTCTAAAATCTGCCGATGCGTGCTGGCACCTACCACCATCGCAACCGCAACATCCGGGGCTGACGAGAACTGCAGCGCTGCGGTGCGCAGGTCCACGCCGTGGCGTGCGGCGGCGGCGCGAAGCTTGTCGCGCTTCTCGATATGAGCCGCTGAAATCTTATAGTTATTCGGACCGTAGTTGTAGCGCGGACTGCCGGAGATGAACCCGGCGTTCAGCGCCGAGCCGATCACCAGCGAGACGTTCTTCTTGCGCACGGCAGGGAAGACTTGATTCACCGCGTTGGCGTGATCGATCAGCGAATACTGCGAGGCGCAAAGACAGACATCCGGGTCCGCGACGTCGATGACGCGCAGGATCGGCTCGGGTCGATTCACGCCGATGCCCCACGCCTTGATGATGCCTTCCTCGCGCATCTTGCTGAGCGCCGGAAATGCGCCGCGCTCGGCAATGGCGAACTGTTCTTCCCATGAGGTCGGAAAGTACGCAAAGTCCGGCGAGATATCGTGAACGAAAGCAACATCGAGGCTGTCGACGCCAAGCCGCCGCAGGCTGTCTTCGATAGAGCGGCGCACGCCATCGGCGCTGTAATCGTAGACCACATCGTTCGGCGAATCCGACAGCGGGAAGATGTCGGCGTGCTTGTTGCTCTTTGATGCCTTGAACAGCTTGCCGACTTTCGACGACAGCAGATAGTCGTTGCGGTTCTTGTTGTGCAGGAAGTGGCCGAATCGGCGCTCGGCGAGGCCGAAGCCGTACCACGGCGCCACGTCGAAATAACGCACGCCCGCGCTCCACGCAGCTTCCAGCGTCGCCTCGGCATCGCCGTCCGTCACCTTGTTGAACTCGTTGCCGATGGGCACGCCGCCCAGCCCGAAACGAAACTCCGGCTTGAAAATCTGCGTGGCTCGATTTGCGGACGCCATACCTGTTTCTCCTTTTGCTGTGCTGGTAGCTGCGGTTGCGAGCGATGGCATCGTGGCGGCGGCTGCAGCCGCCGTGGCTATGGTCAGAAATTCGCGACGATTATTGGTTGCTCCGGTCATGATGGTTCCTCGCTGTGCTCGTTGAACCTAATTCACACGGCGCGGTTATCCAGGGCGGAATCGTTGAGCAGCACTCAATGAACCCTTGAGGGGAAGTCGTGATGCAATTGTTTGATCGGGCGATCCTTTCAGACCTGAATGTGTTCCAGACCATCGCGCGGCGCGGGAGCATGGCGCAGGCAGCCATTGAACTGGGCGTCAGCACCTCCGCGCTTAGCCATCGCTTGCGCAAGCTGGAGACGCAGCTCGGTGTGAAGCTATTCAATCGCACCAGCCGCTCGATCCGCCCGACCGAAGCTGGGGCGTCACTCGCAGCCCAACTCAACTCCGGCTTCCAGACCATTAGCGATGCGCTGACGACGCTGGAGCGTCATCGGCACTCTCCAGTGGGGCGGTTGCGTCTCAATGTGCTTCGCGATGCGGCGCGTCTCGTACTCGGTCCGGTGCTGTCACGTTATCTCGGTAATTTTCCAGAGATGCATCTTGATGTCACGGTGGATGACCGCATCGTGGACATCGTCGCCGATGGCTTCGATGCCGGTATGCGCTATGGCGACCGCGTGCCGCGTGACATGGTGGGCGTGGCGCTGACGCGGCCGCCGCAATGGGTGATCGTCGCATCACCAGCGCTGATCACGCGCCATGGCCGTCCGAAGAAGCCAGATGATCTTCTCAACTTGCCGTGTGTGCAGATGCGCGTCGGGGATAATAGCAACTACCCTTGGGAGCTTGGCAACGGCAAGGCGATGATGCGGCTCAACGTGCGTGGGCCACTCACGGCCAACGAGACCGAACACGCGGTCGATGCCGCGTTGCGTGGTGTTGGTTTCGTTTATTGTCTTGAACGTCGCGTGACAGCGGAGCTTGCCTCCGGCGCGCTCGAAGTCGTGCTACCGGACTGGGCCTCAGAAGGTCCGCCGTTCATGATCTACTATCCCAGCCGACGTCAGGCGCCGCCGGGTTTGCGCCAGCTCATCGACATTATCCGCGAAACGGAAGGCCTGCCGCCGCTGGTCGAGATCGGCAAGGACGAGGCTGTGCGTGCCGGGTGATGGCAAATGCGGAGCGCGTTGTTACGCGTAACGATCGACGTGCGATGTCGAAGGCGTCGCTGCCGATCCGTCCCAGGGCTGAGCAGCGCCGCGCGGATCGGCCAGCGTTCCACCCAAAATCACCGCCTGCGCGTCGAAGGTGACTTTCTTCTGTTCGAGATCGGATCGCAACTCGGATGCGGGCTTGGCCGGGCCATCATGCGGATGCGCAGGATCAATGAACTTGCTGGCGTAGTCGACGTCAGTGCAGTTCATACAGTTGAAGCCGTTCACGATCACAGGTGATGAATAATCGCCGCTGATGGCCACAGGTATTTCCCCCTTCGATTGTCTTCGCATTCGACTTCGCAAGGGGCATGCTGCTTGTTACAGCGCGCGGCTTCGCCGCTGCGCGTATGGTTAAGCGAGCGTAAAGCTCGCCGCAGTGCAGACGATGGCTAGCGTGATCCGCGCGGACCTGCACCGGAAAACGCTCGTGTCAGCCGACGCTCTTCGATACCGACAGAATGATTTCCGCCAGCTTGTCGGGCGCGGAGAGGAACGGCGAGTGATCGCCATCCAGCGTGAACACCTGATCGCACGGCGTGTTCTTCAGCATGGCGTCCTGATAGAGGGGCGACACCGCGTTGTCCTTTAAGCCCTTCACATAGAAACGCTTGACCTTGCCATAGCGCTCCGGTGTTAGTTGCAGCTTGTCGCCGTACACTTTCGTGCGTTGCGCGGTGAGTTGCGATTTGGCCCAGTCGGCATCGGCGGGCGTGCAGGTGTTGTAGAACACCTCGGCCGCCTTCTCGGGCGGGAAGGTCGCCGTCTGGCCATCGGCTGAGACCTTCATGTTCTTCAGCACGAGATCGTCAACATTGAGCGCCTTGTTGGCGTCCAGGAAGCTGCCGAGGCTTTCGTCATTCCGCAGCAGCAGCCCGTTGATGTATATGGCGGCCGCCAGCCTGTTCGAACGCTGTTCTGAAACTTGAGACGTGACGATGCCGCCCATGCTGTGACCCACAAGGATGACCGGGCCTGCGATGCCGTCGATCACGCTGGCCACGCGCGTGGCGTAGCTCGCGAGGTCCGCATTCTCGATCGGGGCCGGGTCGCCGCCACTTGCCGGCAGGTTGGGCGCGAACACCTTATACCCTTCGCGCTCCAGCAGCGGGATCAATCTATTCCAGCACCAGTTACCGTGAAATGAGCCGTGCACGAGAACAAACGTCGCCTTCATCTTATTATTATCCTTGTTGTCTGCCAGTGCAGGGCCGGGAATGGTGGAGGAGGCGAGCGCGGCGGTCGCAAGACATGCGGCGCTCGAGAGGAGGGTGCGGCGGCTGAGCGATGGAGTGAAGTTCATCTGTGAATCTCCGATCATCGTTCGCTCGAAGTGATCAGCCACGCATCGCGCGGAGGATCACGTCGTCGACGGCTGACGCAAATCTAGATTGGTCGTTCTATGATAGGCAAGATAGGCAGTTGAGTTATCTGCCGCTTTATGCGGCGTGGCGTGAGGCATTTGCTCACGCAATCGGCTGCGTCTCATCTCGACAATATTATAGT
The DNA here is from genome assembly GCA_036924835.1 of Nitrobacteraceae bacterium AZCC 1564. Taxonomy (NCBI): domain Bacteria; kingdom Pseudomonadati; phylum Pseudomonadota; class Alphaproteobacteria; order Hyphomicrobiales; family Nitrobacteraceae; species Nitrobacteraceae bacterium AZCC 1564. Next base: position 4,798,591 of record JBAGRR010000001.1, read on the forward strand.
GGCAGTCGGTGATTTCGCGCGTGCAGCATTCATTCGCCCGTGGACGTATCGCGATGCGACGTAACGGACAGGACGCCGCACGATTTCAGTCATGAACTCGGGCGCAATGCAACGCGGAGCCGCCGATGCGCTTAGCCCTCGCGCTTCATGCGCTGGCGGCGTGCGAGTTCGGCGTCCGAAGGATCCTGCATCTGGAACGAGCCCGTCTGGATGGCGCCCGCGCGGTGATAGACGCTCATGATCACACCGGTGGTCGAGACTGAGGTGGAGATGAGCCCCAGCGCCTCCGGTTTGGCGCCGTTGCCGAACAGCCGTTTGCCGGCGCCGAGCACCAGCGGGAACGTCAGCAGGTGGAATTCGTCGATCAGGTCGTGCTTGAGCAAGGTCTGCAACAGGCCGCTGCTGCCTTGAGTCAGCAGGGTTGGCCCATCCGCCTGCTTCAATTTCGCGATTTCGCTCGCCACATCGCCACGTAGCGCAACGGAGGTAGCCCAGGTGAGGGGCATATCCGACGAGGTCGCGACGTACTTCGTCGCTCTGTTGAAAGCGTTCGCAATCGGATCGTCGTCGCCCATGTATGGCCAGTGCGCTGCAAAAATCTCGTAGGTCTTGCGGCCGAGCAGCAGATCGAACGGCTCCGAGAACAGGCCGCCCATGAACGCGCCCATCGGCTCGTCCCAGTAGTTCACCGACCATCCGCCGAGCGTGAAGCCGCCGGTGGGATCTTCCTCCGGCCCGCCCGGCGCCTGCATCACACCATCGAGGCTGACAAAGGCCGCGGTGACAAGCTTTCTCATTCGAGAGGCTCCGTTGGGGCTACGTTAGAGTGCTCGCATCACGCATGGACGTTAACGAACAACAATCGTGCAGGTGCCGTCACCACTTGGCCGTCCAGAAAAGACGGCGCCGTCATCATCCCTGTTGCCCGCGGCTCGCCGGCTTTCCCAGAGTGACTTCAGGCTTGCGGAAGCCCATCGCTATCCAGGCCGCAATCAACTTCAACACGAACTTGCCGGAGGGCCCGCTATAATTCGGCACGTCATTGGCCAGTTCGACGCCTGCGCGGCGCTCCTTTGTCATAAGACGCATTTCGGGTTTCGGCGCGTCCGATGGAAACCGGTTCCGGTACATCGAAAGCCAGTGTCCTTTGGTGAAGTCGAGAAACATCGCTGAATTGCAGCATGTGGTCATGACGCGGCGGGTAGGGGAATCCGGCTTCAGCCGATGCTCTTCAAGATATTCCTGTCCCGTCGCGCACTGTACGCGATCCTTTCGATACAGGATAAAGTCTGTCCCGCCATCGGGTTCGAGCACCGGCGGTGCAGAAGCCAACTGCTCGAACCGGCGTCCGGCTTCCTGGCAGCTATTGCAATAGCAGGTGCCCGCCAGGATCGGTGCCCCAATTCCTTCGATTTTGACCTTGCCGCATTGGCACATGGCGGAGAGATGTGTGTACTGAGTTCGGCTCACCGTCATTCCCACATTTATGCTTCATCGAGGGGTTTATTCTGTCGGCAGTAAATTGGTCAATGTCTGGCGGGCCGGTTCAGCACCGCTTAGGCCGCGCTGATTATCACTCGAAGACGAGGCAGCTTTGCGACCCACCTCTCACACCTGTGGCCCCATCAGCCGTTGCGCCCGCTCGGCGCAGAGCACGTGATGATGAAGGTTCGCAATCCACTGCCGACCGGAGGTCGTCATGTTCAGGTACTTGATACCGTCGTCGAGGTGGATCGAGACGCTGTTCCAGAAGAACGATGGATACTTTTCGATGATGTCGGCGGGTGAGGAATAGCCGAGCTGCTTGTTCATCCCGATCTCTTCAAACTCGTAGTAAAGAGCGTTCGCCCTCCGCAGATATAAAGGATCGCCGAGCTGCCCGATGAAATCGGCGGCCTGCACCAGTTTCGGTTCGAGGCCGCAATTGCGAGAGGCATCTTTCGGTACCGGGAAGCGCGTCATCTCGATGGCGTCCGCGATGCGCCGGGCGTCGACGGTCGGATTCTTCTCCAGCCGCTCGAAGGCGAATAGTTTTGAGCGGTCCACATGATACGGCGCCAGCGATGCGTCTGATGCGCCGCGCGGCAGCGTGATCTTGCGGCCGGTGGTGTCCGCGACGAATTCGGTTTCGGTGTCGCCGCTGAGGACGCCGCGCACATAGCCGATGTCGTGCAGCAGACAGGCGACGATCAAATGGCTGTAGTCGGACGGCTCGATGCGCCGCGACACCATCATGCCCTGCAGAATGTCGCGGCCCACCATGGTCACCTGCAACGTATGTTCGTAGGTGTGATAGAGCGCGTCGCTGCCTGCAAGGCACTCGATGGTGGCGCGTGCAGCGGAGCCGAGACGCTCTGCTTCGTCAGCGTGGGCCGAGCCGAACACCCGGCGAAAATCCTTGGTGAGAAAATTGCCCAGCCTGTGAGCAGCAATGGCGGTGATCGATTTCATTCACGCGCTCCGGACGACGGTGAATTTCCCGATAGCTTCAGCAACCTGCCGCTCTAGTGTCCTGAATCCGAAGTTCGCCTCATAATGCAGCGCATCCCGTAGCGAACTTCGGATTCGAAAGGACACTAGTGGAGTGGATTTGACATTCGCTACCCACCTTGCAGCGAGTTCGTCAAGCGAATGTCAAATCCAAAACTCCACTAGAAACTTATATTTGCTAGTGGTCCTTTGATTCTAACATTCGCAGGAGGAGCCTGCCGAAACGGGATGCGAATGTTAGAATCGGACCACTAGTAACCTACAATTCTAGTGTGGTTCAGGTTCAGAAGTTCGCTTGAAGGAATCGCCGAGAAATTGAAGCGAACTTCTGAACCACCACACTAGAACGATACCTCTGTTTCAAGAGGTTTGAAAGTTAATGTGGTGGTTCAGAAGTTCGCTCCATTTTCGCGCGCGCGTGATCGAACGCTGCGGCCCGGCGTAACGCTTTCGGTCAGCGCGTGGGGTAATCGCGGTGCCGGTTAGGCGCGCTCGCGTCTGAAGAAGCCGAAATAAAGACAGATCAGAAACAGGATGAAGTGGATGACGGACCGTCCGCCGCTGATCTCGGGTGTCTCCATGAAGCTCGTGCCGAGAAGGGGCATGGAGACATCGGCGAGATAGAGGTAGAACAAGGTGCCGGAGGATACAAAGAACGCGCCGGCGAGAAATTTGCGGACGTCGCGGTAGCGCACGCCGAAATAAATGGCGGCGACAGCCATGGCGACCGCGGCGGCGGAATAGAGGGTGATCGCCATTGTTGTTTTCCCTTCTTGAGTGCCGATTGATCACCGCATGCAATGGTCGATCAGATCGGTCGCTGCGAATTTGGCTGCGCGCTCCCAGGCCTCCGGGTTGTCGCCGCGATAGGAGATCAGCCGGTCGCAGACCTTGCCGTTCGGGTCCAGATCCACGACGACGACTTTGGCCCAGCCGACCAGGGTGCTCACCTTGTGCAGCCCGCCTGCGACGAGGTAGCGCGCATCGGCCTTCTTCGCCAAGTCCGCAAGCGCTTCCATCCCGGGATCGGCGAGTGAGCATTTGTCCGGCGCGCAGGGCAATGGCGTCACGTCGAACTTCAGCTTGTCGGACAGCGTCTTGCTCACCACCGATTGAAAGTCCTTCAGCATGGCGTCGTGCTGCACGTTGTCTTTCTTCGCCTCGCCGGACGTATCCTCGAAGTTGAAGCTTGCCACCGCAAGCCTCGCCGATTGCGGCGGTTCGCCGAATGCTGCGGATGCGGGGAAAACCACCAGCGCGGACATGGCGGCGATGGATCGTCGGCGCGGCCTGAAGAGCATGTCATTCTCCTGCAGTCAGGGAAGCTGGGAGCACAGCCGCACATTGCGGCCTCGGTGAGCATATCGCAGGCCGCGCACACGCGCGCCAAAGCAATCTCCGCTAAACCTGCGAAGATGCAAGCACCTACATTATACTTGCGGATCAGCCAGGTGGCTCGCTCTCTTTGAGCAGCCGGGCAAGATCGGCCAGCGAGGAGCGGTCTTCGCTTTCGTCTGCTGGCATATTGTCTTCAGGCTTCGGCTTAAGCCATTGGCGAAAACGCGCGAAAAGTTGTTCCATTAGCATGTGCAATAATCCTCAGCTGCCATATCCAAGACGCTGAAGGGGCCCAATGGGTTTCGGGAACTTGAAAATATAAAATGCGGTCAATTCGATGGGCCGAAAGTCTTATACGGGGATGTACCATTTCCGGATTAGACTGTTGGTCGAGCTTCACTTCCGGATGCAACGTGGAAGAAAGCAGGAGTGGCCCGCGGCGCCCCAAGAAAAGGCCCGCTGGAGCTTTCCTCAGGTGGTTAAAGTTCCCCTGAGGCAGGCGTTATGGACGCCGTTGCAGACGTCCAGACGCCGCGCGCATTAAGTCGCGTGCCGCGAGACAACCAATGCTGAACAGGGGAAGCGCTTCTTGACGTAAAAGAGGAGGCCAACATGGCTATTGAAGTCCCCAGGGATTTCCGCCGCGTGATTGTCGCCGCGTCGGTGGGAAACATCATCGAGTGGTATGACTTCTATATCTTCGGGAGCCTGGCCGCGGTGCTCTCGGTCAAGTTCTTCGAACAATCTCATCCGGTCGCAGCTCTACTGAGCACCATCGCGCTGTTCACGGCTGGATTTCTGATCCGTCCGCTGGGCGCGTTTCTCTTCGGATGGATGGGTGACCGGATCGGCCGCAAGTACACATTTCTCCTGACGCTTAGCGGAATGGGATTGGGCACAGGCGCGATCGGGTTGATCCCGACTTACGAGGCCATCGGCCTGACCGCCGCGTTCATTCTCTTCGGCTTGCGAATGATTCAGGGGCTGTGCCTCGGCGGCGAGTATGGCGGCGCCATTACCTATGTTGCCGAGCATGTGCCGGACGAGCGGCGCGGCTACTACACCGGATGGCTTCAAACCTCTCCGACGCTCGGCATCGTGGTGTCGCTGGCGGTGATCATCGCGACGCGCTCGTATTTCGGCACCGATGCGTTCAACGCGTGGGCATGGCGCATTCCGTTCCTGCTATCCTTCGTGCTGGTCGCGATTGCCATCTACATCCGCCTCCAACTGCAGGAGACGCCGATCTTCCAGGAGATCAAGGCGAGGGGGCAGATGACCACAAACCCGTGGAAGGAAGCCTTCCTCAGCGCCAACATCAAATACGTGGGCATCGCCACCATCGTGCTGATCGGCCAGGGTGTGGTCTGGTACAGCGGCCAGTTCTGGGCGTTGTACTTCCTGCAGCAGGTCTCCAAGGTGGACGCGCTGAGCTCGGCTTATATCGTGGGCGCCGCGCTGCTCCTTGCAACACCGAGCCTGATCTTCTTCGGCTGGCTGTCCGACATCATCGGCCGCAAGCCGGTGATCTTAGGTGGCATGCTGCTCGCCGCACTCACGTACTATCCGTTGTATATGTGGCTGGGATCAGTCACGCAGCCCGGCAACATCAACTATCCGGTTGCGATCTTCATCATCTTCATTCTCGTCTGCTATGTGGGGATGGTGTATGGCCCGGTCGGCGCGTTCCTGGCGGAATACTTTCCCGGCAGGATCCGCTACACGTCGGTCTCAGTGCCGTATCACATCGGTAACGGCTGGGGCGGCGGACTGGTGCCGTTTGTCACATCGGCGGCGTTCGCGGCCACGAATAGTGTCGGATATGCGCTGATTTATCCGATCGTCGTTCCCGCGATCTGTTTCGTGCTCGCGCTGTTCCTGATGCCGGAGACACGCCGGATGAGCATCTGGCAGCCGATCGAGCCGCGTACTGCATCGTGACATAACGTGTCGCGACATGACCTCATGTGCGGGGCCGCCAAGGCCCTGCACATTTTCTTGAGCGCGCAGCTTCTCAAGTTCAGCGAAGAGGCCGCCCCACACGCGCTGCGGGGCGCTTGATCGACGCGGCTTATGTCAGGCTTGCTGTCGCATCAATGCTACGTCTCCGCGGTGAAGACGCTTCGCTTGCAACCGCGCACAGAGTGTGGGGACAGGTTCGGGCTACTCTCTCAGCTCGCCGGGTGATGCCAGCGATCGTGCCACCACGTAGCGAACTCGCGATCAGTCATCAGCTCCCAGACTGCAAACAGGATCACCAGCAGGCCGGACACCACACTGTTGACCGTCGCCGCTCCCGCCTCGTAGCCGACCGCCCACGGTGCGGCCAGCAGCGCCAGGCCGAGGAGAATTTCTCCCCATTCCTCCAGATAGGACGGAACGACGAAGCTCTCCACGGCAAACAGAACGACGCATAGTCCAAGCACGATAGTGATCCAGGTCTCCGCCCCGGCGAAGCCGAGAAAGTACGGCGACACCACCAGCCACACGCCCACCAACAGGCTGGCAATGTCTTGCCAATGTTGAATGCGCATGATGCTCACCTCCCTCCTTGCCCTCATCATACATCGACGGAGGCATTTTCGAGCATGCGCCGATCGTCGCGAGAAGTTGTGTCGCATGGGTGGTGCGATTGACCTTTTGGAGGCGAGCTTCGCGAAAAGCGTTTGGCTTAAATCAAAGCGCTCCTACAATGGGCCGGCTACCCCCTGAAGGCTGTGACTAGCCTCGGTGTCCGTGAAACATGGGAGGAAAGCTTATGATCAAATTGATTGCCATTGCCGCCTTCGCCTTGGGTATCACCTTGGGCATCCCAACATTCGCACAAGCCATGCCGGTTGCGCCGGTGCAGGCACCGGAAGGCGTCATCACGGACGTCGCCTTCGGCTGCGGGCCGGGCATGACACGCGTTCGTGGTGTCTGCGTCCCCAGGGCCAGGATCCGCCAGACGCGTCGAGCCGTCCGCAGGTGTGTGTTATGGCGCGGAGGCATTTGCCGCCGGTGGGTTTACTAGTGCAGCGTATCTGACGTTCGTATCAATATTAGCCGCTCGTCCATCATACGAACGTCAGATACAAAGCCGCACTAGATTCATATTTTTGCTAGTGTCCCTCAGGCTCTGACATTCGTAAACGAGGTAGCCGCAAATTGGTACGAATGTCAGAACCGGGACACTAGAACGCCCTTGAACGGCCGGCGAGGGACGTGGTCGCATTCAGCCGCTGCTTTTGATCGTCGCCGGCAAATTTTGAGGCCGGCAAATTTTGAGCGGAATTAGCGTGGCGCGGGACAATCCGGCCGCCCGACGCGCCAGTATGAACGTGTGCGCTGCATGATCGCAGCAGCAGTAATCCCGGGCGGCCGGTGGAGGGATGTCTCATGTATGCCGCCATTCGTCAGGGCAAGGCCAAGACAGGCATGGCCGAAGAGCTCGCCGTCCGGATCAAGGAAGGCGCCATCCCGATCATCAGCGATGTCGAAGGGTTCATGGCCTACTACGTGGTCTATGCGCCTGACGATACCGTCACGGCGATCAGCATCTTCAACAATTACGCGGGCGCGGAAGAGTCGAACAGGCGCGGGCTTGCATGGACCGAGCAGAACCTTGCGCCTTTGCTTACCGGACCGGTGACGGCGGTGGCCGGGCCTGTTATCGTTCACACGCTAGCGTAGTTGGCCTTATCGAAGCTCGGCGTCAGGAATGTATTGCCGCGGGCTGAAATCAAAATTGATCAACTCAAGGTATTCGCCACCAACAGCCTGCTCACTCCGACAGCGTTTGATATGGTAGATTTATTGAAGCCCATAACAGCTATCGGACGTGGACCAAGGTCTCGGCGGATGCTTCCAGCATCTGCCGAGAGACCTTCGCGCTCCAATCGATTTCGCCGATGAAGCGCGAAGTCGCGGCAAGTTGCTGCCGCATCCGGAAATGCACTTCAGGAAATACCCCGGTAGCTGGAAGCGCGACGCCGCAAGCGTATCACGCACGGGCAAGTCGTCAGCATAAGCCTGCAGCTTGATCCAGGGAGGAAACGATGAAGTCCATCAACCTCAGCATGATCGCAGCACCTGCCGCAGCGATGACACTCGTCAAAACTGCGATTTTCGCCGGCGCACTCACGGCCTTGACCCCCATGGCTGCCTTAGGACAGTCCGTTGAGAAGAAAGGCACCACGCCTTACGTGACCCATTTCATTTTTCGCCCGTTGATGAGCATTGATATCGCCGATCTCGGTAAGGCCACCGCGCTGGAGGCGGTCGGGACGACCGAAAACATGAAGGGCGAGAAGATGCTCGACAAGATGTCGGCGCATTGCACGGCGCTGAATGTGGCATCCGGCGAGAAGAAATACATCGACGGCGCTTGCGTGTTGGCCGACGCCGACGGCGACAAGATTTTTTCGACCTTTGATACGCGCGACCTCGATAAGTCGCAGCCGAAAATGGATTGTGGGACCCATATCATTACCGGCGGTACCGGGAAGTACAAAGGCATCACGGGAAGTGAGCCATTTGCTTGTATAAACATGCCTGCGCTGGCTGGCCCCGGCGGGTATTTTGCGATGGACATCCCGCATAACACCACGTGGGAGATCAAGTGAGACGCGCGGAATATCCGTTGCGAAGGACTTAAGTACTGGGGTGTTGCCAAACACGCACAACGCTGACCGGCGATCTCATGCCGCAACGCACCGTGCTTTCGCGCTCGCACATGTGATGCCGCCGGTCTTTCAACGCCGGAGCTTTCCTGCTCGCCTCCCAGCCGCAAAATGCTAACATTTTCGGACGTCCTGAAGATCGAATGAAGCGGCGCACGCCGCGCTTCAACGCGCCCATTAGCAGAAATAGAGCGAATGCTCGTCAGGGAGGACTTCAGAAATGCTCGACACCACGCTCGACAAAGCTCCGAACAAAACCGTGTCTGACTTGCTCGATACATTTGGCAAAGCGCTGTCCGCCGGCGACGTGGAGCGCGCCGTCGATCTGTTCCAGACCGATTGCTATTGGCGCGACCTCGTCACGTTCACATGGAACATCAAGACCATGGAGGGCAAGGATCAGGTTCGCGACATGCTGAAAGCGCGGCTCGCCGAGACCAAGCCGTCGAGCTGGAAAATCGCCGACGGCGAGGATGCCACCGATACCGATGGGTTGATCGAGAGCTGGATTCAGTTCGAGACGGACGTCGCGCGCGGCTTCGGCCACATCCGCCTGAAGGACGGCAAGATCTGGACGCTGCTCACCACCATGGCCGAACTCAAAGGCCATGAGGAAGCGCAGGGTTTCGACCGGCCCATGGGGGTGAAGCATGGCGCCGATCCCAACCGCGTGACATGGAAAGAGGGGCGCGAAAAGGAAGCCGCCGAGCTCGGTGTTACACGCCAGCCTTATTGCGTCATCGTCGGCGGCGGGCAGGGCGGCATCGCGCTCGGCGCGCGGCTGCGCCAGCTCAACGTGCCGACCATCATCATCGAGAAGAACGAGCGGCCCGGCGATAGCTGGCGCAAGCGTTACAAGTCGCTCTGTCTGCACGATCCGGTCTGGTACGACCATCTGCCGTATCTGCCGTTCCCGAAGAACTGGCCGGTGTTCTCTCCGAAGGACAAGATCGGCGATTGGCTTGAGATGTACACCAAGGTGATGGAGCTCAATTACTGGAGCTCGACCACCTGCAAGAAGGCGACCTACGACGAGAAAGCGAAAGAGTGGACCGTGGTCGTCGAGCGCGACGGCAAGGAGATCATTCTGAAACCCAAGCAGCTTGTGCTCGCTACCGGCATGTCCGGCAAGCCCAACATGCCGACGTTCGAAGGCATGGATGCGTTCAAGGGCGACCAGCACCATTCGTCGCAGCATCCCGGCGCCGATCAATATCAAGGCAAGAAGGCCGTGGTGATCGGCTCGAACAATTCCGCGCACGATATTTGCGCGGCGCTGTGGGAAGCCGGTGCGGATGTCACCATGATACAGCGCTCGACCACGCACATCGTGAAATCGGATTCTCTGATGGAGCTGGGCCTCGCCGCGCTCTACTCCGAGCAGGCGGTGGCGAATGGCATGACCACCGCGAAAGCAGATCTCACCTTCGCGTCGCTGCCGTACAAGATCCTGCACGAATTCCAGATCCCGGTTTACAACGCGATCCGAGAGCGCGATGCGGAGTTCTACAAGCGGCTCGAGAAGGCGGGCTTTATGCTCGATTATGGCGATGACGACTCCGGCCTGTTCATGAAATATCTGCGGCGAGGCTCGGGTTACTACATCGATGTCGGCGCGTCGGAGCTGATCGCCAATGGCAGCATCAAGTTGAAGAGCGGCGTCGATGTGGAGAAGCTCACGGAGAATTCCGTGATCCTGAGCGACGGCACTGAACTTCCCGCCGACCTCGTGGTCTACGCCACGGGCTACGGCTCGATGAACGGCTGGGCCGCCGATCTGATTTCAAAGGAAGTAGCAGACAAGGTCGGCAAGGTGTGGGGGCTTGGATCGAACACGACGAAGGACCCCGGCCCGTGGGAAGGCGAGCAGCGCAACATGTGGAAGCCGACGCAGCAGGAGGCGCTGTGGTTTCATGGCGGCAATCTGCATCAGTCGCGGCACTATTCTCAATTTCTCTCGCTGCAACTGAAAGCGCGGATGGAAGGAATTCCAACGCCAGTCTACGGCTTGCAGGAAGTTCATCATCGCGGGTGATGACTGGGAATGTGATGAGGAGAGCAGGGCGGTCTCGTAGAGGGCCGCTCTGTTTTGTGAGCGGCTCTGCTCCGCGCGTGATACGCGTCCATTCGAGCGACCCAAATTATAACCCCGCCGGTTACTTTGATGTAATCGACGGGGCTAGTTACTGACATCTCTGTCGGATTTCTCCTTCATCAACGTCAGCCATGTAATCAACGCGGGCTGTTGCCGATCGTTCCTATCGAGATGATGATTATTCAGCCGCGTCCTCGATTGGCGGCATGATCCTGTCGCTGCTCGGTCTCGATCCATTTATTATCCTGACCGCGAACACGTGAATGTTCCGCTTTGTCGCGATTGGAAAGCACGTTATTTTCACCAAGTACATCATCGCGAAGGTCTGTCATTCCTCCACCGCCAGCGCCCTTGCCGTTGTCGCGGGCGCTGCCGCCGAAATGCTTGCCTCCTTTATTCATCGCCATAGCTGGTTCCTCGCTGTTCCGATCTGGATGTTCTCACCGAACCTTCTGAGAAGCATTATGCTTGTTGTGCTTGCTCTCCTGATTGAGGCCACCGCGGCTCACCGGAAATTCTGATTGCCGCGCCTCACGATGTTTAGGAAGCCGGGTGGTAGGATTTTCCCGTAGGCCAGCCATCTCTTGCTCAACTTGTCGAGCGTCCGGAACATCCGGCTCACGGTTCAGCGTCCGCAATTGCTGCTCTCGTGTTTTCCGTCCTTGGATGACGCCGGCGCGCAGCGCGCTTTCCGGAGTGTTGGCAGGTGCATTCGCGGGTTTACGGCGACCTCGCCGCGAGGCTTGGCGTCGCGACGCTTCATTGATGCCGCCGAACCGGTTGGTGTCGTTCTCGACATCGCCCTCAATGGTGTTCTGGCCCTCGAGCGCTTCGAGATCCTCAGGTGCGGCTTGCGCCATTGTGACACCTTTTGAACCACCAATGAGCGGGTTGCGATCGAGGTCTCTGTCAAGAGGACGCTCGAGTTTCTGATGTTTCGCGGACATTGGAATCCTCTTCACTTGGTGTTGCTTTGTCATTGTCGCGAGGCGCGGGTATGACCCGGCTGGCCTGGCACGCGGGAAACGCTGGTTATTGTGTCGATTGTCGGTTCGCTCAATGTGGGCGACGCTCATGGTTCGCTGCGCGAGTCGTTACCGGTGGCGCATCGTCGGCGTTGTTGACCGGCCAGAGGGCGCGAATGCTTTCCGGCAGCCCGTGCCGAATGTTCTCGATCTGGTTTGGATCGACATGGTGATTGAGCACGCGGAACACCGCCCGCGCTGCCTCGGCTGTATTGACCGGTTTCGTGGTTGTGAGCTGCGCGTCAATGTGCGCCAGAAATTCATCCGCCGTTCGCCAGTTTTGCGGCGTTTCGCTTGGCCGCCATTGATCGTAATACGTCCCACGAACAAGGAGAGGGAGCTGCGCGCCGAGGTGAGCGGCGAGATTGATGGGAACGCGATCGCGGATCGTTCGCAACACCGCTCCCAAGACATGCCACGCGAGCTGCTTGTCGCGCGGCAGCCTCTCCATGATTTCATCGATCCAGACATTGGTCGTCTGAACCGTTCTGTCGAATACCTCTAGGCCTGTTGCACTCATGACATTGTTCTTTGGTCTCTGTGAGAGTGATTAACGGAGTTCTTCCCGAAGAGTTCTCGTTGGAAGGACGATTTAACGTTGAGGAATTCGATAGATGCTTGCCCAACAGAACGTGCAAATGGATTTATGTTTCTCTGCTGTTGTTTCCGACCCGGAACATTGCAGTGCTGGAATCAGCCTCAGCATCATTCATTCAGCGTTCGATCGTGCCGGTTCGCCGGATTTTCTGTTGCAAGAGGAGGATGCCGTGCACCAGCGCTTCCGCTGTCGGTGGACACCCAGGAATGTAGATGTCGACCGGCACGATGCGGTCGCAACCGCGGACCACGGAGTACGAATAGTGATAGTACCCGCCACCGTTTGCGCATGATCCCATCGAGATGACATAGCGAGGTTCCGGCATTTGATCGTAAACCTTGCGCAGCGCTGGAGCCATCTTGTTGCAGAGCGTACCAGAGACGATCATGACATCGGATTGGCGTGGGGAGGCGCGCGGCGCGGCTCCGAGCCGTTCGATATCCCACCGCGGCATTGAAGCCTGCATCTGCTCGATGGCACAGCACGCGAGGCCGAACGTCATCCACATTAAGGATCCCGAACGAGCCCACGTCACCAAGCTATCGAGCGGCGCAACAAAGTGTCCGCGATCGCTTAGCTCGTGTCCAAGACCATCGATGAAAGGAACTTCGGCGTTCATGCCATCCTCCGACGGAAAGAGACTGCTCGGCAGGCAGCCGCGGGGATGCATAAGAGACGCTCAAGACCTGATCATGTTCCAGACAACATCATCCTAGTTTTGAAAATGAAATGTTACGGTTCAGGTTCAGCGGCAGGAACAGCCGGCTGAAGGGCACTTATCGTTCGCCGCGTTTTTCGAAATGCCCTTGTTAAGCGGGAAGCGGCGTTAAGGAAGTCGATCTTCCAACGGCAGCTTCAACTCCGGGCCATTGTTATTGACGTTCCCGACCTTCTTATCGACCGGCCAGACCTTTATCCATTCGTCGGGGCAGGGGCGGAGCATGTCGAGCAATTCCTGTTCGGTTGCTTGTTCTTCTCCAAGCCAAAGCGGCCAATCACCTTCACCCAGAATGCACGGCATCCGGTCGTGAAGCTCGGCCATCACCTCATTGGGACCGCATGTGAGGATCGTGCAGCTCAACACCTCTTCGCCGTTGCCGGGATTCGTCCACGACGACCAAAGACCCGCCATCACCATCGGGCCGTTGTCCGCCATTCCGACCGCGAAGGATTGTCTGTCGGACTTGCGCCACTCGTAGAATCCATTCGTCACCACGAGGCATCTCTGTCCCCGGCGCCATGCATCCTTGAACGCGGGCCTCCTGGTGAAATCCTCCGATCGTGCATTGAAGGTCGAATAGGAGAGCTTCTCTTCTTTCGCCCAACTCGGAAGCAGTCCCCAGCGCATCATCTTCGGAACGCGCTTGCCGTCGATGGAGCGATACGCCACGAGCATCGGACGCGTCGGCGGTATATTCCAGTCGCGTTCGAAGTTCGGCGCCGGAGCGTCCGGGTCGAATTTCAACCGGATCTTCAGTTCGGAATAGTCGTCCTCAAGACGTACTCTGCCGCACATCGGCTTTGCTTTCAGTGGAGCAAGGAAGCCCGACCGATAAGATAGGAATGATGATGTCATTGGGTACCGTGGGGGATCGTCGCGCTTGGTCACTTTCGACAGGTGCTGACCGGTCCTTGGGCGGGAATTTTTCGGCCGCCGATCGGGAAAAAGTCCCGCCTCGAATTGGCATTCTCATTTGGGGAGATTCGGCTAGTGTCGTGGTTCAGAAGTTCGCTCGATTTTTTCCGCGAGTCCTTCAAGCGAACTTCTGAACCTAAACCACACGAGAGGGTCATAAACCTATCGAATCCGCTACGGAGCGTGCTGCACCATGAGGCGAACCTTGGATTCGGGACACTAGTGTGGCTTGCCGCAGTTCCCTTGCGCATCAGGGGTACAGCTATCACTTTCGGCCCGGTCGCATTTGCCCTGTGCGATCGGGCCTTTTTTATGAACACGGCGATGATTGCCAGAACGTGCTCAGCCGCAGTGCTTTCTGACCTGCGGAGGTTAATCGCGCCCGATACGTGGTTGACATCAAGGTTAACTCATATGTCTCAGGCGCCAGACAAATGAGTTGCTGTGTTTCGTCGTAGTGTTACCGAGTGAGTTTGTGGCCCGCGTTCTCGAACGCGCGCAGCGGAAAGCCAAACGTCAGTCCGGCGCGGATCTCATTCACTGGACGGCCGTTGGTCAACGCGTGACGGAACGCCACGTCGAATGACAGCTTATCGTTGACCTTCCAGATCAGCCCGACCAGTCCGGAGATCGTCTCTTCGCTCCCGAATTTCTTTTCGTAGAACACTTCGGCAACCGGCCTGACAACCCATTTCGCCGGCCCCTCAATAATTGCGCCAACGAACACATCTGCATGGTGATCACGCGTCAGGAGCGCTTCCGTGTTCAGATGTATCGTCCCCCAGTCCCAGCGCTGGGAGACAATACCGGCCCAACTCAAGCCGATGCCGCTACGGCCGACGCTGTCCGGCAGCAACACACCAAATTCAGTTGCAACGCTGGGACCAGTCTTGTCCTGCAGGCTGCCGGGCACCACAACGTTCTTGAGGAAGGCTCCTGCGGCATTCAAGCTCGTGGGCCCAGAGGTATTAAGGGGCGTCTCGACTTGCCCCTCAAAAACGGCTTCCCAGTTTTCGCTCAATCCAAAATTCAGGACTGTCTGTGGCGCAATCAGGGTGTTCGTCGATCCCTGCCGCCGACCACCTGCAGGCTGAAGCTCGACCTCTAATTCGCCCGGCTCCGCGACAGCCGCATCCGTGCCGTCAAACGGACGATAGGCATACGCTGGCCCAACCGAAGCTACGACTGCGGCGGCCATGAGCGGCACGCGAAGAAGTCTCGCACCAACGAACGCGATTGCCGGCATGTTCGCACCTCAGAGGTGTTGGGCGATCAGGGCATCGGGCGATAGATCCAGATTGCTGCTGGCGTTTCGGCGCGCGCGGGAACTGCCACCAGCAGCCGATCCAGCTCTGGCACAAAAAGTGAAGTTCGCGCACCACTGGCGGTGGCGATGCGCGCAAGCCTCCGAAACGAGGGAGCGGCCAAATCCCGTATGTCGAGGAAGCCCTCGCCACAACTGACATAAAGGCGGTCGCGCTTGGGATCGACAAAGAGGTCGTCGATGTCACCGCAGGTGTCGATCGCGGCAAGCGGCTTGCCAACATCCATCGAGAGAACAGCGATTTGCGCGGGACGGCGAAATGCCACCAGAACGTGCTGGCGTGCGTGATCCAGCGTCATGGCGAAGTTGGCATTGCGCCCGCCGGTGGGCCAGGATGCGATTGCCTTGCCGGAGGTGCGGTCGAGCACGTCGATGGCGCGGGCGTTCGGCACGTTGACGAAGATGCGGTTTGTAGCCGTATCGATCTGGAAGCTCTCGGGATGCGCCTTCAACTTGATGTCGCCGAGATTCTTGCGTGTGGCCGCGTCGATGATGGCCAGCGCACCGTCGCCGTGGCCAATGAAAATGCGTCCGGCGCTGGACTCGACGCGAACGTTATCGGCATCGCTGCCAAGATCGAGCCGGCCCTTTTGCGACAGATCTCCTCCGTTGAACAGCATCACTGAACCGTCACCGGCATTGGCGACGTAGATGGTGTCGGTGGCGGGATCATAGCCCACGCCCTGCGGCTCACGGAGGCGGGGGATGGTGCGCTCCAGGCGAAGGCCTTTCAGGTCGATCACGCCAAGACTGTCGTTGCCGAGTTCAGCGACGAACACGCGATTGCGCGCTGGATCGGCCGCGAGGTGGTCGATGCGGCCGCGCACGTCGCCCAGCGGCACCTTGGCCTCAAGCTGCAGCGGTGGCGACTTGTTGGACTGGGCCGGCGCCGTTCCAATGCCCGCCCAGATCGCTCCGGCCATGACAACGAAGATGGCAAGAAGGCAGCGGCGAGCTCTCGCCATTCCGATGAACCGAAACAATTTGTCGGATGAAATCGCGATGTATGAAATCGAGGTGGATAAAGACACGCTGCGCCCTTGGTGATGAGGACGCGATTCTTGGGCATGTCGCCTCGCGGGGAGATCGCAGATCCCCGTGAGTTGGATAAGAAACCCGGAAGACCGGGCTGTCAACCGGCAGGCGCATCGCTCTGTCGGGCGAACCAGTTCGGCCTGCGCTGCGCTCGATGTTGCTCGCGCGATTTGCGCCCTGCGGCGTCCACTCGAACGTAAAAAGGCCCAGCGCTGTGAAGCGCCGGGCCGTGCCACAAACATCGAGTGGGTTAAGCTTAAAGGCTTACGAAGTTAAGCCTTGCGGATGGCGAAGGAGCCGTCGCGTCTCTCTTCAAATGAACATCCGTGTTTTTTGGTCAGGGCCTCTATCGCAGCCCTCGCAACAGCGCGATCATTGAATCCTTGCAGTTGCTCGGGATGGACAATCAGCGTCGTCTCTCGGAATCCAATGATCTTTGTCGGGTCTTTGTCGCTCGCTTGCCAGGCTTCCAGTCGCGGCAATGCTTCAAGCGCATTGTCGTAAGACTGCAAAAGCTCTTCCAGTGCGTTCATTCATCATCCTTCTCCCCCGCGAGATCGCTCTATAGCTCAAGCTCTGATTGCGTGCCAACAACTTATCAACTGCGATGTGGCGCCCGCGTATCATTTGATTGGACGCTGAAATGTCAGATAAGCTTGGCAGGTTCTTGATCAAATTGAGCAAACTCATTTTCGGTGCCTGAGGCTTTTTAAATTGCACCGTGACGTTCCTGCGTGGATTCACATGTGATGGTGCTCATCACAAGTTGTTTCGCTTCCGACTCGCATCGGAAATATCTTGATCTGGATCAAATCGCCGTACGATCAATGCATCTTCAAATTAGCGTTGGCGAGCGGCGGTCCTCCCGCGACGGCTCGCCGACTTTGTTCCGTATTTGTTTGAAAAGTCGCAATTTGATTCTGCTGCGCTCGCATCACCGAGCGTCCTACTTTCGATAGGCGACTGAGAAAGAGGCTACCAAAGACCGACAGTAAGGCTCTGGATTCGTTCGCTGCGCGCGGACGATCTGAGAACGGGAGCAACTGACCATCAATCGGAGAAATAGTCATGAGTATCCGAAGTACCCTTTTGACAGGTGCAGTCGCGTTGTCCGCCGCTTTGACGTTGTCAAGTATCCCCGCGGCACCACAGCAACAGCAGCAACAACGGCCGCCGAACATCCTCGTCATCATGGGCGACGATGTCGGATGGTTTAACATTGGCGCCTATCATCGTGGCATTATGTCGGGAAAGACGCCAAACCTCGACAAGCTCGCCTCTCAAGGAATGCTATTCACTGACTACTACGCCGAAGCAAGCTGCACGGCGGGACGCGCGAACTTCATTACCGGCCAGTTGCCGATCCGCACGGGGCTGACGACCGTAGGTCAGGCAGGAGCCGACGTTGGAATCCCGGCTGAGGCGGCGACGCTCGCCACCGCCTTGAAGGCACAGGGCTATGCCACCGGGCAGTTCGGCAAGAACCATCTCGGCGACCTGAATAAATATCTCCCGACCCTGCACGGATTCGACGAGTTCTTCGGATATCTGTATCACCTCGATGCGATGTCCGATCCGTACTGGTACTCATTCCCCAGCAACCAGGATTATTACAACAAGTTCGGGCCGCGCAGCCTGATCCACAGCTATGCCACCGACACCGAGGATCAGAGCGAGATGCCTCGCTGGGGCAAAGTCGGCAAGCAGAGGATCACCGATGAAGGTCCCTTGCCGCCGTTCCCGGACATGTCGAACGTGCAGAACATGCACGACTTGCCCTTTCTGAAAGCCAAGTACGACATGACGACCTTTGACGAGGTGTTGGTCAAGGCATCCAGCGATTTCATGGACAAGGCCAAGCGCGAGGCAAAGCCGTTCTTCGTCTGGCACAACACCACGCGCATGCACGTCTGGACGTTCCTTTCGAAGAAGTACAGCGCAATGCAAAACGCCGACACGAACTTCGGTCTTGAAGAGGCCGGCATGGCACAGCTCGACGACAGCGTCGGCGCTCTGCTCAAGCACCTCGACGACATCGGAGAAGCCAACAACACCATTGTCATCTTCACGACTGACAACGGTGCTGAGGTGTTCACTTGGCCGGACGGTGGCATGACGCCGTTCAAGAACACCAAGGGGACTGTGGGTGAGGGCGGCTTCCGCGTGCCGTGCATCATCCGCTGGCCGGGTCAGATCAAGCCGGGCGTCGTGGAAAACGGGACCATTTCCGGCCTCGACTGGTTCCCCACGCTGATGGCCGCGGCGGGCAACCGGAACATCACCGAACAACTGCTCAAGGGCGTGAAGCTCGGCGATCGGACCTACAAGAACCATCTGGATGGTTACAACCAGATGGATCTGCTCACCGGCAAAGGCCCCTCCAAGCGCCAAGAGATATTCTACTTCGGTGGCGCGCAGTTGGGTGCTGTTCGCATCGACAACTTCAAGTTCACGTTCTATGCGCAGCCTTACGGCTGGCCTGGCGAGAAGGTCACGACGGACATGCCGGTGATGGTGAACATTCGCCAGGATCCGTTCGAGCGTACGCCGAACATTCGCGGCGAGTCACCCAACACCGGCTCCTTCGGCTACGGCAACGACTTCTTCGCCCGTGAGTTCTGGCGTTTTGTCCTGGTTCAGCAGTTTGTCGGGAAGCTGGCAGAGACCGCAATTGAGTATCCGCCCATGCAGGATCCGGCTTCTTTCAATCTTGAAGCGGTCAAGAGGAAGATCCAGGAGACGATCAAGAACCGTGAAGGTCAGTAGGCAATCTCAGACTGACCATTTCTCGGCTTGCTAAAGTGTTTTCGAGCGAAGTGGCTATTCGGTTCGTATGAAGAAAACGCGTTAGTGGTCGACAGAACGGCAAAGGGAGCGCATGTGACACGTGCGCTCCTTTTATTCGCAATACCTATCGCGAAAAGAAGATCTCAGGCCGATCGGCTAAATGTCGAGGTAATCGTCCAGGTTCCCATTGTTGGTGGCCCATATCAGGACGCGGACAACGATAACGGCCAACGCGCAGCCGCCAGCCAACCACCAGAACCAACCCTCAACGGCCTCCAAACCCGCCCCCTCGTTGTCACGGCGTCTATGCGGCGCAACGGTACATATTAACGGCCGATGCTGCAACCTAGGATTGATTTTAATATGAGAGTAATCGGATCAACGAGGTGTTTTCAATTTAAATTCAATGGGTTGCGTGGAAGGTCCGGTTTGCTTGACCCCTTTCTAGGGAACCAATCCGCCCACCATGGTTTGTCGCCGACACGCCGAGAGCAAATTCGGTTCTGATTGAGTCAGAACCGAAGCTCTCAGTTCTTGTTTGATGCGTTTTCTTCATGCGAACCGGGTGCCACTTCGCTCGAAAACGCTCTGGACGGAGACTGCCATGACAACCACAAAGACCATTTTGGCCGGCACTGCGGCGCTCGCCATCATCAGCTCGGCCGCTTTGGCCCAAGAGTCCAAGCAGGGAGCGCAGCAGCCTTCCCAGACGGGGATGCTGATCAAGATCGACCGGATCAATGGCACCGTGACGATTCAACGTGAGGACAAGCAAGGCGGCACTGTCGGCGCGAATACCGGCAGCGCGACGGAAGAGTTGAAGGCGCAACGCGGCGTATCGCTGGAGGACGTGCACGCGGGCGATAAGGTCACCTATTCGGCGACGGAAGCAGGTGGCGTGAGGACAGTCACGAAACTCGAGAAACAAAAAGAGTAAGTCTTAGAGCTTCTGGTTGAATCAGAAACCGAAGCTCAGGAGCCACGTGAAAACAGTTTAGGCGGCGGTGATCACATGTGCTCTGATGCGGCCTTCGATTGGTCCATTGCCAAAGCGGCGCGCGAGTGCTTGCGCGGCTGCCTCCGTCGCGTCTTCAAGACGCGACGCATCACGCGCCTCGATCTCGTTCCGGAGCGGCGTTCCTTGGCAGTAGGCAATGGCCGCATCGCGCGGCGATGCGGCTTTGCTGACATGATTGATGGTCTCGATTGACATGTTGGCGAAGCCTGCAGCGGTCAGGTCTTCGCGGATCTTCCAGCCATCGTGATAGCCGTGCGGGATGCGCGCCATGAACAATGGCGGGTCCTGCGGAAAGAGCGGAGCCAGTGCTTCGGTGATGACATCGGCGAATTCGTTGTCTGAGATCCGATCCCATACGTTGAACATGAAATATCCGCGCGGCCTCGCGACACGGCGTGCCTCGCTGAAGCCTTTCACTTTGTCGGATAAGAACATGACGCCGAACTGGCACGCGACGACATCGAATGTCTGGTCCTCAAATGGCAGAGCCAGCGCGTCAGCCTGTCGCCACGTGATGCGATCCTGCTGCGATCGCGGGGCGGCATAATCGAGCATCGGCTGATTGAGATCGGTGGCAACGATCCGCGTGTGTGGGGGAAGCATTGCGTCGATTGCGCGAGTGAGAACGCCGGTGCCTGCCGCCGTCTCCAGCACATCGTTCGGTTCGGCGCGGGCGATGCGCCCGGCGAGATCGCGCGCATAGGGCTCGAAGATGAGCGGCACCAGGAAGCGGTCATAGATTTCAGGAATCGAGCCTGCGAAGCCTGTGTCTGTGGCAGCCATTGTCCTTCTCCGCAAAGAGAAACAGCCGTCCAGCGTGAACACTGCACCTAGTTAGTCATCAATCACGCACCCGAAAAGGCGCTAGTGTGGTGGTTCAGAAGTTCGCCTGATTTTTCCTAAGGTTCGCAATCTCGCGCAAAGGCGATCAGGTACACGACAAGGTGAAGGCGACGGGGAGCGAATTTTGTTTAGATTAGGGGGCGCGGGCGCGACCTTTCGACAGCCTGAAATAACTTTGCACGCGCTCCGTGATGGGAGGATGATCGTGCGATCGTTTCAAAGCGTTGCGATAAGCATCGCATGTTCGATGCTGATGGCAGCAGGCGCGACCAGCGCCGGCGCCGAAGACAAGCCGCTCAGCGTTCGGTTGGTCGATCAGATGAACGCGCTTTACGGGGCGCATCCGGCCGTTCGCGCCAACCATGCCAAGGGCGCCGTGTTCGAAGGCACGTTTACACCGGCCCAAGGCGCCGATGCGCTCAGCTCGGCAGTCTTTCTCAAAGGGGCGCCCACGCCGCTGGTTATTCGTTTTTCCAATGCAGGCGGCAAACCGGTTGCGCCTGACACCGATCCGTCGACCGGCGGTGTCCGCGGCATGGCGATCAAGTTCCGTCTCCCGGATGGGAGCGAGACCGACATGGTTTGCATATCGGCAAACGGATTTCCGGTCGCGACCGGCGAAGACTTTCTGGCCATGCTGCAGGCGGTCGGCGCAAGCGGTCCCAACGTGCCCAAACCGACGCCGCTCGAAAAATTCTTGTCGGCCCATCCGGCCGCACACACGTTTGTCACGACGCCACGGCCTGTGGCGGTCAGCTACGGCACGGAGCCCTACTTCGGCAACAATGCGTTCAAGTTCACCAATGCGCAAGGCGTGAGCAAGTTCGGCCGCTACCGCATCGTGCCTGAGAGCGGCGCCGCCTATGTGAGCGACGAAGAGGCTTTGAAGCGTCCTCCGAATGCGCTTGCCGATAATCTGCGGGCATCGCTCGAAAAGGGGCCGGTCAAGTTTCGCCTTCTGGTCCAGTTAGCTGCCGCCGATGATCCAACCACGGATGCCACGAAGGTCTGGCCGGACGACCGGCCGATGGCGGAGCTCGGTGAAATCTCGGTCACCAAGGCGTTGGACACGCAGAAGATCGAGAACGAGTTGCTGTTCTTGCCAACCAATTTGACCAGCGGCATTGAGCCCTCGGACGATCCGATCATCAACACGCGCACCGAGGCCTACGCGGAATCGTTCGGCCGCCGTACCAAATAGATCGTCCATCTGACGATTGCCAGTTTCCGCGGCCATCGAGCGGATGGGCCAGCGCGGGCCTCGTTAAGCAAGGCCGTCACAGCGATCCTTCAAAAATCGGGCAGCGCCACTTGGCGGTCTAGTCGAGGAGACCGAGTTCCGCTGCGACAGGCTTGCTTGGCAAGCCATCCGCACATCGAACGATCGCGCGGCATCGCCGCTCCTGCTGACTCAATGATTAGCGACTTATTAATCTCCTGTTGCTTAGTCGGACCTGTGGGAAAGATCGAGCGAACTTCTGAACCGCCACACTGGGAATGATGCGGCCGTCTGAACCGCTGCCGGCCTGCGACTTTGAGAGCTTGATGTTAAATAACGCCGCTTTTTCCCTGGTCCTCTTTAGCTGGCTGAGGCATCTCGGGGAGATCCTGCTTCTGATAGGGTTGAGCGGCGAAGTCGCTCTTCTGGTTCTCAAGATGTCGAAAGGCGCTTGGGAGCGAGGACTGGCGATCACATTTGCCATTCTCGTCCTGGTCGGCGTCGCTCTGGAATTTTGGGCCGATAGCCCGAGGACGATCGGCCCCGTATCCCAACAGCGGATAGCCGATACCCTCAAGGAATTTCGTGGCACGCCGTTCGATTTCTCGGTCAACCTTGATCCCGAAGCTGTCGTCTTGATGGAAAATATCGGTAAAGCGCTTGATGCTGCTGGCTGGAAGAGACAGGCGGTCGCAGGCGGCTCCGGATATATCCAGCCAGGAAAGCCTGCGGCCGGCATCGCTGTGTTCGCGGGGCTCGAAGTGCAGATTGCCGAGTCGCGCCAGTCGGATTGGGGAGCGGCGGGTCAACCAGCGGCCGTGCTTTTGCACGCCTTGCGGAACGAAGGATTGACCGCCTTCGCGAAACAGGTCCCGGATAACCAGGAAAGCGCCGACGCGATCCATATCAAGATCGGCGCCAAGCCATAACAGACGCTGGTGAAAAAAAGCGTCACCGCGTCGGAGCGCGACGCGCGGACGACCAGTCTGCTTTGGCACCATCCTAGGCTCTACGCGACTTCCTCATCACCGCCGGCCGCGGTTCCGCCTCCGCTGGAACCTCCAAGACACGCATCTGTTGTAGCCCTCAGGGGCCACATGCATGGACGTGGTCATGCGCAATGTCAGGCCTGACGTGGCCTCAGTGCGACAAGTTTCTCCAGTGAGCTCCCACAATGAGTGGGATCCGCTGGAGGAAGTGATCGTCGGAAGGCTTGAGGGAGCGACCATACCGTCCATTCATCCGGTGGTCACCAGCAACATTCCTCCGGGCATGGGTGCGCTGGCTCATTTTCTGGTCGCGGGCCGCCGCTATCCAAAGATCGTGACCGAACCAGCGCGGCGCGAGCTTGAGGGTTTTGTTGCGCTCTTGCAGTCGCTGGGCATCGTGGTAAGGCGGCCGGAACCGATCGATCACAAGAAGCCGTTCAGCACCCCGGAATGGTCTTCGCACGGGTTCTGCAATGCCTGCCCGCGCGACATCATGCTTGTGATCGGGGACGAGATCATCGAAACGCCGACAGTCTGGCCGTGTCGTTACTTTGAGACGCACTCTTATCGTCCGATCCTGAAGGATTATTTCCGGCGCGGCGCGTGCTGGACCGCCGCTCCGAGGCCGCAACTGACAAAAGAGACATTCAATGAAGAGTATCGCGTCCCCGAAGAAGACGAGCCGATCTCATATATCGTGACTGAATTCGAACCGGTCTTCGACGCCGCCGATTTTGTTCGCTGCGGGCGCGATCTGTTCGTGATCCGCAGCAACGTCACCAATGTATCCGGTATTGAATGGCTCCGCCGCCATCTTGGAGATGGTTATCGCATTCATGAGATCGAGAGCCGCTGTCGCAATCCGAGCCACATCGACACCACCATATTGCCGCTCGCACCCGGCAAGCTTCTGATCAATCCCGAATACATCAACGTCGACCGCCTCCCGGCCATCTTGAAAAAGTGGGACATCCTTGTGGCCCCGGAGCCAGAGCCGATCCTCGATCGTCTGCTCAAAATGACCTCGCTATGCGGGAAATGGCTCAACATGAACGTGCTTTCAGTGGACGAGAAGCGCGTCATCGTTGATCCGCATCATACGGGGACATTGCGTGCGCTGGAAAAATGGGGCTTTGAGCCGATTCCATGCAAGTTCTTGCACTACGCCGCATTTGGCGGCGCCTTCCACTGCGCCGCGCTTGACGTCCGGCGGCGCGGCACGTTGGAGGACTATTTTTGAACGCTGACTTTGCCACAGGTATGAGGTGATCCGCTGTCGCGTGTCTCGCTCAATGTGCGCTCGGTAATTTGGCCACGCGACTTGCCGCACTTGGCGTGTTCGGCACGGGCTACCGGGGATGATCGCGCGGTTCGGACAACGCCTCGATAATTCTGCATTCACAAACGCGGCCATGATCGCATTCCACGATCATTCGACGAAGCTCCTCGCGCAGCGTCGAAAGCTGCGCGATGCGTCGATCGACATCGAGCAAGTGCCGCCGTGCGATCACGTCCACTTCCTCACATGAGCGCTCGGGCTGGCTGGAGAACGTCAGCAATTCACGAATATCGTTGATCTCAAATCCGAGATCGCGGGCGTGCCGAACGAAGTTCAGCCGTGAGACATCTTCTGGCCCGTAACGCCGCTGCCTGCCTTCCGTTCGAGGAGGCGCCGCCAGCAACCCTACACTCTCATAATAGCGGATCGTCGGGACCTTGATGCCGGTTAGCCGGGAGACTTCACCTATTGCGTAATCCATTTTTCCCTTGAACCTCTAGTCGCTAGAGGTTGTACGCTCTTTTCGGAATATCGAAAAGGAGTCGCCATGGCAGACCAATGTTGTAGCTCGCAGGACAAATGCGGCGCGCCGAGCGCGATTCAGGTTCCGATCGAGCAACGCAAGATCCTGCTGGGAGCTTCTTGTGGTACATCCGGCGATGCCTGCTGTTCGGGCGGCGTGCCGGTCTTTGATGGAGTCGACCCTAGCTACAAGCGCGTCCTTTGGGCTGTGATCGCAATCAATGGCTTCATGTTTCTCGTCGAGACCGTCGCCGGCCACGTTGCGGGTTCGCAAGCGCTTAAGGCCGACGCTTTGGACTTTCTGGCGGACACGGTCACCTACGGCCTGAGTCTGTCGGTGATTGGGGCCAGTATCAAGGCGAGGTCTACCGCTGCGCTTTTCAAAGGTCTCTCCCTGAGTGTGATGGCCGCGTGGGTGTTCGGGTCCACTGTCTACCGCGCCTTTGTCCTTGGTCTGCCGAGCGCGGAAGTCATGGGCGGTATTGGCGCGATGGCGCTGGCCGCCAACGTGTCGTCGGTGCTGCTGCTGATGCGCTACAAGGATGGTGACGCGAACGTTCGCTCAGTCTGGCTTTGCTCACGCAACGACGCGATCGGGAACATCATTGTTATGCTCGCGGCCTTAGGCGTTTGGGGGTCATCGTCCGCATGGCCGGACATTGCCGTAGCGGCTCTGATGGCGGGAATATTCCTCACATCATCTGTGCAAATTTTCCGGCAAGCCTGGAGCGAATACCGTGCCGACGTTCTCCACCTTAAACCAGCCGAAGAACATAGATAAGGTGCATCTACTCGCGGGGTGAAGGCGCCCTCTGGCTTTATTGTGAGCTGTGTCTCTGGCGAGTTGTCGCGCTTTTACCAATCCGAAGATCGCTGGGATCACGATCAGCGTCAGCAGCGTTGACGAGATTATAGTTGGTCTGCTGCCGTGCTGTTCTAGATTGATGGGGCTCGGAGCCGATCAACATTGCGGTGAAATGGCCCCGCTGATTTCTTCAGGTGTCGCGAAGATCACATCAGCCCTGTCTCCCATCATGCCCGCTGCCACGATCGCCGGGGCGCCTTTCTCTGGTCCATCTTCACTCACATCGGTTTTAAATCTCAGATTTCGTTCCCAGAAATCGCGCGTTTTTCCATCTGCGGTCGTCACATGGTAGGTATCTCGGCAATGCGTGATGTTCTGGACGCGTTCATCAGGTTCAAGCTTTTTGAGATTTGGGACAGCGCCGCCACCCATCATTCCCATCATCCCGCCCATTTGATTGCCACGTTGTGCAGTCGACGGCGGAGCACGACCGGGCTTGGTCGCTTCTTTGAGAAACGCGAGAAGATCACCGCGTCGTCCCGCGTCCTTCAAGCCGGGGAACGGCATTGTGTTGCCCGGAATGAGGTGCTGCGGATCTCGGAGCCATTCGTTGAGCGTGGTGTCGTCCCACGTAATTCCCGATGATTTCAGCGCCTGTGAGTAGCGGCTAAAGCTCGGGAGCGTCCCTGCTTTTCGGTTCCACAGATCGGCGAGGCTTGGTCCCGTCATATTTCGATTGGATTCCAGCGAGTGGCATGGCGCGCAGAGCTGGAAATCTCGCTGGCCTCGGCCTGCGTCGCCTTGCTGGGCAAGCGCAGGGACTATGAAGATGATAGTCGCAAGCGCGGCCATGGCAAACCTGTTCATTGCCGGCCTCCCTTGTTTCCGTAAAGCAGGTATTTGACGAGCGCCGCTGCCGATAAGATCAAAACAACGACGATCAACAACCAGAGAAAGCTCATGCCCCACATCATTCCAGGCATCATGTCGTTCATGGGCCACCTCACTCGGCTGGTTCTGAAACAAGTCGCGAGTCTTTCCTGGTCCGATAGACGGTCGGTGATAGGGGATGCCCGTTTCCATGATCATCGGTTGGCAAGCGGAAGCCCTCCACCAATCCGAAGATCGCCGGGATCACGATCAGCGTCAGCAGTGTTGACGAGATCATGCCGCCGATCATTGGGACTGCGATGCGCTGCATGATTTCGGAACCGGTGCCGGTGCTCCACATGATCGGCAAGAGACCCGCCATGATGGCGACCACCGTCATCATCTTCGGCCGCACCCGCTCGACCGCGCCTTCCATGATCGCATCGTAAAGATCACCTCGCGTAAATGCGCGGTTATCGTTCGCGCATTGCGCCTGCCGTTCTGCGAGTGCTTGGTTGAGGTAGATCAGCATCACCACACCGGTTTCGGCGGCAACGCCCGCGAGCGCGATGAAGCCAACCGCGACTGCAACGGACAAATTGAAGCCGAGCCACCACATCAGCCACAGCCCGCCCACCAGCGCGAACGGCAGCGACAGCATCACGATCATCGTTTCCGTGATCGAGCGGAAGTTGAGGTAGAGCAGCAGGAAGATGATCAGCAGCGTCACCGGCACGACGATCTTGAGCCGTGCTGTGGCGCGTTCGAGATATTCGTATTGGCCGCTCCACATCACATAAGCGCCGGGCGGAAACTGGATGCTGGCTTGCACTGCGCGTTGCGCATCGGCGACATAGCTGCCGATGTCGCGGTCGCGGATGTCGACATAAATATATGTCGCAAGCTGTCCGTTCTCGGTGCGGATCGTGGTCGGTCCGCGCGCGGGTGCGACCTTCGCCACTTCGCCGAGCGGCACCGCACCGCCTGCGGGCATCGGCACCAGCACATCGCTGGCGATGGCTTGCGGGCTGTCGCGCAGATCGCGCGGATAACGCATGTTGACGGTGAAGCGCTGGCGGCCTTCCACGGTCGTTGTCACCGTCTGGCCGCCGAGCGCGGTGGCGATGGTGTCCTGCACGTCCTGGACCATGATGCCGTAACGCGCCAGCGCCTCGCGGTTTGGCATTACATCGAGATAGTAGCCGCCGATGCCGCGCTCGGCGTAAGCCGACGATGTGCCCGGCACGGCTTTCAGCACCTGTTCGATCTGCTTGGCGAGCTTGTCGATCTCGACCAGATCGGTGCCGATGACCTTGACGCCGATCGGCGTTCGGATCCCGGTGGACAGCATGTCGATACGCGCCTTGATCGGCATGGTCCATGCGTTGGAGACGCCGGGAAACTGCAGCGCCTTGTCCATCTCGGCGGTCAGGCTGTCTAATGTCACGCCGGGTCGCCACTCTGCTTTTGGCTTCAGGTTGATGATGGTCTCGAACATCTCCGAGGGCGCGGGATCAGTGGCGGTGGCGGCGCGTCCCGCCTTGCCGTAGACCGACGCCACTTCCGGAAACGAGCGGATAATCCGGTCCTGTGTCTGCATCAGCTCAGCCGCCTTGGTCACGGAAATGCCGGGCAGCGTCGTCGGCATATAAAGCAGCGTGCCTTCGTTGAGGTTCGGCATGAACTCGGTGCCGAGCTGGCGCGCGGGCCATACCGTCACCGCCAGCACCGCAAGCGAGAGCGCGATCACCAGGGTCTTCGCCCGCAGAACGCCTTTGATCACCGGTCGGTAGATCCAGATCAGGAAACGGTTGATGGGATTTTTGTGTTCGGGAACGATCTTGCCGCGCACGAAGATCACCATCAGCGCGGGCACCAGCGTCACCGAGAGCAGGGCAGCGGCCGCCATCGCAAATGTCTTGGTGAAGGCGAGCGGACTGAATAGCCGTCCTTCCTGCGACTCCAGCGTGAAGATCGGCATGAACGACACGGTGATGATCAGTAGGCTGAAGAACAGCGCTGGTCCCACTTCGGACGCGGCCTCAATGAGAATGCTTACGCGCGATTGATCAGGCTTCGCCCGTTCCAGATGTTTGTGAGCGTTCTCGATCATCACGATGGCCGCGTCGACCATGGCGCCGATGGCAATGGCGATGCCGCCGAGACTCATGATGTTGGAGCCGATGCCAAGCAGCTTCATGGCGCCGAACGCCATCAGTACGCCCACCGGCAGCATCAGGATCGCCACCAGCGCGCTGCGCACATGCAGCAGGAACACCACGCAGACCAGCGCGACCACGATGCTCTCCTCGACCAGCGTGTGCCTGAGCGTCGCGATGGCCGCGTGGATCAGGTTCGAGCGGTCGTAGACCGGAACGATCTCGACGGATTTCGGCAGGCTGCTTGCGATATCGCGGAAGCGCTTTTTGACGTTGTCGATGACGTCGAGCGCATTGGAGCCGAAGCGCTGCAGGATGATGCCGCTGGCGACTTCGCCTTCGCCGTTCAATTCGGTGATGCCGCGCCGCTCATCGGGGCCGAGCTCGACGCGGGCCACATCGCGCAGCAGCACGGGCGTACCGTTATTCGTCTTCAGCACAATGTTGCCGAGGTCGTTGATGTCCTTGAGGTAACCCTTGCCGCGAATGACATATTCGAATTCCGAGAGTTCAACCGTGCGTCCGCCGACATCGGCATTACTGGCGCGGATGGCGTCGCGCATCTTCTGCATGGTGATGCCGAGGTCACGCATGCGCTGCGGATCGAGGATCACGTTGTATTGCTTGACGAAACCGCCGACGCTGGCGACTTCCGCTACACCCTCGGCTTTGGCAAGCGCGAATTTCAGATTCCAGTCCTGAATGGTGCGCGTGTCGGCGAGGTTCAATTCCTTCGACATCACCGCATATTGGTAGACCCAACCGACGCCGGTGGCGTCCGGCCCGATGGTCGGTGCCACGCCCGCGGGCAAGCGCGATGTGGCGCTGTTCAAAAACTCCAGCACGCGTGAACGCGCCCAGTAGATATCCGTGCCGTCCTCGAAGATCACGTACACGAACGAGACACCGAAGAAGGAGAAGCCACGCACGACCTTCGATTTCGGCACTGTCAGCATCGCGGTGGTCAGGGGATAGGTCACCTGATCCTCGACGACCTGCGGTGCCTGTCCGGGATATTCCGTGTAGACGATCACTTGCGTGTCGGAGAGATCGGGGATCGCATCGAGCGGCAGATGGATCAACGCATAGATCCCCGCCGCGGCGGCGAAGCCAGTGCCGAACAGCACCAGCAGCAGGTTGCGTGCCGACCAGGCGATGATGCGGGCGATCATGGCTGGCCTCCTGCACCCGAGAAGCCTTTCAGCGCCGCCTTCAGATTGCTCTCCGCGTCGATGAGGAAGTTGGCCGAGACCACGACAGGTTCGTTATCCTTGAGGCCGTCGCGGACCTCGACATAGCCGCCGCCGCGCCGCCCGAGTTTCACGTCGCGCGGCTCGAAGCGGCCTTCGCTCTTCTCCACAAGCACTGCCTGTCGATTGCCAGTGTCGAGCACTGCGCTCTCCGGGACTGCGAGCACGGGGGAGGGATCGCCGGTCTCAATCGTTGCGTCGACATACATGTCCGGCAGCAAGGTGAGATCGGTGTTGGACAATTCGATGCGAACGCGCGCCGTGCGGGTCTCGCGATTGACCTGCGGATAGATTGTCGTGATTTTGCCGGTGAATTCGCGGCCTGGAAAACTCCGCGCTCTGACCGCGACCTGCTGGCCGATGGCAATGGCGCCGAGGTCTCGCTCGGCGACATCGACCAGCGCCCAGACCACAGATGTATCGGCAACGCGGAACAGCACATCGCCAGGCTGTGCACGCATCCCTTCGGTGGCGTTGCGCTCTAGCACGATGCCGTCTCGCGGCGCTGTCCAGGCGATGGTGAGCGGAACGGTGTGGCTTTTCTCCATCGCGGCGAGTGCGGTTTCCGGCACGTCGAGATTCATCACCCGTTGGCGCGATCCGCGTCCGTACTGGTAGTCGCCCGCCGTCACTTTCGAGGTAATGGTCGAAATGTATTCAGCGGCGGCAGATGAAATCGCCGGGCTGTAGATCTCCATCAGCGGCTGGCCTTTTTTGACCGGTGTGCCGGTGGTGACGTCCGCGACCTTCTGTACCCAGCTCTCGGCGCGCATGGAAATGACGGAGACGCGCCGCTCATCGAGCTGGATCGTGCCTGGTGCACGCACGGTGGTGCGGATGACGCGCCGCGCGACAGGTTCAGACTTCGCGCCGGTGCGCTGGATCTTGCCGGGCGTCAGCTTCACCGAGCCATCGTCGGTGTCGTCGCCTTCGAACACCGGGATGTAATCCATCCCCATGGAATCTTTCTTCGGCGTCGGCGAAGTGTCCGGCAGTCCCATGGGATTGCGGTAGTACTTGATCTTGCGATCGGCATGCGCTGTCGCGCCTTGTTTCGATTCTTGCTTTGTCTCTGGCTTGCTGTCGGCTGAAGGCTCCGCGTCCGGCAGCACGGGCACGTAGTCGCGCCCGTCAGGCGTTTTCTTCGGCGTCGGTGAGTACAACGGTTTGCCGTCAGGGTCCTGATAGTAAACAGGTGCAGCGTCGCCCGCCGTTGCGGGCGCGACGATGGCAGCGGTGAACGTCGCAGGCCGCTTCGCGCCGGCTGCGACGAACGCGCCACCCGCCGCCGCGATCAACGCGACGGCGGAGGCAGCGGCAAGTGCGCGGTTCATTTTCGCGCCGTGATGACGAGCTTGCTGTTCAGCGTGCCGGTTTCGCCTTGCACCTTCGCGCCGAGCGCAAGTTGCCAGCGTCCCTCCATGCCGAAGGTCGCCTTGAACTTGTAGGTGCCGGGCTCCGCCCCCGGCATCGCCGTGACCTTGGTCGCCATCTCGCCCATGCCGTCCGGCGACATGTCGAGGCGGCTGGCGATGATGATGGCATCTGGCACGACCTTGCCGGTGCGGGTGTCGAGCAAGCGGACCGTGACCACCCGGTCGGCCCCTTCCTGCACCGTTGGGTCGACGAGTTCGAACTTGTAGTCCTTGATGTCGGCGAGGGCAGCCGAACTCGCGCCGCCGATGACGGCAGCGATCAGCGCGGCCTTCATGGCGCGCGCGCGTTTAAACGTAATCATAATGTCAAATCCTCTGATGTCCTGAACCTGCATGCGCCATGCGCGCGTGAAGGCGCGCTGGCAGCGGACGGCGCGAAGCGCCGCTCAGATCAGGTGACGAGGAGGATGATCGGGAGGGGGATGATCGAGCCCAGACAGGAGCGCATCGTCATGAGCGGACTGGATGGTGCGAATCGGTGTCCGCAGCAGCAGCGCGCCGTCCATCGATGGATGAGCCTGTGCGGTCTTGAGCGCGCAGACCGCCATCAACGGGCAATCGGGGCAGGTATCGTTCTTCTTGTCGCTCGGACAGCACGGCATGTCCGCCGCCATCGGCTCCATGCCTGACATCGTGTTCATGTCATGCATCGCGCCCATAGCGTTCATGGCATCCATGTCGCTCATGGCATCCATGTCATGCATGGAAGCCATGTCTAGCATTGCCGCTTGATCCAGCGCCGCAGCGCCGTGCGGCATCGCGTGCATGCCACCCATCAAGCCACCAGCCATCATACCAAGCGCCCTCGCGCTCGCCGGGGTTGCCAGCGGGGCAAAGGCCAGCCCTGCGATGATAAGCATCGCCAGCGGCAAGGTGATGAGACGGCGCAGTGTCATGCCTTATATAATGTCATGAGGAACGGAGGAGTGAAAGAGGGACTGTTTCACAACTCCGCCAGCCGAGAGTCAGCACGGAATCGAGATGCGAGCGTTCTTTCAGCCATGACACTTCCCGGCTTTTTTGAAGGCACCGACATGCCCGATGCAGGGTGGTGGGAGGCGCTGTGGCCCGATCCCGCGAAGGTGCTGACGGACACGGGCATCGCGCCCGGCATGAGCGTTGTGGACCTGTGTGCGGGCGACGGCTGGTTCACATGGGCGATGTGCGGCATCGCGCGCAGCGTGCTCGCCATCGATATCGACGCGCAGATGCTGGAGCGCGCCAAGGTCCGCTTTGCTGAGCGCGGCGGCGGGGACAATTGCACGTTCATCACCGCCGACGCCTACGACATCGATAAAGTGGTGCCGGGGCCGGTCGATCATGTGTTCATGGCGAATGCGTTTCATGGCGTGCCGGACAAGCCGCGCCTGGCGCGCGCCGTGCATGATGCGCTCACGCCCGGCGGATTGTTCGCCATCGTCAACTGGCATGCGATTGCGCGCGAACAGACGCCTGTACTCGGCGAGCCGCGCGGCCCCGCCACGGTGTTGCGGATGACGCCCCAACAGACGATTGACAGTGTCGCGCCGAGCGGCCTTCGCTTCTACCGCCAGGTTGAATTCTCGCCTTATCATTATGCTGCGGTATTTGAGCGTGTGCGTTGATGCCCCCGCTCCTTGAGAACAGGAATTCTTCATCCGTCGCTCTCGCACCAGTTCCAGCGGAGTAGCTAACAACCAAAAGCGGAAACCGGGTGGCTGGGGCAGGTCGCCGGCCCGATATTGGTCGCATGCAAAACAAGAAGCGACACAAAGCAAGGAGCGACACTATGGACTTTCGCATCGTCGGATTACCCGCCGCAGACTTTACTCATCTGTTCACACTGTCCGACAGCGATCTCGCAGCCGCAGGCGGCGTGCGCCGCAAGGCCGATTATCCTTATCCCTGCCGGGTGAGCCTGACGGATGCCGAGCCGGGCGAAGAGCTTGTGCTGGTCAATTACGAACATCATCCGGTCGACTCGCCTTACCGGATGCGGTTTGCGATCTTCGTGCGCCAGGGTGATGAGACCTACGACAGGGTGAATGAGGTGCCCGAGCAGCTCCGCACGCGGGTGCTGGCGGTGCGGTCATTCGATGACAACGGTATGATGGTCGCGAACCGGCTGGTTGACGGACAGGAAGTTGAGCCCGTGATTGAAGAGCTGCTCACGCCCGCGCAGGTGGCTTATCTACATATCCATTTTGCGTCAGCGGGCTGTTACGCCGCAAAAGTTGAGCGGGCATAAGGACTGCCGCCTAACATTTCGCGCCGCTTCCCATTATATGTCGTCTCCCGCGCCGATCACGGGCGCATCATGACCCATGTGAATCTCCCCGGGAGACGACGTTGATTCCATTTTCCGTTCTCGACCTTTCGCCCATCGGGGAGGGCAGCAGCGCAGCGCAGGCCTTCCGTCATACGCTCGATCTCGCGCAGCACGCCGAGCGGTGGAATTACAAGCGCTTCTGGCTTGCCGAGCATCACAACATGACGGGGATCGCGAGCGCCGCGACCTCGGTGGTGATCGGTCATGTGGCGAGCGGCACCAAGAGCATCCGCGTCGGCTCCGGCGGCATCATGCTGCCGAACCATTCGCCGCTGGTGATCGCCGAGCAGTTCGGCACACTGGAGGCGCTTTATCCCGGGCGCATCGATCTCGGGCTTGGCCGCGCGCCGGGCACGGACCAGCGCACGGCGCGCGCCTTGCGCCGCGATATCGCGCAGAGCGCAGAAAACTTCCCGCAGGATGTTCTGGAATTGCAGGCGCTGCTCGGCCCGGTGCAGCCCGGGCAGGTGATCCGTGCGGTGCCGGGCGCGGGATCGAATGTGCCGCTCTGGCTGCTCGGCTCCAGTACCTTCGGCGCACAGCTCGCTGCCATGCTCGGCTTGCCGTTCGCCTTCGCTTCGCACTTCGCGCCGCAGTCGCTGATGGAAGCGCTGGAGATTTACCGCGCGCGCTTCGAGCCGTCGGCGCAGCTCGACAAGCCTTATGCGATGGTAGGCGTCAATGTGTTCGCAGCGGATACGGATGCGCAGGCAAGGCGGTTGATGACGTCGCTGCAGCAGCAGTTCGTCAACCTGCGGCGCGGCACGCCGGGGCAGCTCAAGCCGCCGGTGGACAGCATGGACGATCTATGGTCACCCGCCGAGCGTATCGGTGTCGAGCAGTCGCTGGCCTATTCGGTGGTCGGCACGCGCGACGCGATCGAGCGGGGCCTGCGCGCCATCATCACCGAGACCGGTGCGGATGAATTGATGCTCACTGCGCAGATCTTTGATCACGCCGCGCGGCTGCGTTCGTTCGAGATCGCGGCCGAAGTGCGCGATGTGCTTGCGGCCAAGCGCGCGGCAGCAAGTGCCGCGATGTGATTGACTGCTGTTTAAGAGACTTCGGCCAATGCGCCACCGATGCGCGCGTTCCTGCAGAGTAGTGATCGGTCGGCAGTTGCTCGCTTCACGGAGAATCTTTGTTTGCAGGGCCGGTTGGCGGGAGTGATCGACGCCCCAACCGGCCTTGCTTCCCACGCCGCGACGTCAGGCGGCTGCGGCGAAACTTTCAAAAGCGACCCGGCAGGCTCATGTCAGACCTGCCGGGCCAGGTCTCGCCGTCTGGAATCTAGGAGGGGAGCGACGGCGATGACCACGCGCACCTTGTTAAACAACAAGGGCGCGAAACGTTCCGGCGTTCCACGCACACGCTGATTGATCACCTGGAATCCGGAACATCTTGTCGGGCCTGAAGAAGCCGCGCCGTGACGATCTGCTTTGATCGGACCACTCGCGAATGCACCGCATCCTATAGAGCTGCGCGCCGGTTCCGCGCCGCGAATCCTAGTGGCATTGCAGACGCCCCGGACTCCGGCAATACGTTGGTCCATGGGTGGCAAGAGCAGAAACAGGATATTCGGCGATCGGGTGAGAGGCGCACGTGTTCGTGCTGAGTTCGCGCGCAAGAGCTTTATCGTCGCACGCCGCGAACGTGATGCCGCCGAGTGCCAGTTGTGGTCGGAGCAGATAGAAGGTTTTGGCGGACCGGCGCAGCCGTCGCCAACCATCGCGCAGTGCCTGAACGGCGGCTATCCCTGGCTGCAGGTCAAATGCGCCCGCTGCTCATCCATGGCCAGCATTCCATTGGAACATGTGCGACGGAAACCGGAGACGCCAATCTGGACGCTTGAAAGCGCATTCCGCTGCCGCCGCTGTTCGCGGCCGGGTTATCGGCCGCCGGTCTACCTCGTGAAGCTGACGCAGGAACGGGAGATCCCAGCCTGCTGGTATCACCCGTCGGAGCTTTGACGCTCAGCTCATGAACGTCATGGTGTAGGCAAGGATCGCGATCAGCGCGACGCCGCCAAACATAGCAATCCCGAGGCAGACGCGCTGGGGTGTAGAGATCGTGTCGAGCACGTCTCTGTTGTCGATCCGTTGGCGAAGGGTAGGTTGGTCGTCCATCGCTTAAACCCCTTTCCGAAGGCGGGAGCGCGACGGTCTCTCAGTCACCGATGGTGGCCATGGGTCTTGCGGTGATAGAACGAGTGTGGACCTCCCAGCCCGGAAGGCCAGTCCATTATTTCGCGAAATCCATGGAACGATCGGGCCG
This sequence comes from Nitrobacteraceae bacterium AZCC 1564, assembly GCA_036924835.1. NCBI lineage: Bacteria > Pseudomonadati > Pseudomonadota > Alphaproteobacteria > Hyphomicrobiales > Nitrobacteraceae > Nitrobacteraceae bacterium AZCC 1564. Next base: position 4,834,552 of record JBAGRR010000001.1, read on the forward strand.
CCATGGGATCGCCGAATTGCTGCAGGCGCGCATGCAATGCTTGTGGCAAGAATGAAATGTGGAACTGGTTGGTGCCAACGAAAGGAGGCCCGGCCCGCTTGCCCCACAGGGACAAACAGACCGGGCTCTCAATCACGTTCTCCGGTTTCCGCATGACTATAACGCATCTTGCGTGAAATCGTTTCCACCACACTTGCGTGCGCTGCTCTGGTTTCCACACGCAATGGGTGGTGAATCTCTCTCTCAACCAAGGTCGAGAAGTTCATGCCGAAAAGTTAACTGCGGCGGCGCGTGCATCACGTGCATCCATCATCGCGCGGCCACCCGCCCGGCTGTACCGGGCGGGTGCCCAAGCCTCTCGGGGCCCGATTGCGGTACGCAATACTCTAGCTCTCCGCAATCGCGAGAGGAGCAAGTCACGTCATGATGGCTGTGCAGTAGATAATGAGAGCAATCAGCGCGAATCCGCCAAACGCAGCGACGCCCAAGCAAATACGCTGCGGTAACGCGATTGTCTCAAAGTCCCTGCACTCAATCTGTTCTCGAATGGTGCGTTGGTTACTCATCACGCACGCCCCCAGGTCACAAGCATCCTTTGCGGGAAACAGGGTTTCCCACGTGTGAATGGCTGACACGTTGTAAGGTAAAGTTACCCACACAGATTGGGCCTGCCGTGTGGAAAAAGCGAGTCCTTTTTTCAAAAAACTCTTGATCTTGCCATTTTACCGCTGCGATCGCGCGGCGCCTGCCTTTATCCAGTATACCAGCGCGTTACGTGAGCAGCATTGACCTAATAAAATTTGAGTCGATCGCAGCGTTGCCGCGCGCTTTTGATCACGCGTGTTTACGATGCGCGTTTGAAGCGCTTCGGACGATCAAAAATAATCGTCCGGCTAGTGTCCCGAATCTAAAGTTCGCCTCATCGTGCAGCATGCTCAGTAGCGAACCGCCACACGAGTGCTGCTGCTGTCAGTCGCGCATCATCGCGATAAGCCTCCGTTCGAGATCGATGCAGACATCGCTCGCGACGTTGTACACGACCTTGATGATGCGTCCGCGCAAGTTGTCTGTGGCGCTCAAAAACCATCTCGAAATCTTTCGGCTTCCAGCTTCTGCCAAATGCAGGCTTCGCGCGCAGCGCTGCCTTCTTTCGCGGCGTCTGAATCTGCGAGCGCGTTCGGCTTGAACGGCTTGCCTATCTCGATGTCGAGCGCGGCGAGCTAGTCGTCACGATAGGCAGCGTAAGAGAATTCCGCGTTGATGATCTTGTGCGGCTCGTCCCGGAAGTCTTCCGACTCAGCGGCGTGGTGTCCTGCACCTTGCCCGCGACACCCAGCCAGGCCGGCGTGCTCCGGCCGTTGGCGCGTTGAGCGGAGAGATCTTGATGACAGAGAGGCGTGTCTTCCACGGCTGGCAGATCGATTTACTTGTGATGTTCCATGCACTGGAGGCCGAACGCGCACGGTGAAGTTGCACAGCTCCGTGCAAAGCATTATGTAAATTCCCACATTTTCATTCGACGTATTTCCGGAATCAACGCTCAATTCAATTTACCAGATGAATCCTCCACTCGTACCCGTGGTTGAACGCTAATATGGCGAAGTCCTCGAAGCTTGTTGCAGCGAAGCGAGGCCGCGTGCTCCTGGTGCGGCGGCGTCGTGATGGCTTGTGGATGTTTCCCGGCGGCCGGCGGCGTGGTGGGGAGAGCGAGAAGCGCTGCCTGCGCCGAGAAATCAAGGAGGAGCTGCCGAAGCTGCGGGTGGGGCGGCTCAAGCTCTGGAAGGATGTTCACACCGAGAACAAGTACTCGGGCCGCAGGATGAGCGACGCGATCTTCCTCGCCGACAAGATCTCCGGCGAATTGGCCATTGGCGACAAGCGCGAACTCGACCGCGCCGGCTGGTACAAGCCGCGCGGGCGGCGGCTGACGCCGACCTCGCGCTATATCCGCGACAAGCTGTTTCCCCGGCGCGCGAAAGGCAAGGCGAAGGCGCGGCGCAAGCTCCGCTGAGCGGATCAGCTATTGTCCCGAATCCAAAGGTCGCCTCATCGTCCAGCGCGTTCCGTAGCGAACTTTGTTTGCGGCGTCTCGGGGAGAAACCGCTTTGACAGCGCGTGATAAACGCTTTCCGGACAGATCATTTTGGATGCGCTGTTTGCGATCAGCACTGTCAGCATGATCGGAATGATCAACGCGTGATTTTCCGTCATCTCCGAAACGATGACGAAGGACGTGATCGGAGCCTGAACGACACCGGTCAGGTATGCCGCCATACACAACACGCCGAGCACGGCGATGGGAACGTTCGGTAAGATCATCGCGAGGTCGCGTCCAATGCCGGCACCGACTGAAAGAGAGGGCGAGAACAAGCCTCCCGGAATGCCGCTCACCATCGTCAACGCTGTGGTGATCAGCTTCAACGGTGCAAAGGCTGCCGAGGTCTGCTCGCCCCTCAACACGGCTCGTGCCTCTTCATAGCCGGTGCCGTAAATGTCGACATGGCCGGCCATGGCGCAAAGGACGATGAGCAAACCGCAGAGGATCGCGAAGGCGATCGGATATGTCTTGATCAGGGCGCCGATGCGGCCGGGCAGTCCGCGCGAGACTTCAATCACGATCCGGCTGAAGACTCCGCCGGCCAGACCGCAGACGACGCCGGCAAGCGGTACGGCGATCCAGTCCCGCCCGATCGGAAGCGTCGCCAGCGTTGAGCCGAAATAGGCATAGTCGCCAACCAGCGCGAGCGAGGTGAGGCCGGCCGCGATCACCGTGCCGAGGATGAGGCCGCTGGTGCGTGTCTCGAAGGAGCGGCTCATCTCCTCGATGCCGAAGATGATGCCTGCCAGCGGTGCGTTGAAAGCAGCCGCAACGCCGGCCGCGGAGCCCGCGAGCAGAAGACCCGGCTGGCGGTGCGGCTCGAGACGGCCGAGCGCGAACATGGTCGCGGCGCCCACCTGAATGGTCGGTCCTTCACGTCCAGCCGACGCGCCGCACAGCAGTCCGAACATCAAGAGCACGATCTTGAAGATTGCCGTCGGAATGGAGACTAGCGATTGCCGGATGGACTGGGTGTCGATCTGATGCGCCGCGATCACTTGCGGGATGCCGCTGCCGGCCGCGTTCGGTGCGTATCGCCGCGTGACCCATGCCGAAAAACCAAGGCCCAGAGGCGTGACGATCAGCGGTGACCACCAATAGGCCGCATGCATTGTCCGGAACATTGCTTGCGCCAGGTCCGCGAAATAAGCGATCCCGACAGCAACACCGCCGACGGCGAGGCCACCGGCCACGAAGAAGGCCCGCCGTTGCCAGCGCGGCATCCACTTGAAACGAAATGTCTTACGAAGAAAGCGAAGGAGAAGGGAAGCTTTAGGCATCGAGTTGAATTAGCGGCAATCAAATGCGGGCGCTACCTTCAAACCCGCGCGGTGCTCATGCATCCGCTTTCGGCTGTTCGCTCGTTAAGTGCGCCGGGCTCCATCGACGAGCGAGCCCGGACGATGGATGGGAAATCCGTAATCAGCCGACCGGGCCCGCTGCTTTCGACAGCATGCAGGTATTACCAAGGAGAGGTTAACATTTCGACGGCGTTGTTCGTCGCATTTGCATGCAATTTCGCGCTAGCGCCGCGGTTTGAAGTTCTTCCGCGTGAAGCCGCAAGCCTGTGCGAACATCGGAATCGACACTAAAGCGCGATGAGATCAGGATGAATCATCATCGTGCTTTAGGTTATTGTTTGAGCATGATCTTTTCGGAAAACCGCTGCACACTTTTCCGGATCATGCTCTAGCGGCAGCATGGAACTTTGGTCGAGTTTTCGGTTCTCAGCCGGATCTGAAACGGTTTTGAAGCTGAGGCGTTATATTGAATGCCATCGCCCGCCGTTGACCAGACGGCGCCTGTCGCGGATAGCCAAAGGCTGCGAGGCCCGCCGTTTCCATACAAGCGCACGCGCGGATAGCCAAAGGCGATGGCACCCGACGCCAGGGCAGTCGCGAAGTTCGCACAGGCTTGCGGCTTCACGCGGAAGAACTTCAAATCCGCGGCACTAGAACCTGGCAGCCTCTCGAAACAGCTTCGCGTAGCTCGTTCCGTCCTGCGACAGAACCTCCACCGTCGCGGTGCGGCCGGCAACAAGCTTGGTGGTGTCGGGGACATTGTCGAGCGTAATTCGTACCGGCACGCGCTGGGCGAGGCGCACCCAACTGAAGGTCGGCGTGACGTTGGCGAGCAGGTTGCCGCCGAGTGTGCGGTCGCGGTCCTCAATGCCGGCTGCGATGCTCTCGACATGGCCATGGAGCAGTTGGGAGTCGCCCATTAGACGGATCGTCACCCTGTCACCCACCTTTATCCGCGGCAGTTTCGTCTCTTCGAAATAACCGTCGACATGCAGGCTGTCGGTATCGACCAGCGCCATGATGCCCTTGCCGGCAGCGACATAGGTGCCCGGCCGCAGGTCCATGTTGGAGATGACGCCGTTGACGGATGCACGAACTTCGCTGCGGTCCAGGTTGAGCTGGGCCACCGCGCGGTCCGCGACCGCTTGATCATAGGCGGCCTTGGCTTGCTGTTGCGTGGCCAGAACCTGCTCCTGCTTCTGCTGCGAGACCTCGTCATGGGTGAGGCCGCGATAACGCTTCAGGTCCAGGTCCGCTTGATCGAGCATGGCGCGGCGGCCGGCGACGACCGCGTCGGCCTGTTGCAGGGCCAGCTTAAAACGCTCGCGGTCGATGCGGAACAGCACATCACCGCGCTTCACCTGCTGATTGTCTTTCACCAGAATTTCCGTGACGAGGCCCGAGACATCCGGAGCCACACTGACGACGTCGGCCCGGACGCGGCCGTCGCGGGTCCACGGAGCCTCCATGTAGTAGTCCCACAGAGACACACCGACCACGAGCGCAGCGGCGACGGCCAGCGCAGTGACCGCAAAACGGCGAATGAATGCGAAAGCTTTGGTCATGACAGCAACCCGGAAGACAGATAAACGACGCCGCCGAGCAGGCAGACGTACAGGGCAAGATCGAATAACGCGCGATGCCACACGAAGCGGTAGATCCCAGCGCGTTCAGCCAGCCGCCGCAGCACTATGCCGAGCGCATAGGTAACGAGGAGCCACAGCAGCAGCGCCGGTATTTGAACTCCCATCAGATCAATGTCGTATCTCATGCGGCAACACTCCGCGCTGCTTGGTCCGGTGCGCCCGGCTGATAGGGCAAGGCCGCTGGAAACAGGCCGCGGCGAATGCCGACGAGGCCCATCAGCGCATCGTCGCGCACGTCGTCACGTGCATCGGCCATTACCTCGGCAAGCGCACGGTCGATCCGCGCCAGCAACTCGGGCGGCATGTCGCCGCCGTCATACTTTCGGAAGTCTCGCGCCAGTTCGTCGAGCATCGCATCCATCGCGTGCAACGCCTGTGGCGGCAGACCGTGGCGGGCGCGGCGCAGGTCCACGATGTTGAGGCCGACGCGCAGTTCGCGCAATCCATCGTCGGTGTACATCCCGCTGTCAGGCAACGCTGCAAGCCGTGGCGCCAACAACCCCATGCGGTTGATCATCAGCCCGGCAAAGGCGGCGCGGTCGCGGTTGCCGCGCTGTTCGGCGGCGAGCGCCACCGCTGTCCAGCTCTGGCGCATCAATCGGCGGATGCTCCATTCCGCGCCGACTGAACGCGCCAGCAGGATGGTGACGGTCGCGATGGAAGTTCCGACGAGGAAGGCGATGCTTGAATTTGCAAAGCTCGCGAAATCGGCGTCATAGGTCGATTGCAGCGCCATCACGCTTGCGGTGTTCACGGCTAGCAGCATCCCGATCAAGAGTGTCGGCGGGCGTGCAGCCAGAACGCCGAACAGCAGGAACGGCGGCGCGAGCGCCAGGATCAGCATCTCGACCTTGGTAATACCGGGCAGGATGGCGAACAGATAAATCGCGGCAACGACGATGGCGACCGCCGACCATTTGGCAAAACCACGGATGCCGACGGCGGGGTCATCTTGTGTGGCGAAGAACGAACATGCCACCGCCGCCATCATCGGTGCGGAGGCACCGTCGACCCAGCCGCTCGCGATCCAGAACGCGCAGCATATGGAAATGGCCAGCACGGCGCCTGCGGCTGACCACAGCGCCATGCCGTGGTCGATGTGTCTTACCGCGGCAGCGCCGCCTTCGGGACGAAACGCCAGCTCCTCATTGGGAGCGCGGCCATTCGCGATCGCCTGATTGAGAACTCTGCAATCGTGGGAAATGTCTACCAGCTCACGCAATCTGAGGAGCAGGTTCGCAATGATGATTTCGTCCCACGATGAGTTGGTATTCAGCGCCGGTTGCTGAGCGGCAATGGCAGCGTGCAGTTGGTCGGGCGGCTCGCGGTCGCTGGCGCCGAGCCAGCGGGCGAGATCATCCATAAGGGTCATCAATTGCGGGTGGGTCGTTCGAACGTCAGTGCCGAGTGCCTCAATGCGGTCGCCGATCGAGGCGAGCAGCGGCAGCAGCATGAGCATGCGCAGCCGCAGCGCGCGCATGCAGCGCACGACGGCGGAATCGACGGTCGGGTCGTAGGCAAGCTGATCCGACAGCGTGTCGATCTCGACGGCGTCGGCGGCAAGTTGCAGCCGCTGTTCGCGTGTTGTCCGCTCGGCGTCTTTCTCGGAGTCTTGGCCGGCGAGCACGCTCTGGCTGAGTTGTTGAGCTTTCCTGAGCCAGCTGTCGACCCGGGATGAGAGGGCTGCGCCGACGCTGTTCGGCAGCACGATGGTGGAGACGAGGCTGGCGCAAACGATGCCGAGAATGATCTCCTCGCTGCGCGCCACCGCGACATCGAAAATCGAGCCCGGGTCCGACACTGAAGGAAAGCCGATCAGTGCGGCGGTGTAGCCCGCCAGCATGAAGACGTAGCTGCGCGGTGTGCGATCGAGCAGCGAAAGATAGAGGCAAAGCCCGACCCACAGCGCAATGGCAAGGCTCAGCAATTCCGGCGCGTTGACGAAATTGGGCACCAGCACCACGGTAGCAGCCGCGCCGATCAACGTGCCCATGCAACGGAAAAGTGCCTTCGAGCGCGTCGCGCCGGCCAGCGGCTGCGAAGCGATATATACGGTTGCAAACGCCCAATAAGGCTTCGGCAGATCCGCCCACAGCGCGATCAGCAGCGCCATGACGGCAGCCGCGAAGGTCTTCAGCGAGAAGATGATGTCAGCGTGACGAACCAGAAATGGTGGACGAACGGACATCATGATCACACATCCATGGCCTCGGCCATCTCCAGCGAACGGAGTGCGGTATCTTCGATCCTGCGCAGCACGTCGAAAGTGATTGCCAGTTCGTCGACGGAGATGCCTCTGTAAAGTTCCGTGCGAACCTTGCGCAGCACTTTCTGGATTTCGTCGACCTTGGCTTCGCCGCGCGGCGTGATCTGAAGCATCTTGGCGCGACGATCCGAGGGATCTTCCTGACGCTCCACCAGTCCTTCGGCGGCGAGCAGGTCGATTATGCGGACGAGAGAGGGTCCTTCAATGCCAATTTCTTCGGCCAGCTCGCCCTGGCGGACCCGCTTACCGATGCGCGACAGGATACGGAGCGGATGCGCGGTCGCTTCCGACATGCCGTGTTCTGCCAGCGCCTGGTCGGCCTTGCGGCGCCAGATACGCGCCAGCCGCAGGACCAGGAGGCCGAGTTCCGACTGGACATTGGATTGTGGGGGAGCCATGCCAATTAGATAGTGTCCTATCTATTAGGCTGCAAATTATTTTGGCCAAAACCATTCACGTTGCAGTGAAGGGCGCGGTTGTCGGGAACGTGCGTTTAGAGGGTCTCGACCGGAGTGGCCTATCGGTCCGCGTGAAGAAAGCGCGTCAAGGGGGACTAGCTAAAGCTTGGACAACTTCAGCTTCCCCGACGAGGACCGGATGAACAACCTCTCAGAACTAGAATGCGCGGACGATGTGCAGGGCTGCAACCAACGCGCCGACCGAGAGCACCACGGAGGCGATCATGTAGGCCACTGCGGAGAAGCTTTCGCCGCGCTCCACCAGATACCAGGCATCGAGCGAGAAGGTGGAGAACGTGGTGTAGCCGCCGCAGACGCCGATAAGGAGGAAGATGCGCGCCGCCTGTGGCAGATCCCATTTGGTGGCGAACAGGCCGACCAAAGTGCCGATAAGGAACGAGCCCGTGACGTTGATGATCAGCGTGCCCCAGGGGAAATCGCTGCCGAACAGTTTACCGGACCCGATGCTGACCAGATAGCGCAGCACCGAACCGGTCGCGCCGCCAGCGGCCACGGCCAGAATGAAGAGGGGGTTCATATGCTCATGCTCCTACGCGCGCTCTCACGCGTGTTGTAGGAGTCATCAGCCACCATGGCGGTTCTCGGGGGGACCCCATCCCCATCGCGATATAATGTATCTCATGTCTATACCCGCCGCCGGGTTGCGGTTCAAGGCCGGCATGCCCTGCCCAGATGGCTGAACCGCCCCATCAGGTTCCATCCTGAATGCATGCTTGTTGAGAGGCATTCTCGCTCCGGTTCCCGACGCACTGGAAAGTTCCATCGTGTTCCGATGCCGCACCCACCGCGCTACCTCTCGACAGAAGGGAACTTGCGCGACATCCTGAGCGAATTGCGGATCAGGATTATTTGAAATGTTTGGACCTTTCAGATTGCACTCCGAACTCGGGGGAGCGGTGATTGTGAATCCGAGCGAGGCCGCGATGTTCATTCAGCGGCTGAACCCGGTCGACAAAGGCAAGCCGCATTGGCGGCTCGCCATGAGCATGATCGAGACGGCGGCGTGTTCAGAGGAGCAGGAGCAGAGGGCCGCAAGCGCCTTCGCGAAAGCACTCAGAACCGAGATGTGGCTCGAGGATTGATCTCACCAGCTGCCGAAGAAGTTGGGGAAGAACGACGGTTGCGCCCACGCCGTCTGGCGCTGCGCGTACCGTTGCCGCGGATATTCGTGGCGCGCGATCTTGCGCGGCTTTGGCTTAGACTTTGAGGCGGCGGGCTTCGGCGATGTGTCAATCTGAGCCATCGCCTCGACGCGTGCATCCTTCGTGGCGCTCGCATCAGTCCTCTCAACCGGCTTGGTCTCGGCGAGTTGAGTTGGCGGCGGCACGATGGTGGGCTGGCTGGTGTCGTAAATGATCGGGTCTTCCGCGACCCGGTTCGACGTGATGCGGATGGTGGTGTGATCGAATCCCGGTGCGTTCGCCTGCATTGGGGCTTCTGGTTTCGGAGCATAGGCATCGATCACGAAGAACATCGCGATCAGCGCCGCTCCGACGTAAAGAAAGTAACGGAAGACAGGCATTTCACACCGGACAAACGCAAAAAACGCTAGCAACACTGATGAAGCGGAGAAGTTTCGGACATACGAACACGCCGCAGGTATTCAAGCTCTCTCACAAAGTTTTGTTCCTCTTGGTTAAGCGGCGCACCGTTCACTGCCGCGTGAAGGCGAGCGTGCACGACGGCTCTTAATACTTTAGACGCGCGACGCGCAGGCGAGGTTCAATTGTGGCGACGAAAACGCGTGCGTGACGTGGAGGAGCGTGCGCTCGCTCACGCTTCGTTACAGCGATGCGACAAAAACTGCCTGTGTTTGAGGCGTCGCCACATGCATGGTCAAACGATGGGCAGGTCAGGAAGTCGTCACAACCATTAAATCGAGAGATTTTCGGAACGTCGAAAACAGGCGCGCGTTCGCGCCTCATGGACCGATCAATCAACACCCTACTCAGCTCCGAAGTATGGGCCGCATTAGCCGGACATCCTTACTATGCGCCTCTGGTTGAACTCGCCCGCCGCCTAAGACGTGGGGGAGAGCCGACAGACATAGAAAAAGTCGCTCTCGCACTCGCAGGCACACAGGGAAATGCGACAATGTACCTACAGCCAAACGGGCCAACCGCAGAAGACACTCTGCAAGAGATACTGCGCATTCTCGATCATCAGGTCGTAGTGCAAGCGGAATTCTTGCTGCTGCATCGCTTGCTGCGCCAGCGGCTCGTCGGTGACGATTCATCTCGGGGGAAGATCACCCCCTATGGGGTGTGATGCCGATGACCGGCATCACACCATATCTCAATGATCACTTCCCGATGAAGCGCCTTCTTAATGCACAGGTTTGGGCCGTGCATCAGCCCGGTCGTGCGTGCCGAACCGTTCGACCATCGTCGCGCTGGCCTGATTGAGACCAATCACTTCGACATGGGCGTCGTGAGGCCAACCTTCGGATCAACACCTGCGACGATGGCAAAGCCGATGGCTTCCGGAATGAGCGCCAGGGCGACAAGAATGCCTGAGAGGATTTCGGTGGGAACGTTCGTCAGCCACTCCCGGCGGACGGTTTGCAGGACTTTCATCTGTTAGAGACCAAACATGATCAGCGCAGCGCCGGGCAGGTGCCCGGTCGGCGGAAATGTCGACAGATTTTCTTGCGATACGCTGAGGGTTTCCGGGGGATAGGCGCCCGGCCGAGCCACCCGAAAAATCGGGTCCGACGAAGGGCCCTTCATAGCATGCTGCGTCGCGGCATCAAGACTTTAGCAGCGGCTCATGTGAGCAATCCCGATTTTTGATCGCTGTGCCACGCCGCTTCATTTGCGCACACAACGTCTTCGTTCATTTGTCATCATCGCTTCACAAGGAGCGGCCCGCGTGTTTGGCGCGCTTTGTAAGCATTCCATTCATTCGATGTTTGCGAACGCATCAACACGCGTGAGCGTGAGCCTGCCCCGCCGTTGCGCGGGTTGCGCATCGGGAGAGGCGCGGTAACATCATTATCTCTCGTGGACTGCTGCAGCCTCCCTGGAGGGTCATATGGTGTCCATGCTTCCCCGCCGGCCCGGTTCGGCGGGCATTACTGCTGCGCTGATTTTTTTCGCACTCGTTGTTGCAGTGCGTGTGGCGCAAGCCCAGCAAGCTTCTCCGCAAATTCAGCAGGCTGGCGCGGCAGTTACGCTGTTCAACAATGTCAGGGTGTTCGACGGCACGGGCACGGCATTATCCGAACCAACCAACGTGCTGGTGCGCGGCAACCTGATCGAGAAAATTTCAAATTCGCCGATCCCGACGGAGCGCAGCGCGACCACGACGATCATCGACGGCGGCGGGCGCACGCTGATGCCGGGGCTGATCGACGCGCACTGGCACGCGATGTTGATCAGGCTCAATCCGGCGCAGGCAATCGTTGGCGATGTCGGATTCAGCAATCTGGCGGCGGGCGCGGAAGCCACCGACACCTTGATGCGTGGTTTCACCACCGTGCGTGATGTGGGCGGGCCGGTGTTCGGTCTCAAGCAAGCCATCGATGCGGGCGTCATCAAAGGCCCGCGCATCTATCCGTCCGGCGCGATGATCACCGTCACCAGCGGCCACGGCGATTTCCGCCAGATGTCCGATCTGCCGCGCAAACTCGGCACGCTGACCCGCATGGAGCAGATCGGCGGCAGCATGGTTGCGGACAGCCCGGATGAAGTGCGCGTGCGCGTGCGCGAACAACTCATGCAAGGCGCCTCGCAGATCAAGCTGACGGCAGGAGGCGGTGTGTCATCACCGCACAGTCCGCTCGACGTCACCACTTTCACCGAGGCTGAACTGCGCGCCGCGGTGGAAGCCGCCAGTAACTGGGGGACTTACGTCACAACACACGCGTTTACGCCGGAGGCGATCCGGCGGTCGGTGGCCGCGGGCGTGAAGTGCATCGAGCACGGCTTTCTGATGGATGAGGCAAGTGCGAAGCTTCTCGCGGAGAAAGACATCTGGCTCAGCCTGCAGCCGATCGCCGAGGAAATGGTGAACAACTTCCCTGAGGGCTCGGTTCAGCGCGTCAAGGCGGGCGTAGTGTTCCAAGGTATCGACAGGACGTATCAATTCGCGAAGAAGTACAAGCTGAAGACCGCGTTCGGCACCGACATCCTGTTTTCACCGGCGCTGGCGCAGCGGCAGGGCGAACTGCTCGCCATGCTGGTGAAATGGTACACGCCAGCCGAGGTGCTCGCCATGGCCACCGGCGCCAACGCGCAATTGCTGGCGATGTCGGGCGAGCGCAATCCCTATCCCGGCAAGCTCGGCGTGGTGCAGGAGGGGGCGCTGGCGGACCTGTTGCTGGTGGACGGCAATCCGCTGGAGAACATCAAGCTGATTGCCGACCCCGCCAAGGCCTTCAAGGTCATCATGAAGGACGGCACGATCTACAAGAACACGCTGACGCAGTGAGGGCGGCACCCTGAAGACAGCGGCGGCACGATCGGGGCCTGCCGGGAAGCTGCGCCGCCAGGCGAACGGCCGTCCAATTGTCCCAACAAATTGATGCAATTCGCCCCGCTGCCTCGAACTTGATGTTGAAACCCTGCGACCAATGGGACGTGCGGGTACGAAGGGACTTGCGCTTTGTCACGGAATGCGATGGATGTCCCGCTGGGGAATTGGGAAAATGAGTTGTTCAGTTCGAATGGAGGCCCGCAACCGGGGCTTCGTTCGTAAATCGTTGATGGTGCTCCTTTGGATTATCTGCGCGTTCGCGCTGTTTTGGATTTTGCAGGCCGCTGACTAGTGTGGTGGTTCAGAAGTTCTGAACCTGAATCACAGTAGAATCATAGGCTTGCTAAAGCATGATCCGGAAAAGTGTGCAGCGGTTTTCCGAAAAGATCATGCTCAAACAATAACCTAAAGCGCGATGATGATTCATCCTGATCTCATCGCGCTTTAGTGTCCCTTTGATTCCGAAGTTCGCGTCCGAGCAAGTCGCAAGCCTGTGCGAATTCTACCGCCAGGCCGCCGCGCGACATCGTTTGCCGTGCGTGAGCCGCGCCAAGGTTCATTTCTGTTTTTGATGAAGGCATTGCCGATGACCGTTCAGCCTCTCGTGCCGTGGGTGAGATGGACACGGACGGGCGTTATCGGGATCGGCCTCGGCTGGGTGCCTTGCCTCTTCCTCTGGCATCGGTTCATTGAGCATAGCGAAGTCATACGGGCGGGACTCATCGTTGCGCTTTTTGCCTGGTCGATGATTTTCCCGTGGCTTTTGCTTCTCAGCCTGCTGTTGCCCACGCATAAGTTGCGCATCGTCGGCATGCCAGTGGTTTTTCTAGTGTGGTATTTGACTGCGACGTCGCCGCAGCCTTTCGGCAACCTGACGCCGGAGTCTGCGCCGTGGCTTGCGTTGTGGTTGACCACCTGCGTTGCCGTCACGCTTCTCGTTCCACAATTCACGACGATCGCTGCATTTGTCATCTTTGTCGCGAAGGACCTGAGAAAGAGATGGATGCGACGGTGAGTAGTGGAGCGGATTTGATGTTCGCTACGCTGCTTGCCGCGAATTCGTGATGCGAACGTCAAATCCCAGAGCTCCACTAGTGTGGTGGTTCAGAAGTTCGCTTCATTCTCTCGGCGAGTCCTGTAAGCGAACTTCTGAACCAAAACCACACTAGATCAATAACTTGCTAGTGTCCTTCGATTCCGAAGTTCGCAAACGAAGGTGCAGCGGAATAATGCGAACTTCGGAATCGGGACACTAGAATCTATATTTGCTAGTGGTCCTTCAATTCTAACGTTCGCAAGAGTGCCCGCCGAGACGGATGCGAACGTGAGAATTGGACCACTAGGCCGTGCAAATTAGTCACACCCGCGAAATTTGTGGGGAAATTCATGAGTTTGCCCATCATCTGCCGCATCATGGCGGCATCAATGTCCGCACGACTTCATTAGGGCGTTGGGGAGAGCGTTGTGCTCCGCTCATGAAGGAGAGCCGCTATGCCAGCATACAGTCAGCATTACCAGCATCACGCAAGCCATGCGCCGATGATGGTGTGTCCAAGCTGCAACCGCCTGCCGATGCAGATCAGGAACGTCGAGCCACACTGGAACGTCGCGAAGCTCGACGTGATCTTCGAGTGCCCGGAGTGTTGTACCGAAGTGCGCGAGACTGTGACAAAACAATAACAGGCGGACTTACGCTTCGCCGGGGGCGATGCCGACGCCATAATAATCGGCGCGGCCGGCCGACCTGAATTTTCGCGTCAGTTCACCGGCGCGCTGGAACGCTTTCGTCGTATCGCTGGCGTTGAGCGCCACGGTGGTGGTGATGTCCGTGAGGCTTCCACCGGCGGACGCCGCGAGCACTGCGGAAATCATCGACGGTTCGTCCGGCGCTTCGGCGATGATCAACCAGTCGTAATGCCCCAGAGTGAGATACCAGCCGATCAGCCGGCCACCGGCGGCGGCGAATAATTCCGCGACCGCTTCCGAGCGGTCTTCAGGCTTCGCGGACATGCCGCGGATGGCGGCGGACGTGTAACGGCCTTGCGAGATATAGATCGTCATGCGGATCTCCTCTGTGTTCGCGTGGTCCCTTACGTTTGGCCATTGGCCTCTTCACTTCCAACATGGCGTGTCGCGCTTTAAGCTCAAGGCGTGTTTAAGAGCGCTCGCGTGAGTTCACTGATTGCTGATCCCGCCATGGGTGGAGTTCAACCATGTGGACTGTCTTTCGGCATCGGTCGATTCAATTCGCTGTCACACTTCTTGTTGCGGGCTGCGTGATTGCGTCATCCGCCGCGTCGCAAGAGAGGATATCGCGCGACATGCGGGCGGCGATCACGGTCCGCGCGCCCGATGCGTTCTACGATCCGCCAATGGAACGCCCCGGCAAGCCGGGTGAACTGCTGCGCAGCGAGCCGCTGAAAGACGTGACCTTGCCGCAGGCCTTGCGCGGCTGGCGCATTCTCTACACGACGACGATTGACGACCAGACGCCCGCAACCGCTGTGGCGACCGTGTTCGCGCCGATGAATATGCCGGCTGGTCTGCGTCCTGTGATCATGTGGGAGCACGGCACGACGGGCTTGCTGCAAAAGTGCATGCCGTCGCTGATGTCAGCGCCAGCGATGGGCATTCCCGCGCTCGATCATGCCGCGCGCGCCGGATGGGTGATCGTCGCGACCGACTATGCATTCGCGGAAAAGGGCGGTCCGCATCCTTACATGATCGGTGAAGGCGAAGCGCGTTCGGGGCTCGACTCCGTTCGCGCGGCGCGGCAGATGCAAGAACTTAACTTAGATGCGCGCACGGTGGTGTGGGGCCACTCGCAAGGCGGGCATGCGGCGCTGTGGACCGGCATTGTCGGCCCGCGTTACGCGCCCGATGTGGAGATCGCAGGCATTGCTGCCATCGCGCCACCGGGCAACATGATCGAGCTGTTGAGGATGAACCTGCCGGTCGACAAGCGGCTCGGGCCTTATCTGGCGGCGGCCTACAGCCGCTTCTATCCGGACATCATGTTTGATGACGCGATACTCCCCGACGCGCGTGCGGCGGCGCGGGAGATGGCCGGCCTTTGCGGCGTCCTGCCGCTGGATGACCCGCAGCGGATCGCGGCGCTTGCCGGAACATTCGACGGTCGCGCGCTGGCCATCAGGATCAATGCGGCGCTGGACGCACGGCTGGCGCAGAATACCGCAAAAGATCCGATCGCCGCGCCGCTCGTGATCGCGCAAGGCCTGTCGGATGTGGTGGTGCTGCCGGATGCGACGAAGACTTATGTCGATCAGCGCTGCATGGCCGGACAGCGGCTCGACTACTGGACGTTCATGGGCATGGATCACGGCACGATCGTCGAGCCCGGCTCGCCGCTGGAAGCGCCGCTGATTGCATGGACCATTGCGCGCTTTGCCGACGATACGCAGCTTCCGGGTTGCGAGCGCAAGGCGTTTTAACTAGCGGCTTTCTGTCCGCGCTCATGCGGGCGCGATGTTATGGTTCACACGGAATAGATTGAGTGGATCGTACCGTTTCTTGATTGCCATGAGCCGGTCGTAGCGCTCCGCACCGTAGATCGCGCGCAGCTCTTGCGGCGTGGCGCCTTGCTGTTCGCCGAGCAGGTTCGGCATCGCCTCTTGCTGTGCCCATAGTGCCACCGCGTTGGTCAGAGCAATGAGTTGCTTTTCGAAGACCGGAGCGGAATCAGGATGGCCGCCACCGACGCCGTACAGTGACCAGCGCGCGCATCGCGCGGGGACGGCGTCCGGCACAGCGGGTGCACGTTCCAGCGCGCCGCCGAGGAGCCGTAGTTCGACGAAGCGAAGGTCGGTGCGTGCGTCGGGACCGAGCACAGCGAGCAGGGCATCGGCGGCCTGACGCGGAAAGGAGCGCAGCATCGCCGAACGCCCGACCCACGGCACAGGCGTAGGTGGCTCCATGAATATCGAGCCCATGTCGCGGTATGGCATCTCTGCGATGGTGTCGCGCAACGCCGGTGCGATTGCGCGCATCGGAGCGAGAACGCCGTCCGCTTCCTCGCGCGAACGCAGCGAGGAAAAACGCACGTGCATGACGAACCGTGCTCTCAACAACTCCGGCATCTCGGGACGCGGCGGCAGGCGCAGAAAGGCGATGGACGAACTCATCTCCGTCGGCAGGTTGACCACCCATTCCCGCCAGCAGTGCAGCACTTGTCCCGCGTGTTCGCCGGCAAAGAACAGACCGCCGCCGTAGAAGCGCCTGATCGGAAACAGCGTGAACTCGAGCGCGGTGACCACGCCGAAATTGCTCTTGCCGCCGCGCAGCGCCCAGAACAGATCCGGCTCCGAGGACGCCGTGACTTGGCGCAACTCGCCGTCGGCAGTCACGATCTCGATCGCCTGGATGTGATCGGAGGCATAACCATGGGTGCGGCCAAGAATGGGGCTTGCTCCGCCGCCGAGGTGATAGCCGATCACGCCCACGGTCGGCGAGGTGCCACTGACCGGCGCGAGCCCGTATTTGTCAGCTTCGTTGAGAACTTGGCTCCAGCGGACGCCGCCTTTGACGCGCGCAAGGTTTCGTGTGGGATCGATCTGCACCGCGTTCATCCGCGACATGTTGATCAGCACCGCACCTTTGGCGGCGCACACCATCTGATGTCCCGTCGCGAGCACTGCGATCGGCAACTCACGTCCGGCCGCGAAGCGCACCGCGGCCTGCACGTCCGCCGGGTTGATCGCGCCGACGGCAACGGCCGGATGTAAGGGAGTCATCAAATTGAAGGTGGCGCATTCGGTTTGGAAGTCGGCGTCGTCGGGCATCAGGACCGGACCGGCGACACGTTTCATGAGAGCGGCAGTTTCGGCGTGACTCAGCACAGCCGCATCGAACACGTTCATTCAATTTAACCCTGCAAAATGGGGATGGTCGGGATGCGCGCTGACTTTCGACGCGCCAGATCACATCGTTTCAGAGAGCTTGCTTGCAGGATGCCCGGCGTCGCGAACAACTGTCACGACAGTCCCCATTGCGCACGCTCTGATTAGCTCTTGTAAGAGAAATAGATGCGCACGGTCCAATCAAACGGGTGTGAATCTCATGTCATCGCAAGTGATGATCATTTCGCAAGGCGTGATGAGACGCGCGTCCCGCTTTCGTGCGCAAGACATTAGTGTGTAAGCATTGATGTGTAAGACAGATGAAAAGCCGGACGTATGCGTAAGTTCGAGAGCTTCCATCAATGGCGTTGTAGGCGCATTCAATCCTTGGCGCTGTCGGCTTTTGATCGCTTAAGCGCGGATGCAAGGCGGCTTAATGCGCGGCAGGTATCTTGAGCGAACGGCTACTTCGGGGCCTGCGGCATTGCCGAAGAATGATGATCGACAATGAGCCACTTGTCCCCGCTCTTGACGTAAGTGAAGCTGTAGCGCGCGGGGAGCTGCTTCGTCTCTCCGTCCTTCTGATACGAAAACGTGTAATAGCCGGTGTTGACCGCCGTATCGCCATACACGCGGATCAACTGCTCGCCGAAGGCAACCTTAAGGCCGGGGAGAGCTTTGAAAGCCGTCACGAAATAATCCTGCATGGCCGCCCGGTCGGCGCGTAGTTTCGGCGACAGCGTTCCCCAGAGCACGGCGTCGTCGGCATAGAGCGCCAACACCTTGTCGGGGTTGTCTTCGCCAAGCGCCGCCGCCCAGCTCGAGGTCGCCGCCGCCACATCCTCCTTCGGTCCGGCGAGCGCATTGGTGACGAGCGAGACGAGAGCGATAC
Organism: Nitrobacteraceae bacterium AZCC 1564; assembly: GCA_036924835.1. NCBI lineage: Bacteria > Pseudomonadati > Pseudomonadota > Alphaproteobacteria > Hyphomicrobiales > Nitrobacteraceae > Nitrobacteraceae bacterium AZCC 1564. The sequence goes on from JBAGRR010000001.1 coordinate 4,852,566, forward strand.
CCAGCACAATTCCTGCACGCATCGCTTTCAAAGACGACTTTGTTTTCAAAGACAACATGTTGCGTCCTCCTCTGCGAGCAGATGATCCATGGTGTTGGCTGCAGTGCGCACGCTTTATCCAGGTGCCGCGTCGGCGTGGCCTGACAAGTGTGATGGAAAAATCGCGTCATATGCGCGATCAAATCTAGCACCTTGCAGCAAGCTGGAAGATTCAGCCCTTTGCGGTAGGGCCTGATGCAGGTCGACTTCCTAGATTTAAGGCTGCGCTTCGCGCGTCAGTTCTGGCGGATCTTTTGGAGCAGAAGCCATCGTCTGAAAGGAAAGGACAGCAGGACACCGAAAGCCGCACCCAGAACAGTGAGGCCATAAAAGACCACAGGTGCAATAAGTGTTTCCAACTCGTATCTCCCCAACATGTAAACGTCGCGGAACACAAGCAACATGGCGACGCTGCAGATGAGAAAGGCGGCCCAGGCCCGTTTGGTAATGACGGTCAAGAAGATCGCGGAAATGGCGCCGGCCAGAAATAGCCCGATGAAAAAAAGAATAATGACCAATTCCATCACATAGGTTCTCCGAACGGAAAACTTGAACGTGGCCTCTTGGCGGCAGTTTATTCATTCTACAGCTGCTTCCTGCAAATCCAAGGCCTCCAGCAGCCAGTCTTGATCATCCGCATCGAACGTCGTTCTGCACAGGAGCCACATCCCTCTCCGCCACGCTTGCCATATCGAACGCATTGCACGTTGAATTCACCAGCGCACGCAGTGCGATTTCCTTGTCCATCGGTAAGAGGCCGCGGGTGATGATGATCTCGCAGTAAGTTGTGAGGCGCGCCACCGCGAGGCGCTGGTCGGAAGCATTCATCGTTACGCCGCCTCGTGCTTGCGCAGATCGCGCGCGTGATCAAAGCGCGCCGCCTGCGTGTCGATCGGATCCAGCGGCTCGTCCCATACGCCCGCTTCGCGCAGCAATTCCTCGGTCACGTCATTGCAGATGTTCTCCGCCGGGTTGCATTCGAGGATCGTCATCACCTCACCCCACTGGCCGGAGGTGATGTCCGCGACGGTGGTCTTGCGGTCGGCGTCGTTGACGCTGCGCTCCACCCAGGCGATGCCCGCTTTGCCGAAATCCGCCAGCACGAAGTAAGTGAACACGTCTTGTACCTTTGCTTGCGGGCGGGGCATCAGGTGATCTCTCCTTGGCGATTGTGCGCGGATGCGGCGCGGCAGGGCGAACGTGTTTCTTGAAAGCCTGGCTCCTGAAGGTTTGGCATTGTGTCTCGCTCTGTCTCTCTTTGGCGCCGCGTCGCGGCTCGCAGGACAGTAGAAGATTTTCAACTTTCGCGTAGAGAGTTTCCCATCGCGTTTTCACAACTAAATGTTCTTGATTTGTTCTTTTGATGGAGTCAGGTTGTTGCGGGCCAGTGTCCCAAATCCGAAGTTCGCCCCGTGATGCAGCGCGCTCTGTCGCGAACTTCGGATTTGAAAGGACACTGGCAAATCTATGATTGCTCGTGTGGTTCAGGTTCAGAAGTTCGCTTGAAGGATGTGCGGAGAAAATAGAGCGAACTTCTGAACCACCACACGAGCAGGGAGAAGTGCTCAATGACATCTGTGACTTATTACGTAGCCCAGCCGTTCGAATTCACCAGCGCGGGCCGGCTGGTGCCCGGCGCCCCCCAACAAGTTCAAACTGCATCGGAAGCCGTGCGGCGCGCGGAATACATGGCGCGCAAAGGCGGGGCCATCGCCTTCAGCCGCACCGGCGATCTCTCCTCCGGCGATTTCGAAGATGCCGTGATCCTCAAATCATTCGGCCAGGTGCCGGAGGATGTGGGGTGAGTTACTGGAAAATTGCGTCCAGCACTTGCTTGCGCGCGCTGGTTGAGCAATCAATGGGGTGGGCTAGGGGAAATTGAAATGCGTAAAGTGATTGTTTTGGCGCTGGCGGCGGCTGTCGCTGGCTGTGCTTCGTCATCGAAGGACATTCAGGCGACCTACGTTTCGCCGGTTCAATATCAGACATATACCTGCCAGCAGCTTGCAATGGAGGCTCAATCGCTGTCCACGCGCGCAGCACAGATCTCAGGCGTGCAGGACGAAAAGCGTTCGAAAGACGCGTTGGCAACGACGGCGGCGGTAGTGATTTTTTGGCCGGCGGCCTTCTTCGTCGGTGGTGATGGCCAGACAGCGGCGGAACTTGCCAATCTCAAAGGGCAAATGGTCGCCGTCGAGCAGGCCTCAAACATGAAGAAGTGCGCTATCCAATTCCAAGGCAAGCGACCGGACGGCACCTGATCGCCAGAGCGCTCATGATCTCGACTGGAAGCATGCGTCTCTATGAAACCAGGGAGGGTTGCTTGTGCCCAAGAAACTTCCTCTCATGCATCCCGGCGAAGTGCTGCGGGAAGAATTCCTGAAGCCGCTGAACATGGCGCCCGGTCGTCTGGCCAAGGCGTGCGGCCTGCCGCGCACGCGCATCGAACGCATCGCGAATGAAGCCACCGGCATCACTGCCGACACCGCACTACGGCTCGGCAAGGCGCTCGGCACCTCGGCGCGGTTGTGGCTGAACCTGCAAAATCGCTACGACATGCAGGTGGCCGAGCGGAAGATCGGCAGGGCGCTCGACAGGATCGAGAATGTGGTCGCGGCGGCTTCCAGCGGGAAGGCCGCGGCTTAAGCTCGTTGCATCAGGGATGAGGCAGAGAGAAGCGCAGAGCACAGGTCGCCTCAACTCTGGTAGGTCACGTGCAACTGCGTGCGGTTACGGCTGTAACACAGAACGATAAAATCGCAATCGCGGCGCAACGCGGATGATGTGTATCCACCGCTTGATGATGTTCGGCCCGGCTGTGGTGCCGGCATGATAGCGAGGAAACACATGCAGCATTCGCAGGGACAGTCACCGCGTTGCCACAGTGTGGCGACATCGCACGCTAAGATTTTTGTCGAGGAGCGCGGCGAGGGTGGAACGCCGGTGCTGATGATCCACGGCAATTCGACCTGTCACAGCGTGTTCCGGCATCAATTCCAGAGCGGGCTCGCGCAACATCATCGGCTGATTGCTTTCGATTTGCCGGGCCATGGCGAGTCCGGCAATGCCATCGATCCCCATCGCAGCTACACGATTGCGGGCCTCGCCGATGCTGGGATTGAACTGCTCGACAAGCTCGATATTCACGAGGTCGTTCTGTTCGGCTGGTCGCTCGGCGGCCACATCACGATCGAGATGGCGTCTCGCTTGCCAGGCGTGAAGGGCATGATGGTGGTCGGAACGCCACCCGTGGGCCGTGACAATTTCGCCGAAGGCTTCATGGGTTCTCCGCAAACCGGCGCCGCGAGCCGCGAGCACCTCACGCAGGGCGAGATCGAGGGCTTTGTCGGCGCGATCTTCGGTGCCTCCGCTGAACCATTCCTGATCGAGGCCGTCCAACGTTGCGATGGCCGTTTCCGCAAGCGGCTGTTCGAGGCCCGCCGCGAAGGATTAGAAAATGATCAGCGCCGTGTGGTCGAAACCAGCTCGATCCCGCTCGCCGTGCTCAACGGGGGCGCGGACAAGATCATCAACCTCGACTACTTCGACAGGATTCCCTATGCCAACCTTTGGGAAGGTCGCTGCCACCGCATTCCCGCGTGTGGCCACGCTCCGTTCTGGCAAGCGCCGGACGACTTCAATCCTTATCTCGAACGCTTCCTGACTGATGTTGCGTGAAGCCGTAACCTATCAGCGGACGTTCGCCATCATCCCAGTTACCGCTGTAACGCAGAACCCAAAAATTGCAATCGCGGCGCAATGCGCGTCAGGTGTATTCGCCCGCTCGATGATCGCATTCGCAGCGGGGAAGAGCATGATGAATATTCGGGACAACTCTGTGTGGAAGCGCCCGGTCGTATCTGTGTTGAAGCGTCCGGTCCTGGTCGTGGCCGCCTTGGAAAGCGAGTTGGATGCCGGGCGCGCCGCAGATGGCGTCGAAGTTGTGTTCACCGGCGTGGGAAAGATCAACGCGGCATTGGCGACAACACAGGCGCTTGTCGCCGAGAAACGCGCCCTTGTGATTAACTACGGCACCTGCGGCAAGATCAGCAAGAACCTCCACGGTCTCATTGAAATATCGCGTGTGATTCAACGCGACATGATGGCGATGCCGCTTTCGCCGCGTGGTGTCACGCCGTTCTGTGAAGATCGTATTAAAGGCCATATCCTCGAATCCGGCCACATCGGCTGGGTCTGCGGCACAGGCGACAGCTTCGTGATGTCGGAGGATCCGTGGCTCACCGAGAATAAAGTCGACCTTGTCGATATGGAGCTGTTTGCAATCGCCAGCGCCTGCAAGCGCTTCGGCGTGCCATGGCGTGCGTTCAAGTATGTCACCGACGGTGCGGATGACGCTGCACACGACGAGTGGAATGCGAACTGCGCGAGCGGCGCCGATCTCTTTTGGGATCGGCTGAATGCAGCGATCATTTGCGACGCTTAAGTGGACCGACGGAGAACGCGATGACTGTGATACACCTGCGGCAGCCCCTCAACGATAACGCGACAGACAACATCGTGGCTTTGCACTGCTCGTTGGGCTCAGGAGAACAATGGGCCAAATTGATTGAGGCGTGCGACCTCAGATATAACGCCGTTGCTCCTGACATCTCGGGTTACGGCAGGGATGTGCCTTGTGCCGATCCCGCGCCGTCGCGGCTGGACATGGAAGTCGAGCACCTGTCCGAGAAGCTGAGGATGCTCACCGGCCCGATCCATCTCGTTGGGCATTCGTTCGGTGGCGCAGTCGCGTTCAAGCTCGCCACTAGCGGGCGGTATGCACATCGGGTTCGGAGCCTGACATTGATCGAGCCCGTATTGCCGGCGATCCTGCTTGAACACGATGCCGATCGCCCCCTGTATGAACTCTTTGCTCGCGGGGCTGCGCACATCTGTGCGCCGCTCTGGTCCGGCGACAGGGAGCTTGCCTTGCAGAGATTCCTGACATTCTGGAACGGACCGCGATCTTGGGACAGCCTGTCACCGAACAAGAAGGTGGCCTTGCTGGAGCACGTCACCAAGCTTGCCGGCGATTTCGCGGCGATCTTCGATGAGGGAGGCGTATGCGTGGCCGCGCGGCGACTCTCGGTGCCGACATTGCTGATTTCAGGAGGAAAGTCGCCGCAGCCCACACGGCAGATTGTGCGGCGTCTGGCATCGATGATCTCGAACGTGCGGTACATCCACGTGCCGGAAGCGGGACATTTGCTGCCAATCACGCACGCGTCCGACCTCAACCCGAAGATCCTGCGACACATCGATGCTGCTCAGTCGAAGTCCGGGCTGGGCTTGCCGCTGAAGGCGAGGGCAGGAGCGTGACTCGCCGACCGAACGCAGCGCTCATTTGCGATGCTTAAGTGGACCGGGGGAGAAAGCAATGACCTTGATACAGTCGTCCGTGAACGATAGTTCAACAGACAATGTCGTGGCGTTGCACTGCTCGCTGGGCTCTGGGCAGCAATGGGCCGAACTCATTGAGACGTGCGGCAGCCGATATCATGCAGTCGCGCCTGACATCTCGGGTTACGGCGGGAATTCGCCTTGGCTTGATCCCGCGCCGTCAACACTGGAGATCGAAGCCGAGCACCTCTCCGAGAAATTAGAGACACTTGCGGGCCCGATTCATCTCTTGGGACATTCGTTCGGTGGCGCTATCGCGTTCAAGATCGCGACCAGTGGACGTTATGCGCACCGAATTCGGAGCCTGACACTGATTGAGCCGGTATTGCCGTCGCTCTTGCTTGAACAAGAGGCCGATCGCCCCGTGTACGAGCTCTTTGCCCGGGAGTGTGAATATATTTGTTCGCCGATCTGGTCGGGCGAGAAGGAGCTTGCTGTAAAAAGGTTCCTCAGGTTCTGGAATGGGTCAGGATATTGGGAAAGGCTGTCATCGACCAAGAAGGTGGGCTTCCTCAAGCGTGCCAATAAGCTTGCCGGAGATTTTTCGGCGGTGTTCAGTGAAGCGAGAATAGGCGAGGCCGCCCGGCGACTGACAGTGCCGACATTGCTGTTTTCTGGAGGTGCGTCACCGCTGCCAATGCAGCACTTTGTGAAGCGTCTCGCATCAATCATGCCGCACGCCCGGCACATACATCTGCCTGCGGCAGATCACTTGCTGCCAATCACGTATGCTTCCGAAATCAACCCGAGTATCTTGCAGCTTATCGATGTTGCTCAGTCGCAATCCCGGGTGGCGTTGCCGTCGAAGACGAGACCAGGAGCGCGGGGCGTGATCAACCTCAAGCCGGTCACAGGAAACTGAAGACGATCGCCGCACCTTTGCAAAATCACCCCCAGCGGGGCCTATCAGCCGGACAGCCGGAGGACTATGCTTACTTGAGCTTTGTCGTGTCCGGCCTCAGGCGGACATCGCTAGTGTAATCCAGCGCACCAGCCGGATGCGCTGAACCGAATGCCGGTGCCGCTGCCGCAGGCAAAATTTGCGTGTATTGAATTCGTAATCTGACTTGCGCGGAAGCCCCGGCGTGTTGACGCTTAAGGAGGCGGATGTGCGCGACACGATCCGACGAGCATCCTCGGTGCTGCTGGCGTTGGCCTTCTTGCTGGCGTTTGTCATGCCTGCAACGGCGGAGTCCAAGAACAGGCCGGTCCCCGTCAACGTGCACAATTTCGTCCGCGCCGAGACTGATCTTTATTTCAGCCGCCTTTCAGTCGGGGGATTCGGTAAGTTCAACCATCGCCGCATGCCGCCGTCGATCGACGACCAGACGGTGGTGCGGATGAATCGCGATACGCTCTATTCCTCCGCGGTGTTCGATCTCGACGCCGCGCCGGTGACGGTGACGCTGCCCGATACGGGCGGTCGCTTCATGTCGCTGCAGGCGATCTCACAGGATCACTATTCACCTGATGTGGTTTACGCGCCGGGCCGCTTCACCTTCGACCGCACAAGCATCGGCACGCGTTATGTGGCGCTCATCATCCGCACGCTCGTCAATGCCGAGGATCCGAAGGACATCGCCATCGCCAACCGCCTGCAGGATGCAGTGATGGTGGGGCAGGATCGCGTCGGCTCGTTCGAGATTCCGCTGTGGGATGCGCCCTCGCAGGACAGGGTGCGCGGTGCGCTGTTTGCGCTGGGCGTGCTTGGCAATGTGGTGAACAGGTTCGGCAAGAAGGCCGACGTGGATCCGTTCGACCATTTGATCGGAACGGCGACCGGGTGGGGCGGCAATCCGCGTGCTGCTGCGGAATATCAGAACGTCTATCCGATCCGAAATGACGGCGAGACGGCTTATCGTTTGACGTTGAAGGACGTGCCGGTGGACGGCTTCTGGTCGGTCAGCGTCTACAATTCTGACGGCTATTTCGTGAAGAACGACCTCAACGCCTATTCGCTCAATAACGTGACGGCGAAGCGCAACAGCGACGGCGCGGTGACGATCCAGTTCGGCAATTGCGAGAAGGGTACGCCCAATTGCCTGCTGGTGATGCCGGGGTGGAATTTCACCATGCGCTTCTATCGCCCGCGCAAGGCGATCCTCGACGGGAGCTGGAAGGTGCCACCGCTGCAGCCGGTGGAGTGAGGGGACGTTATAAAGCGGACAACAGGCGGCGCGATCACGGAGCGCTTACGGCTCGTGGTTCTCGCGGTTGACGTAATGCAGCACGTCGCTTCTGCGGTCGAGAATTCTGGCGACGATCCAGCCAATCACGACCAGGAAGCCCACAACAATCACAGCAATCATCAAGTCCGACACTCCGAAAGGCATTGCCTTTACTCCTGCCGGTCAAATGTTCAATTGCTCGCTCAGTTTAACCTCACCAATCAACCTTAACAGAGGCGGCGGAATGTCGCTGGAATTTTTCAGCGGACGAATGTTGAAGCAAGTCAAACATGAAGTGGAACAGGCCTTCGCAGCGTCAATGATTATCCACTTTTGAAGGAGCTGGAGGCCAGTTCGGCTCTGCAAGGTCGATGGGTTCAAAGATGGTGTTGATGCTCTGAAAAGTAACGTCGGGACTCGGATTACCCACCAGCAATCTCAAGTCCGGGAAATGCCATGAGAAGCTTTTGCTCACTCTATGAGTCTTCTCATCAGTGACCGTCGATTCTCCGAGATGAGCGATAAAAACGCAGGAGCCGATCGAGATATTCTCTGTCTTTCGGTATTTGTAGGAGATGTCATAAGAACGGATAAATTCCTTATCCTTGCCGTCGATATTCTCGAATTTTTCCTTGAAAACGAAATTCTGGTCGATCCGATAGTCCGCTTGTTTTGGATCGAGGCCTTCATACTCGTATGTCAAATGATCGATGCGCGAATTGGATTCTCCCCTAAAGTATTGGCGGTCACTCGCGGTACGAGAGCCATTCCGCGTGATCGACTTGATTTTGTAAGATGTGGTTGAGGTCACACGGGCGATCGTTGCGTCAGATCCCGAGGAATCTCTTGCCACCTGGATCGTGTACAGCCCGCGCCAGACGGAATGTTCTTTGATCAACTTAATCTGATAGGGGATCAGCGTCGTCTTGATCGCATCGCAGTCCGGAGAATCCGCCCGGACATCAGCGGCGCCAGCAAGACACCCTGCAGCGCAGAAAAGAATAAAGTAACGCACGGCTTGTCGCCCCCAACAATGCTACGCAAAGTAGCATGGAGGCTTACGTTATTGCCACAAGCTGCATGCGCCTGCTGAAAGTTATCCGCGATTTTGCGTGCGCGGCGGCATCACCGGATTTTACTTCGCGTTACGCCGCGACATCATGATGATGCGGGCAAGGATGCACTTCCACGGTGACGTGCGACAGGCCTTTGAGGCCGTGCAAGCGCTCCTTGTAGATCGCGGGTGGCTGTGGGCGGTCTGACACCAGCGCCGCGATGACGCCGGTGTGGCCAGGGCCAAGCCGCCACAGATGCAGGTCCGACACCTTGTCGCCGTTCACCTCAAGCCGGGTGCGGATGGTCTTCGACAGCGACACGTTCGGCACGATGTCGAGCAGCACCGCACCTGACGAGCGGATCAGGCTCACGGCCCATGAGATGATAACGACCGCACCGACGAGACCCATGGCGGGGTCCATCCAGGTCAGCCCGTAATATTTGCCCGCCAGCAGCGCAGCGATAGCAAGCACGGACGTGAGCGCGTCCGCCAGCACGTGGACGTAAGCCGCGCGCATGTTGCTGTCGTGATGGCCGTGATGCGCGTGATGATCATGATGATCATGCGCGTCGTGGTGATGATCGTCATGGGCGTGATCGTGGTCATGATCGTCGTGTTCGTGATGATCATGAGCGTGGCCATGACCGTGGTGATGATGATGCCCGCCGTCGTGCAGCAGTGCGGCGCTGGCGATGTTGACCACGAGGCCGAGCACGGCGATGGGCAGCGCCTCAGAAAAGGCGATCGTCACCGGCGTGAACAGCCGCAGCACGCTTTCATAGCCGATCAGGAGCGCGATCATCGCCAGAATGAGCGCGCTGGCAAAGCCTGCCAGCTCGCCGAGCTTGCCGGTGCCGAAGGAAAAGCGCGGATCGTGCGCATGCGCGCGGGCGAAGCGATAGGCAAGTGCCGCAATGGTCAGCGCCGCGGCGTGGGTGGACATGTGCCAGCCGTCCGCCACCAGCGCCATGGAGCCGAACACCGTGCCGCCGATGATCTCCGCCACCATCATCGCGGCGGTCAGGATCACCACCAGCCATGTGCGCCGCTCGTTGCGATCGTGCGCCTCTCCGAGGAACACGTGATCGTGGGTCCAGGTCTCGATGGAGTGGCTGTGCATGCGGCTGTTCCTTGCAAATGCTTCGCGTGTGCACGGCAAAAAGCCGCGCGCTTTGTCAGCACTTTATATAGCGCACGTTTGTGGCGTTGCGTGTACGCCAGCGGCATCGCCCCCGCCGCCTCACGACATGTCGTGCCGGAAGGCGACGGGGGCAGCGGAACGCGCGGGGGTGCGGGTGGGGGTTCGCAGCGCGTTCATCCGTTGTAACTCTCAGCCATTGTAAGCCTTCAACCGCCCGTGCCGCAGGCCGCGGGTGTAGCCTTGCGATACCTTGGTCTCCAGCTCGTACTCGAGATACTCGTTGACGAGGATCAGCATGCGGATGGTGGCGCGCAGATCGCCGCCCGCCATGGCAATGGCCTCATCGGCCGCCGCGTCGAGGCGATCCAATTCCGATGGGGGATTTGGCTCAGGGGAAGCCGACATGGCGCTGGTCCGGTGCTCGTGTGGTGGTTCAGAAGTTCGCTTCATTTTCTCCGCGCGCTTCAAGCGAACTTCTGAACCTGAACCACACGAGAATCATAGGCTTGCTGGTGTCCCTTTGATTCCGAAGTTCGCATCCGAGCAAGCCGCAAGCCTGTGCGAACTTCGGAATCGGGACACCAGATGGTACGCGTCAATGTTCTCTTTTTGTTCTCGTGGAGTCAAGCGGAGTCTTTGCTTGTTTTTAAGTCTGGCAGCCCGAACATCCGTTCTTAGTGACAGGCGCTCTTCGTCTCAAAAGCTTCATTTGAAATCATCGAGTGGCAGGATGATCAACAAGCTCAAAATCGTGCTCCACGTCAATCTGGGCAATTGCCGCGATTGTCTTGGGCGCGACAATCGGCGCGGTGTACGGATGGACGCATCACGGGCTGGCCGGCGCCATTGCCCTCGGCTTCGTTGGACTTTGCGTCGGGGCGATGGTTGGGTTTGCACCCGAGCTTCTTCTTCAATTCCTGCGTTAGCCAACTTTTATTTTCATGCCAAAACTAGACGTCGTGATGGGATGGCTGAGAATTATAAACACGATCGGCTCCTGGGTGATTGGTGTGGCCCTCAGCGTGTTGTCTGTTTGGTACGGCTGCTCCGAATTGTAGGGCTGGTACACGACGGGTGAGCTGCTAGCGCCTAATTTGCTCTCGTCCCATTCGAGATCACGAAGGCATCGAGAGGTCGGGCGGAAAGAGAAGTCGCCCGACGGTTCTCAGAAAATCAAAAATAAAAGCCCCGGCCCTCGCGCCGGGGCTTTGTCGTTCGATCGATAGGGACTTTGGCTAGTACGATCAGTACTTCGCGACGACCGGCGAATTGAAGTGGTAGTTCAAACCGGTGCGGAAGACGTGCTCCTGCACCTTGGTGCTGAACGAATGCTCTCCTGGTCCGAGCGTGTACGTATCCGTTGCGCGGCCGAGATCGATGAACAGATATTCGGTTTTGGTCGTCCAATTCGGTCCGAGCAGGCCGAGGAAATCGAGCGGGGATTCGATACCGCCGCCGACGACGTAACCGGTTTTCGTGCGGTCAAAGGTGGTGTCGATGGATACGATGGCCGCCAGGGTTTCCTGCACGCGGGTCTTGACGTTGCCATAGGCAAGACCGCCGGTGACGTAGAAGAGCGACGATCCGAGCGCGTAGCCGGCGCGGCCGCGCACCGTTCCAAACCACTGAAGCTTCTGATCGAAGGTCACGAATTGACCAGCGTTCGGGCAAGACAACAGACAGTTCTTGTCGTCCCGCAATGACGAGCCCTGGAAATCGGCTTCAACGCCGTAAACCAGATTGCCTGCCTGGAAGTTGTAACCAATCTGTGCGCCGCCGATGAAGCCATCGGGGCTGAGGTTGAACTTCTGGAGCGGACTAGGCGGCGCGATATTCGGGAGACTGAGTGTGCTGCGATTGAGCGCCGTGGCGCCGCCAGCGTTGCCGCCAATGTAAAGGCCGGCCCAGTTGGCTGTTGGGCCCGTTGTGTAAGCCGAGTTTCCGCCGATGCGATAGTTCACGCCGACGCGGAAGATATGTTCACGGATATCGGAGCCGAACGTGTACGCATTTCCAATGCTGGTCCCGCTCTGGGTGCCGAGGTCGAGATAGAGATACTCGATCTTGCCGGTCCAGTTGCCGCCGAGCGCCGCCTCGACGCCGCTGCCAATGGTCCAGCCGGTGCGTGTATCGCTGAACGTTGCCGATTCCGCTGGCGTGTTGAAAGAGGTGAGCGCCGTCTTGACGTTGCCGTAAGCAAAGCCGCCGGTGAAATAGCTCAGCACGGGGCCTGTCGCGAGGCCAACGCGGCCGCGGACCGTGCCGAACCAGTCAAGCTTCTGGTGGTAGAGAAAGCCAATGGTTGCGCAATCGCCGCTGCCGCAGGATCGGTCGTCGTTGAATCCGGTGCCCTGAATATCTGCTTCGACGCCGAGCACGACGTTATTGAAGCCAAGCAGATTGTTGAACTGGCGGTTATAGCCGATCTGCCCGCCTCCGAGCGCGCCGAGCCCGCCCAGCCGCTGTGTCTCGTTGTCGCCGATCTGGCTCACGACGTTGGTCGCGCTGCGGCCGAAACCTACACCGGCGTTGGCGCCGATGTAGAAGCCGGTCCAGTCATAAACCTGGGCGACGGGCGCCTTATAAACTGGCGCCTTCCTCGGCAAATCAGCAGCTTGCGCGCTGGCGGCAGTGCCCAGAAGGACGGCTGAAGTAATGATCTTTTTCATGTCGCCTCAAATGCAGAATCTCGAAACGGGAATTCTCATACACGCGGCAACACCGCGCTGCTGTAGCGCACTCGCCACAGTTGCTTGATCGACGTTCATGCTTCATCGGCGCCAACGAAAAAGACGCGTGATGCCTGTTTTTGCAGGCGTTCGGCGAACGCTACGAAGAAGTGAGGCCATTCGCCGCAGCGTCGAGGTGAGTCCACTGGAAAATGCGAACGCGCAACGATGTTGGAGAAAAGCGCAACGATGATGGATTGAGGAAAATCCGTCAGCAAAAATCCTAACCCATAAGCAAAAACCCCGGCGCGAGGCCGGGTTTGATTTTGGCGGCGAACTTAAGTTGCTCTCGTCGCCTTTGAGATCAAGACAACATGGGAAAGCGCGACGCCACCGCCGCTATCTGTTTTTGAAAATAAGAACGAGGTTTCGAAGATAGATCAGCATGGCTAAAAACTGGCCGAAGATGATGACCGGCTCTCTTTTTGCGATCCCGTAGATCATCGTGAGAGCGCCTCCGGCCACTGAGAAAAACCAGAACGCGAGGGGAATGACGCTCTTTCCAGCTCTCTCACTGGAAATCCATTGCACCAGAAAACGTCCGGTGAACATAAGCTGTGCACCAAGTCCAACAATGACCCACAAGTCGAACTTGGCGACAAACGTCTCGTAAATGAAGTTGTTGATGTCTTGCAGCACTTTACACTCAATCGAGGGGTGCTTTTAGAAGCGGTGCGGGGTGGGCGCAATGAGTTTTCTGAAAGGCTCGACCTAAGTAGCTCTCGCGACCTTTGAGATCACGAAGACATGCGAAAGCGCGACGATGAGGGAAAAGAGAAGCAGCCCGAGTTCAGGGCTGTGCACCTTCTCGGGCATGTAAGTCATCATGGCCCAGATGACGGCCCGGACGGCCACCATGAATGCAACCATTCCCCACTGCGCCAATCGCTTGGGTGCGGACCATGTCGGCTTGCCATCCCGGCCCCATTGCATCGCGACGCGATCGCTCTTGATGCGCGGTTCGAAATAGAAATTGCAGGCGATCACAAAACCAACGGCGATCAGAAACACGAGATCGGCAGCTAACATCGGCAGTGCTTCTCTCTATTAGTCGCTATGAGGTGCAAGCTTGTCCTCATTCGATGGCGGAAGAGGCTCTGCCTCTGGATCGATGTAGCGATGCATCAAAAGCAATCGAACGAAGTAAACGCTGCCGATTGTGAAGAACACAAAAGAGACGATGTGCATATAGGCCAAGTAAACGAACACGTCCGGAGCATCAGAGTAGCTGATCCATACGCTGGGTTCGAACCTTGATGCCGCGAAAAGCTGCCCGCTCACGTACCACTCGTAAAGCGACCAGCCCGAAAACAATGCCATGGTCAGCCCGAAGAATGTCAGCCAAAGCACGCTGCGCTTTGTCATCACGAGCAGGCCATTTATCTTGGGTGGCAAGTCCGGGATCTTATAGCTGCTCAACTGGCAGACCCTTCATCATTCGAATCCTGTGCTGCCAGTGTCGGCGAAACATCAGTGCGGATCTCATTATAGAATTGGAAAGTCGCTCAAGGGAGCCGCTTGACTCACCCATAACCATCCAGTTATACGTCAATCCATAACCATTGAGTTATCGATTGATCGATGTCCGACGTTCAAGACATACTGTTCAGAACCCTGGCCGATCCGACGCGGCGGGCGATCTTTGAGCGCTTGTGCCACGATGGCGAACAGACGGTCGGCGCGTTGACGGCGCGGGCGGGGGTTTCGCAGCCGGCGGTCTCGAAGCACCTTGGTGTGCTGAAGCAGGCCGGGCTCGTGCGCGATCGCCACGAAGGACGGCAGACCCACTACAGCGCCCAGCTCAATGCGCTCACCCCGCTGATTGACTGGGCCAGACAATTGCCCGGCTTCTGGGAGAACAAGCTCGACGGCCTCGAAGATCTGCTGGCGAGGATGGACCAATGAGCAAGCGAGCGACCAAGCCGCGCAGCGCTGTTGAGACGCGCGCCGTGGTTGCCAAGAGGACGTCTACCAAGCGCACCTCGAAGATATCGGTGAAGGCTGCGAAGAAAGTTAGCGCGACGCGTACCGTTGCGAAGGCCGGGAAAAAGGCGAGCAAGACAGAAGCCAAGAAAACTGCGGCCAGGAAAAGCGCAAGCAAGAAAACTGCGATGAAGAAAACTTCGCGCAAGAGCGCAGTGAAATCATCCTCGCCCAATTCCACACAGCCGGTGCTGCTCTCAGGCGGCAATCCGCAGATCGCAAAGGGCTATGGCGACGCGCCAGTGCAGGCGTACATCGCCGCAATGCCGGGTTGGAAGCGCAACATTGGACGCGCGCTCGATGAGCTGGTCGTGCGCACCGTGCCGGGCGTACATAAAGCTGTGAAATGGAATTCGCCGCTCTACGGCATCGAAGGGCAGGGCTGGTTTCTCAGCCTTCATTGCTTCACGCATTACGTCAAAGTCGCGTTCTTCCGCGGCGCGTCGCTGCGCCCTGTGCCGCCCGGCGCGTCGAAGCATAAGGACGTGCGCTACCTCGATATCCGCGAAGACGATGAAATCGACGAAGCCCAGCTTAGGAGTTGGGTGAAGCAGGCGAGCGAATTGCCCGGCGAAAAAATGTAAGCGCGCCGGAAGGCGCTCAGTTCTGTGCATAATAGTAGGAGAGTTGAATATGAGCCTATGGATTCGGCAGAGCCATCGCTGGCTGTCCATGATCTTCACGCTGACCGTTGTTGCGAATTTCGTCGCGCGGATTTTTGGCGAGCCGCCCGCATGGATAACCTACTCGCCGCTGCTGCCACTGTTCCTGCTGTTGTTCAGCGGTCTCTATATGTTCGTGCTGCCTTATGTAGGCAAGCCACGGACCGCTAGCGCGCAGGAGCGAGCGCGATGATCAAGAGCGAATCCCCATCAAAGCTGATCGATGGGCGGATCAAGGAGCTGGGCGACTGGCGCGGCGAGACCCTCGCGCGTGTGCGCGCGATCATCAAGCAGGCCGATCCCGATGTGGTCGAGGAGTGGAAGTGGCGCGGCGTCCCGGTGTGGGAGCACGACGGCATCATCTGCACGGGCGAGACCTATAAGGCAGCCGTGAAGCTGACGTTTGCCAAGGGCGCGTCGCTGGACGATCCGTCAAAGCTTTTCAATTCAAGCCTCGAGGGCAACACGAGGCGCGCCATCGATATTCATGAAGGCGAGAAAATCGATGAGAAGGCGCTGAAGGCGCTCATCCGCGCCGCCATCGAACTGAACACCTCAGCACGGACCAAGAAGAAAACCGCGAAGAAGAAGGAGACGCGATGAACACCGCGACCGAAACCCTCTCCGTCGTCGTCGAACGCGACATTCCTCATGCGCCGGAAAAGATCTGGCGCGCGCTCACGCAGCCGCATCTCATTTCCGAATGGCTGATGAAGAACGACTTCGCGCCGGTGGTGGGGCATCGCTTCAATCTCAGCATGGACCCGCAACCCGCCATGCCCATCGTGCTCGATTGCGAAGTGCTGGCCATCGAGCCGCACAAGACGCTGTCCTACACCTGGGATTTTGCGAATGAGAATCCGGCCTTCGCGCTGAAGAGCGTGGTGACGTTTACGCTGACGCCGACGGAGAAGGGCACGCATTTGCGCGTGGAGCAGGCGGGCTTCCGGCCGGATCAGAAGCAGGCCTATGGCGGCGCCCGGTTCGGCTGGCAGAAATACCTCGCCAACCTTGAAGAGGTATCGGCGCAGGCTGATTGACATCTGCCGGTCATGACTCAACAGCTGCCAAACGCGCATCCATCTGCTATGAGAGCCCCGCCTTGCTAGTGTTCTGAATCCGAAGTTCGCCTCGTAATGCAGCGCATTCCGTAGCGAACTTCGACACTAGGTGGGGTTTTCATTGCGGGCGAGCGAATGAGCAGACCGATCATTGCGATGGCCAAATCATTTACAGCGAAGTCACTACTGGCCGTACTTATGATGTCGGCGCCGCTGTTGCCGAGTACAGCGGCGCATGCCGAAAGACTCGTGCAATCTCCGCTCTCGCCGCGCATGACCGGCGCTTTCATCTCGCGCTTCGCTCCGGCGGAGGCCGTCACCTGCGAGGAGCGATACCAGTCGGTCTGCGCCCGTCCGTGCACCACCTGGGCCGGCGCGCAGCCGGACTTTCAATTTTCCTACGACATCTGCGTGGCGAATTGCCCGAAGCCGATCCGTGGCACCTGCAGGTGAGGGGCGTTCCATTGTGCGCAGGACTGGGGAAGTGAGATGAACTTTGCGCCGCTCCTGGATGTTGTGGCTCCAATCCCGCTTCACGCGTTTACCGCGATGGCCGCTCTTTTCCTTGGCATCATCCAGCTCATTGCGCCGAAGGGGACGCTGCCTCATCGCGCCCTTGGCTGGGTCAGGATCGCGCTGATGCTCATCATCAGCGTGTCCTCGCTCTGGATTCACGGCGACGGCTGGAGGCTTTGGCGAAACTGGAGTCCCATTCATATCCTGTCGGTTTTCGTGCCGCTGATGCTGTTGCTTGGCGCCGCTTACGCCCACACCCACAATGTGAGAGGGCATCAGATCACGATGATTTCGATCTTCGCCGGCGCGCTTGTGATTGCGGGTATCTTCACACTCCTGCCGGGCAGGATCATGCACAAGGTCGTGTTCGGGCATTAGGCGGCCCCGCGGCGTCTCTTGTTCGCGCATTGCGCAGCGTCGCCGCTTTCACCTTGTGTTTCACACCTTTACACATCTGTTGCGCTGAAGTTTCTCTGCACAAAGAAAGTCTGCCCGGCATAGCGCTTTGGTGGTCAAATCAGGCGGGGTGTGCTTAGTGGCGCTATGCATCCCACCTCCGAACATCGCCGCGACATCGATTGGCTTCGGGCGATCGCCGTCATCACGGTGATCGGCTTTCATTTTGAAATACCCGGCTTTCGGGGCGGGTTCGTTGGCGTCGATATCTTCTTTGTGATTTCGGGCCTTCTGATCGGCCGTATCATTCAGTCGGAGCTGGCGGCAGGAACGTTCTCGTTTCTTAGCTTTTATGAGCGCCGTATCCGCCGCCTCATCCCCGCGCTGTACGTGATGCTGGTCATCGTCGCGCTAGCGGGCGGCGAGGTGCTATTCGGCTCGGAGCGATCGGATTTTGTCCGCTCCATCCTTGGCGTCGCGACCTTCACATCGAATGTGATGTTCTGGTCGCAGAGCGGATATTTCGACCGCGCATCATCGGAGAAGCCGCTGCTCCACACCTGGTCGCTCGGCATCGAAGAGCAGTTTTACATTCTGCTGCCGCTTGTTCTGTGGCTGCTGTTCCGGATTCAGAGCGTCAACATTCGCCGCGCGTGCATAGCGGCGCTGGCGGTCTGTTCGTTCCTCGTCAGTCAATGGCTTTTGAATCGCGATGCGGCTGGCGCCTTCTTCCTCATTCAGTCCCGCGCATGGGAATTGCTCGCGGGCGTCATGCTGACATGGCTGCCCGTGATGCGCCTCGGCTGGATCGCGCATCTCCTGCGTGTCGCGGGCGTGACGCTGATTACGATCGCAGTGCTGTCGTATACCCCGCGCATGGCATTCCCCGGTCTCAATGCTTTGCTGCCGGTTATTGGAGCGGCATTGTTTCTGTCAGCAGGGCCGACCTCCTTGCGCGCCCGTCCTGTCGAGCTCATCGGCCAGATGTCCTATTCGCTGTACCTCTGGCACTGGCCGATCTTCACGCTCGCAAAGCTGGGTTCGGTGACGCAGACGGTCACGGCCGCGGAGAAACTAGTTCTGTTCGCACTGCTC
The DNA here is from genome assembly GCA_036924835.1 of Nitrobacteraceae bacterium AZCC 1564. NCBI lineage: Bacteria > Pseudomonadati > Pseudomonadota > Alphaproteobacteria > Hyphomicrobiales > Nitrobacteraceae > Nitrobacteraceae bacterium AZCC 1564. The sequence goes on from JBAGRR010000001.1 coordinate 4,870,813, forward strand.
GCGGTGGCCGCCTCCGCTTCTTACTTTCTGATTGAACGCCGCTTCCGCTATGCGCCTATTTCGCAGCGAACTGTTTTTGTCGGCTCCGCGGCGACCACTGCGCTGCTCGTAGCGGTTGCCATTCTCGGGACAAGCAGCACGCGAACGTCCGCGCAAGCCTCCCACTCATATGAAACGCAACTTGACTCGGCATATGTCGGACGTTGCTTCGCCCAGGATTGGACGCTGGACAAACACCCGGAATGTTTTTCTTTCGATCATCGGAAGCAAGTTGCATTCTTGTGGGGCGATAGCCTTGCAGCTCAGTATTACCCGGGGCTGAGCGGCGAAGTCCCGGACGGGACAACCCTGTTATACGCAACGGGCGCCGCATGCTTCCCGACATTTAATCCGATCTTTGGACAAAAGGATTATTGCGCGCCGCTTGCAAAACAAGTCAGGACCTTCCTAAACACCGCCTCGGTCCGGCTGTTGATCATCTCGGGAGACTGGCTGACCTATAGCCAGGAAGCCGGAATCGCTAATTTCGTTTCGAATCTCAAAACGACGATCGCTCAAGTTGGCGTTCCTGTCGTCCTGATTGGTCCATCCGTTCAATTCAGAGGCCGCTTACCATCCATCCTGACCCGTGCATTTGCCCGTACCGGGAAGCTGCCAGAAACGCATGACATCATCCTGGAAGAGCTCGCGACGTTAGATCGCGATATGAAATCAGCGTTCTCGTCGGTCGAAGGCGTCACTTACATCTCTGCCCTGGACACTCTTTGTCCGCAGGGGAATTGCCGTCTCGTTGTTGGCAGCGATGTCCCGCTTGTTTGGGATCACGCCCATCTCACCGTAGAAGGCTCCAAGTACGCTGGACATCTCCTGTCACCGCCGATCTTTTCTCGGATGGTGGCAGAGCCTTAGGCCGTTTCCTTGACGATCCGCGAGGCAGAGCGCGACGTGTCGGCCGATGATGTTCCCGACACGTCTCGGTGACGTGCGGTCAGGAGGCTCCCATCATCTTATTGCGGTTTGCATCAGCGCCTTAAGAGCCCTGGCCCAATATGTTGTCAGCATCATTCACACAGCCTGTCCGGGCGGCAAAAGATGATACGTTGCACGCGGACGTAAAGCCGCTGGGCAGTCTAGCGGTCCGGTTTGTCTGAACGAAAGGTCCCGCACGATGGAAATGCCGCGTAACCGCTTCAAGGCCGCGATCAAGCAAGGCAAGTTGCAGATCGGGCTGTGGAATAGCCTCTGCAGCCCCTTTGCGACTGACGTGATTGGCGACAGCGGATTCGACTGGATCCTGCTCGACACCGAGCATGCGCCGAATGAGATCCCGAATGTAATGGCGCAGCTTCAGGCGCTCACCACCAGCACGGCGACGCCCATCGTGCGGCCGGCGTGGAACGACACGGTGTTGTTGAAGCGCGTGCTCGATATTGGGGCGCAGGCGGTGCTGGTGCCGTTCGTGCAGAACGCGGATGAGGCACGGCGGGCAGTCGCGGCGTGCCATTATCCGCCGTCGGGCGTGCGGGGCGTCACAGGTAGCGGACGCGCCAGCCGCTTCGGCCGTGTGAAGGATTATCTCAAGCAGGCTAACGATGAAATCTGCGTGCTGGTGCAGGTCGAGACGCGGGAAGCCATCGGCCATCTCGAGGAGATCGCGGCAGTGCCGGGCATCGACGGCATCTTCGTTGGCCCCGCGGACCTCGCGGCCTCCATGGGCCACATCGGCAATTCCGCGCATCCCGATGTGCAGGCAGCGATTGAAGAAGTGGTGAAGCGGCTGAAGAAAGTGGGAAAACCCGCCGGCATTCTTACGCCGAACGAGGCGGAAGCCGATCGCTACATCGAATGGGGCTACACCTTCGTGGCTGTCGGCAGCGACTTGGGCCTGTTGTCGAAGAACGCCGATGCACTGGCCAAACGCTTCGCCGCGGCGAAAAAGTAGGGCGTAAAGAGAAGGTGTAACGCGATTGGCATCTGGCGGAGGAAATTCCGCCAGATCCGATGAGGCGCCAAAGGAGCAGGGTCCGCCCGGGTATCTTTCACCGGCGTCGGAGCGTTCCGAGCAGCGCGTCGATGATGTCCCGGCCGCGCTCCCTTAAGCCTTTGGGGTCATCCGTATTGGGCAGCATCAGCGCGATCTTACAGATCATGGCATCGACCATGCGCGCGAGAAGCTCAACGTCCTCGAATGCGAGTTCGCCATCGCGCTTGAGTGCCTTGATGCTCGCCATCAACAAGGCCATTGGATAGGTTTCTTCGATTTCCTGGAAGCGCTCATTGCCGAGCACTGCCGAACCCTCCTGAATGACAATGCGTCTATAAGCAGGCTCAAGACAGACATCGAGATAAGCGTCGATCCCGACGAAGAGACGATCCCATATCTTCCGCTGATCCCGCGATTTCTCGTTCACCTTGGCGACGGCTTCTTGCTGCATCGAGATGACGACGGCATCGAACAGAGCCTTCTTGTCTTCGAAGTGATGATAGAAGGCGCCTCTCGTGACCCTTGCCTCGCGCGAGATCGCTTCCACTCCCGCGGCCTGATAGCCCTCACGCGCAAATATATCGCGCCCGGCAGCGAGCAGGGCATTGCGCGTCGCTTCCGTGTATTCCTCGCGTCTCGTCTTGTTCGGCTTGGGATCCCTCATCCGGAAAATCATACAGCTTGACTGGATGTCATCATCATGTTTATTACATACTGAATGTATGTGAAAGACAGGGAGTACACGGAAGGGGATGGGACATGGATGGCGATCTGATGTTCGATCTGGCGCAACGTCTGGCCGTTGCGAAAAGCCGGCAGGATCTGCCGGCTGCACTCAAGCTTTTCGACAAGGAGATCTTGCTGGAAACTCCGGCATTCGGCACGAGGGCCCGCGGCTTGGCCGAGAACGAGGCGGTCCTCGAGAGATTCTTCAAAACGTTTCCCGACTACGACGTGGTCCTTGAAGGCCATGCGAACAATGGCGAGACCCTGATTTGCTGGGGCACCGCCCGGATGACGATGACCGGCGACCGATTTGGCGCCCAGCCCAATGGGAAGCGCGCCGAGATTCCGGTGTTCATCAAATTCTCGTTCAGGAACGACCTGATCGCGAGCGAGCATTTCTTCTTCGATCTCTCCGCCTTGTGCTCGCAATCCGGCATCTCAACGGATGCAGTCAGGCAAAAGCTGTTCGGCGAACCGCTTTCCACAGCGATGTAGCTTTCGTCATCTCGGTTTGAGGATAGGAGGGTGCGGACATGACGCTCGATCATCGCGTGAGATCCGTTGCGGACATCAAGACCGAACTTCTTTTCGACATCGTCGTGGATCTGAACCCGCGCCAGGGCTTTGGCGATGGTCCCTTCGGGCGGCGGGTTTTCTTTGGTGCGGCAGGCGGGTCTTTCGAAGGCCCGAAGCTGCGCGGTGACGTCTTGCCCGGTGGGGGCGACTGGGCGCTGTTTCGTCCAGACGGCGCCATGACTTTGGACGTGCGCTTGACGCTGCGGACGCACGACGGCGCCTTGATCCACATGACCTATGGCGGTCGCTGGATCGTGCCGGCCGCGTTGCAGGCTGACATGAAAGATCCGGTCAAGCGCATCCAGGTGGATCCTGCTCAATACTATTTCAGGACCAATCCTCTGTTCGAAACAGGCTCACCTGAATACGCGTGGATGAACGATATCGTCTGTGTCGGATCGGGATATCTGGTCGAAGGCGCGGTTGCCTACCGAATCTCTCAGGTTATTTGAGAAGACGATTTTCGTGGAGGCAAAGGTCGTGCAGCCATCCGCGAAGTGGCGTAGTTTGCTGTGGCATCGCCCAAGGAGCGTTGCCGCAGAGGCCGTCGGAACGGCGTTTCTTCTCATTGCAGTGGTGGGTTCGGGAATTTTGGGAGAGCGGCTGTGCGGCGGCAACATCGCTCTGGCTCTCCTTGCGAACGCGTTGGCGACCGGCGCGGCGCTTTTCGCGCTGATCGAATGGTTCGCTCCCTTATCGGGTGCCCACTTCAACCCGCTCGTCACGCTGATGTTCGTGGCACGGGGCGACATTCGTCCTGGTAGCCTTGCCGCTTACGTGCCGGCTCAAATGCTTGGAGCGATCGTCGGGGTCGGCATTGCCGACGCGATGTTCGGTGAACCGATCTACGCGATCTCAGTCCACGCTCGAAGCGGTGCCTCACAATGGCTCAGTGAATTCGTATCCACCTTCGGATTGATCGGGGCTGTTTATGTGTGCTCCAGACTTCGTCCGTCTTCAATCTCAGGTGTGGTGGCAACCTATATCGGTGGCGCATTCTGGTTCACCGCCACGGATTTTGCCAACCCGGCGGTCACCGTGGCGCGCGCGTTCACGAACACTTTCGCCGCGATCCGCCCGTGCGATGTTCCGGGCTTTCTCATTGCGCAAACTTTTGGTGCGTTAGCCGCGGCCGTCGTCTTCCATTGGCTGACATCAGCCGAAACGGACGCGAGGTGACGCGGCGGACACCTCGTCGGTCAACGTGCAGGAGGCGCTGGCCAAGCGCTCGCGGCGGCAAAGGTTTTAAAGACAGTATAATACGCTGTCGGATCTGGCGGAGTGCGATGCGCTCGGCTGGGACGATCGGCGCATTCGATCGGCTATCACAGGGATAGCCAGAGCACCGTAATCACGGCCGCAGTTCCGCCAAGGCCCAGGACCCAGTCCAGTGGTTCAACAAGGTGCGGCCGCTCTTCTGGCTCTTTGTCAGTCATGCAGTCTCAATGACTTCAACTCCAAAGAGTTCCTCTGGCGGCATTGCGCCAAGGCTTTCCCGCTACGTTTTGTAACCGCCAACCGAACGTGGCAATAAGTCCATGGCTGCGGCCAAAAATATAATGCCATCTTGAGGTGCGTTGATGCGCGTGGCAGTCTGCTGCTAGCGCTATAATTTTCTGACCGTGAAATGTGTTCGGCTATAGGCCAGCTTATGCCTGACCCGACCTACGCGCTGCAATTAAGACTACGACCACGATGCTTAAGGCGACTGCAAACTGAACGTGCAAGCCGACAGTAGAAATTCATAAACAAGTTACGCGAAGCACTTGGACTGTTCCCATCTTCTGCCGGTGCGGCTCGTTTGCCTGCCGATCTCACCATGACGCTGCACGTTGATGACAGCACTTGAATTGCAGCACTTGAATTGAGGCCAACCAGCGGGAATGAATTTAAATTCGACATTTAGGAGGGGCGATGACGGACGACCCGCTTATCCTAAGGAGATTGGTGGTTCATATTGGCGGCTATGACCCGCATATGTTGCCGGAAAAGTCACACCGCCGGTTTGTTCGTGAATTGAAGCGGTTCGAAAAAACCTGGTCCGCGCAAGCCACAGTGTCGGCGTGCAGCGTCACGGCTGATGAAGCGACATGGCACATTGCGACGTCAGGCCCCAATTGGAGTGTCGAGACACGCTACTGTCTGTTGCGCTGGGACGACATCATCAGAAGCGTTGCGCGCCAGCCTTGGTGGAAGCGCGCTCCCCTCAGTCAGATGGCTTTTATTGACTTTGCTGCGGCAGGCGCGCTGTGGGGCTATTTACGTACCAACTGGCGGTACGCGCTGTTTTTCATTTATCCGTTTTTGATCTTCGATGCCTTCATCATCCTCGCCTGGTTGACGGGCAATTTTTTTGCGAGCGCGGGCGGTTCTGTTTGGATCGGAGTGATTGCGGGGCTCTTGGCACTCGTTGTCCTGGTGCGCGGGCCGTGCCGGTGGCTCGCCGTCGCCACGCTGTTCGACGATTGGATCTTCTCTCGCACTTATGTCCGTGCAGGCTGTCCTGTCCTCGAACAGCGGCTCGATGTCATCGCGAGGGATATCGATGCAGCTGCACGCGGCAGTCAGTTGGATGAAATCCTTGTCATCGGCCACAGCCTCGGCGCGGTGCTTGCGGTGGATCTTCTGGATCGCGTGCTGAGGCTCAATGCTTCCATCGGCGAAAATGCCGCTCCCCGCGTCGCATTCCTGTCGGTGGGGTCGTCCATCCTTAAAATCGGACTGCACCGGGGGGCAAAACGTTTCCATAGATCGCTACAGCGTGTGGCCACAGCTCCCGGGATATTCTGGGCTGAATATCAGGCGTTGACCGATGTGATGAATTTCTACAAGACCAATCCGGTCTCCGAGATGGGGCTGACGGCAATTGATCGCCCCGTGGTGCGCATTGTGAAAATCAGAAACATGCTTGATCCTACGTCTTACCGTCGCATCCGCCGCAATTTCTACAGGGTGCATAATCAGTTCATCAGCGGCAATGAACGGCGCACGCCGTACGACTATTTCATGCTGGTGTGCGGGCCGCTGTCGGCAGAGCAACAGGCCAGATCGCCAGACGGTGCAACCCCAGCATTTGACGCAAGCGGCGCATTGATCGGCATCGATCCGGATCATCAGGAGCCCGATCATCACGCGGTTACTGAAACAGCAGAGATCAAGTGACCGTGACGCCGTCAGTTGCAAAGGTGATCTTCGCGCTTCTCGCCGTGGGTTGGTACGTGATCCGCTTTCCATATGAGCGAAGATCGCGCCGGACGCCGGTCGTGCGCAACGCCCGCGGTCCGCGCGAGATTGTGCTCTTGTCGATCTCTCTCACGGGCCTGGGGATTTTGCCCTTTGTCTATATTGCAACCGGCTTTCCGCGCTTCGCTAACACTTCCTTCCGGCCGGCCCAGGCGTGGATTGGTCTTGTCGCAGCGATCGCGGCGCTCGCGATGTTTCGTTTGACCCACAAGGCGCTTGGGCGGAATTGGTCCGTCAGTCTCGAAGTCCGCGAAAGCCATAAGCTGATTTCGCACGGCATTTATCGCCACCTGCGGCATCCGATGTATACGGCCTTCTGGCTATGGGCCGTTGCGCAAGCATTGCTCCTCCCGAACTGGTTCGCCGGATGCGCCGGGCTTGTCGGATTCGGGACTTTGTTTTTTGGCCGAGTCACAAACGAAGAAGCACTGATGCTGGAGAGTTTTGGCGACGACTATCGCCACTACATGTCGCGGACCTCTCGTGTGATTCCATGGATCTACTAGTTGGCGCGGCTTCTCGTGTGGTGGTTCAGAAGTTCGCTCCAGTTTTCCCGCGAGTCCTTCCAGCGAACTTCTGAACCTAAACCACACAAGAATCATAAATTTGCTGGTGTCCCTTTGATTCCCAAGTTCGCATCCGAGCAAGCCGCAAGCCCGTGCGAACTTCGGAATCTGGACACCAGATTCCGCGCCATGGGCGAATGATGGGTGCGCGTTATGGGTATTATTCTCCTATAGATATGGAACCCAACGTGTCATTTTGGGCACATCTTCGAGAAAACTGCCGCCAGATCGTTTAATCGCGGCGCTTTTAGTTGTCTGGCAACAATGCTGTGGCAAGCTTCCCTTGGCGTAAATTGCCGCCAATGGGGTTTTCGAAAACGCTGCTGAAGTTCTCCGTCCACATCCAAGGAGATAGTTCATGCTGAAAGCTCTCATCGCAACGGGCGCAGTGCTCGCGATGGTCAATGTTGCTGCCGCCGCCGATCTTCCACGCGCTCAACCTGTCTACCAACAGGCGCCAGTTGGAAAAATGCCGATTGGCAAACTCCCGATTGTTGGGAAACTTCCTGGAAAGTACCCAGTCGGAAAGTATCCGACTGCTGCTCCAGTGGTGACCAAGGGCTAATCGACATCCGCGCATCGGATGGCGTGCCGTCTCGCTTCGTCGGCGCGTTTCCGAGCGTGGATGCGATTCCCTCAAGCTTCAGGATTCATGTCTCTGGGATGTCAGTTCTTTGAGACGACTTTGAAATTGGGGAGCTCATAGTGCAGGTGACTTCAAGGAGAGGGGGCCGTAGAGGCTTTTCCCTGACGGGTGTTTGCGTGCTCGCAGCTTCGATCTGTGCGGGCATGGTCGCCTCGGGTATGGGTGTCGCTTCCGCGCAGCAACTCGCAGTCCGTACCGAGCCTGAAAAGTCCGGCCAGACCGCTGCTTCGAACGAGACACTCGACAAACAGGCCCACCGGCCGCGACAGCAGTATCCATACTACGTGGACTTCCGGGCGCGGACTGCGGCGAGCTATGGCCATGCGTTTGTCTGGTATGGCCGCAGGACTGATCGAAAGGTTGAAGTTGCCGGGCTGCATCCAGCCGGAGAAAGCACGGTGCCTTACGTTCTTGGCCACGTGCTGCCGGTGCCATCGGAAACGGGCGCAAGTTATGGCGACCTCGACGTTCAATACCTGACCAGCAGCTATCGCGTTTATCTCAGCGAAGCGGACGCCAAGCGCGTGTTCGCATACATCAAGCGGCTGCAAAAGAATTCGCCGGTGTGGAATGCCGTGACCTATAACTGCACCGCGTTCATTGGCGACATTGCGAGGTATATGGGTTTGAAGACGCCATACACACACCTGTTGTACCCGGAAGAATGGGTGAACGAGCTTCGCAAGATCAACGGCGACCGCAAGGTGGTGCAGCTCGCGCCCGAGCGCGTGCAATGACGCGGTTCGTTGAGGTGATCGTTTGAAGGACACTCGTGTGGGAGGTGCGCTGCACTAGGGGGCAATCTCGGGAGATTGTTATGCGTATCACGAGAGAAAATGTTCCGGAGAGTTTCCTCATCGTTGCGTTGACCGGCTATGTCGCGCTTTGCGCCGCTTTACTGGAATTGCTCTTTATGCACTGACGTTGCGGCTCTTTGCGGGACGGGGAGACAGGCTTCGACCTGGTTATGAGGCACGCCGTTCTGCAGAGGCGAGTGTCCGGAATCCAAAGCCCGCCTCATCGTGCCGCGCGCTCCGTAGCGCACTTTGGATTCGAGAGGACACCAGCAAGCCCATGATTCCAGTGTGGCTTTGGTTCAGAAGCTCGCCGGAGGACTCGCAGGAAAAGCCGGGCGAACTTCTGAACCACCACACTAGCAGCGCATCGCGTTCGACGGTTGGCGTGGCGCGCACGCGGCGCCTGGCGACGAGGCGTAACGCGGCGAATCCGCCGAGGAACACCACCACCTTGCTGACAATGCCAAAGGCCGACGTGAACTAAAGCGCGATGAGATCAGGATGAATCATCATCGCGCTTTAGGTTATTGTTTGAGCATGATCTTTTCGGAAAACCGCTGCACACTTTTCCGGATCATGCTCAAGGCCCACGTCTTGAGGCTGCGGGTCAGCGCAGCGAATTCATTCACGGCGGCAGAGACGAACATCAGGCCTGCCCAGATGAAGCCTGGGTCGACGCCAGGTCGAGCAACAGCATTTTGGTCGCGTGGAGAAAATCCTTCATCGGACGTTGAACCTCGCTCTTCGGATCGCACGACAGACGAATCCGTCACGCGATTCGTGGATCTGGCGGGGTGTCGCATCTGCTTTTAGCCCAACCAGACCTTGCGCTCATCGCTGCCACGCTTCGTCGAGCGAGCGAGACTTGACAGCGAAACACCGTATGCATCACGAAGTTGCATGAGCAGAGATGACCATTCTCCCGACGCGCCCAAGAGCGAAGCAACCGCCTTCAGTTCGGCTCATGCAAGTATCTACGCAGAGGGGCCTCCAAAGCAGGTTCCTGGCTTCGCCAGCCTTCATCGCATGACCTCGATGCTGCTGGCGGAACGTGTCCCGCCGCGCGGGCGCGTTCTGGTCCTCGGAGCTGGTGGCGGTCTGGAGCTGAAGGCTCTTGCGGACGATCACTCTGGCTGGACGTTTGATGGCGTTGATCCATCGGCTGATATGCTGCGGGTGGCTGAGCAGATCGTGCGTCCGTATTCCGCACGTGCCCGCCTTCATCACGGTTACATCGGCGTCGCGCCGGAAGGGCCATTCGATGGCGCCGCCTGCCTTTTGACCTTTCATTTCGTTCCTCGCGACCAACGGGGCGAAACGCTCCACCAGATCCGTCGCCGCCTCGTGCCAGGTGCGCCCTTCGTCGTCGCTCACATCAGCTTTGTCCAAACCGAGCCCGAGCGATCAAGGTGGATCTCCCGTCATGTGGCATTCGCAGGAGCCGACCCCGCCAATGCGGAAAACGCCATGCGGGCTATCGCGACCAAGCTTTGCGTCCTGTCGCCAGAGGAAGACGAAGCGATGCTATGCGAAGCCGGATTTTCAGACGTCAGCCTGTTCTATGCAGGGCTGAGCTTCAGGGGATGGGTGGGATACGCCTAGCGGCGACAACAGTCGCCCAAAAGCTGATCCACGTAAACCGCAAGCAGCGCGGTTCGCAGATCATCTAGTGTCCCGAATCCGAAACTCGCCTCGTCGTGCAGCGCGCTCTGTAGCGAACTTTGGATTTCGAGAGGACCGTCGACAAAATCGAGGGCTGCTGCCGCCGTGTCCGGCCGGTGCCGGTCAGGTCGCGCCGACCCGCCGATATCATGGAAATCAGCTTCTTGCTCTCGATGCCAGCGCCGCGGGCTCCGGGGGCCGCCGCATTGTGCGACGCATCGCCTACCCGCCAGCGGAGATGGTAAGTTGCGCAACCGGTTCAAACCATTAATACTCCCCGCTCGCGAACGAGGGCTGGGACTACTCTAGTGTCCCGGTTCTGACATTCGTATGAGTTTGCGGCCAGGTCGTTTACGAATGTCAGAACCTAAGGGCACTAGAAAAATATAAATCTAGTGCGGTTTTGGATCTGACGTTCGTATGATGGACAAGCAGTGAATACTGATACGAACGTCAGATCCACCGCACTAGCCGCTCGCGAACCAAGCTTGGGAGGAAGAGCGAATGATCCATAGGACCGGCGGCCTGATCGCCATTGTGGTAGCTGCTTTGCTTGCCGGAGTTGGCACTCCGGCCGAAGCCAAGGACAAGGTCAAGGTCGGGTTCATCGGCCCGCTGACCGGCGGCAATTCGGTGGTCGGCATCGGCGGTCGCAATTCGGCGGATCTCGCCGTTCGCCTGCGTAACGCCGATCCCAAGAGCAAGCATGAATACGAACTCGTCGTGCTCGATGACGAGTGCAAGCCCAATGTCGCGGTGCAGGTCGCCACCAAGATGGCGACCGATCGCAGCGTGATCGCAGCCGCAACGCATTATTGCTCGGCCACGGCCATTGCCACCGTTGACGTCTACCAGAAGTTCAACCTGCCGATCATCGTCTGGGGCGCCGTGCTGCCCGACATTACCTACCGCAAGAAGATCGCGGAGGTGCATCGCGTCAACGGCACGATGATCAACCAAAACGAGGAAAACGCCGAACTGCTGACCAAGATCGGCTACAAGACCTTTGCCGTCATCCACGACACCACCGACTACGGCAAGGGACACAACAAGTACTTCAGTGAGTCCCTGGAAAAGCGCGGCGGCAAGATTCTCGGCACATTTGGCGTCACCGCCGACCAGCAGGACTTCACCGCCGAGCTGACCCAGATCAAGGCGCTCAATCCCGAAGTGATCTATTTCGGCGGCTTGACGCCGATCGGCGTGCGCATCCGCTCGCAGATGGACAAGCTCGGCATCAAGGCGGTGTTCGACGGCACCTCCGGCATCGTCTCCGACGCCTATATCCAGGGCCTGGGGCCGCTCGCCGAAGGGACGCTGGCGTTCCGCGAGGGCGCGCCGACCGAGAAGCTGCCCGGCGGCAAGATGTTCCTCGAGAAGTACAACGCGCAGAAATATGACGGCGCGCCGGAAGCCTACGGACCCTTCGCATTCGCCGCGATGGACCTGATCGTCGACACCATCGAGAAGGTCGGCCCCGACCGCAAGAAGGTCATTGCCGAATTGGCGAAAGTGGACAATCGCGATTCCATCGTCGGCAAGATCACCTTCGACGATCACGGCCAGAACACCGTTCCTGTCGTCACCAAATATGTCGTGCAGGATGGCAAGTTCGTTGAATGGGACGAAAGCGAATACGCCTCCGGCAAGCGCAAGTTGCCCGGGCAGAAGTAATCATCGATCTTTGGCGGAATGGAATTTTTCAATTCCGTTCCGCTTTTTTTTTAAATTGGGAGAGGCGACATGGATGTCGGGCTGATCGCCCAATACATCATGAATGGACTCATGCTCGGAACGATGTATGCGCTCGTTGCCGTCGGGTTCACTTTGTTTTTCGGCGTGCTCGACGTCATCAAGTTCTCGCATGGGGACGTGCTGACGGTCGGCGCCTTTGTCGCGCTGGCGACCTTTGGCGGGCTGAAGGCAATCGGTCTGGATTCCCAGCCCATCCTGCTGGTCATCATGCTTGTTGTCGCGGTTTTCGCAACCGCGCTGCTCGGCATGGTCATTGCCCGCACCATGGTGCTGCCGCTGCGGTCGGCGCCGCCGCTCAACACCCTGCTGATCACGCTGATGCTGGGCACGGTGCTGCGCGAGATGGTGCGGCTGTTCTACCCGGAAGGCGCGAACCCGAAGCCGTTTCCCGCGCTGCTGCCGTCCGGCTCGATCAATATCGGCCAATTCAACCTGCGTTACGACAATCTCATCATGCTCGCCGCCGGCCTCGGCGTGATCGTCGGATTGCAGCTGTTGCTCAACCGCACGCGGCTTGGGCTTGCCATCCGCGCCGTCGCGCAGGACGACGAGACGGCACGCACGATGGGGATCAATTTCACGGTGGTCGTGCTGATTACGTTCGCCATCGGCTCGGGACTTGCGGCCTTCGCTGGCATCATGAATGGGCTCTACTATAACGAGATCAATTTCGGCATCGGTCTTCTGCTTGGCGTCATCGGCTTTGCCGCTGCCATTCTCGGCGGGCTCGGCAGCATTTATGGCGCGATCCTCGGCGGGTTCCTGTTCGCCGCACTGCAGACGATCGGTGCAGTGGCGCTGCCGTTTGCCAGTGCCTACAAGGACGTGTTTGCCTTCACCGTCGTCATCATATTCATGGCTTGGCGTCCGACCGGCCTGATCCGGGAAAAGATCAGTGAGCGGGTCTGACATGACAGAGATGAAGATATCGCACGCGCCGTCCCATGCGCCCTTGTGGCCGAGCATTGCCGCGCTGGTGCTTGCCACCGGCTACCTCATCGCACTGCTGGCGGTCGAGGAGCAGACGCTGATCATCGGCCTTCTGGCCGCGGCGGTGGTCGTGGTCGTTGCGGCCAACTATTTTGGTGGGTTCGGCGCCGTCGGCCGCAGCTTCGCTGCGCATGAAGGGGCCTTCAGCCTGTCCGCGATTATCGCGGCATTCGCTGTCGCCGCTTATTTTCACGACAACCATTTCGTCCTGCTGCTGGTCGTCACCGTGATCCTCTATATCGTGGCGACGCTCGGCCTGAACGTGCAGTTTGGCTATTCAGGCATCGTCAATTTCGCCGGCGCGTCGTTCTTTGGCGTCGGCGCCTATACGTCCGCGGTGCTCACGGCCCACACGGCGGTGCCGACCCTGCTGGTGGTGCCGATCGGCGGGGTGTGCGCGGCGCTGATCGGCTCGCTGTTGCTGCTGCCGGTGCTGCGCACCCGCGGCCATTACGCGGCGCTGGTGACCATCGCCTTCGCGCTGCTGTTCAAGACCTTTCTTGAAGTCAACGACGTGCTTGGTGGTCCACAGGGCCTGCAGGTCGGCGGCATGAACATCCTGGGCTGGTCGTTCAACGACAATTGGTCGATTGGCAGTATCGATCTGTCATTCTATCTGAACTATTTCCTGCTCAGCATGCTGTTGCTGATCGGCGCCTTCGTGCTGGTCCGCCGGCTCGAGCGGAGTTGGATCGGCCTCAACCTTGACGCGCTGCGGCTCGACGAGACCGCGGCCGGCTGCTTCGGTCTCAATATCGCGCGCTGGAAGATCGTCTCGTTCACGCTCGGCAATCTGCTGATCGGCATGGCGGGCGCGTTGTTCGGCATGGTCGGCAGCTTCATTGCGCCGAATAACTACACCTTCGCGGATTCGCTGATCCTGGTGTCGATCCTGCTGCTCGGTGGGATCGGTAACGTCTGGGGTGTGATCGTGGCGACGATCATCGTCGTGATCGTGCCGGAAAAGCTGCAGACCATCCAGGAATACCGGTTCCTGCTCTATGCCTCGCTGGTCATTGCGGTGCTGTTGTTCCGGCCGGACGGGCTTCTGCCGCGCCCGGTGCGACGCTACTTCCCGGGAGCGCAGCCATGAGCGAAGCCAAGACTGAAGCGATGACAGGGGCGGCCGCGACGACAACCGCGGCCATTCTGGAGGCGCGCGGGTTGACCCGCAAGTTCGGCGGTGTCGTCGCGCTCGACCATCTCGACCTGACGGTCAATGCCAACGAGATTCTCGGCTTGATCGGGCCGAACGGCTCCGGGAAAACCACCTTCTTCAACGTCATCACCGGCATCTATCCGCCGAATGGCGGCACGGTGACGTTCGAGAACGCCGACGTGACCGGCGCCTCGCCGCAGAAGATGTATCACGCCGGCGTCTCGCGCACCTTCCAGCGCTCGCGCCTGTCGCTGCCGTTGTCGCTGTTCGACAACATCATGATCGGCAACCACAAGCGGCTCAATCAGGGGCTCTGGTTCAACCTGATGCGCCGGAGCGCGTTCAAGGACGAGTTCGAGAAGAACTATCAAGCAGCAAAGGCGCTCTTGGAAATCTTCTCGCCGCCGCTGGTTCAGCGGATGTTCGAGCCGGTCGGGGCGTTGCCGATGATCGACCGTCGCCGCATCGAGATCTGCCGCGCGCTGATCAGCGCGCCGCGGCTGCTGCTGCTCGATGAGCCGTCCGCCGGCATGACCCATGACGAGACCGCCGAGCTGATGAACGACATCCTCTTGGTGCGCGACCAGAACCGCAATCTGACGATCGTCATCGTCGAGCACGAAATGGGCGTGATCGAGCGGATCACGAACCGCTGCGTCGTGCTGAATTTCGGGCGCAAGATCGCGGACGGGCCATATCGCAGCGTCGCCGCCGACCCGCTGGTGCAGGAAGCCTATCTGGGGGCGTCGGTATGAGTGGAAAACTGGAAATCGAGAACGTCTACTCGGCCTACGACAAGGCCGATGTCCTCGAAGGGGTTTCGCTCACCATCGAGCCTGGCAAGGTCACGTGTCTGCTCGGCTCCAACGGCTCGGGTAAGACGACGCTGATCCGCTCCATCCTTGGCCTGACGCCGGCCCGTGCCGGCCGCATTATGTTCGATGGCGTGGATATCGCGGCGCTGCCGACCCACAAGGTGGTGGCCGCCGGCATCTCCTGCATCCCGGAAGGCCGCCGGGTTTTCCCGAAATTCACCGTCGAGGAAAATCTGCGCCTCGGCGCTTATCAGGAAACCTCGGCCGCGCTCATTCGCCAGCGCATGGACGAAGTCTACGCGCTGTTTCCGCGGCTGGCCGAACGGCGGACCCAGCTTGCCGGCACGATGTCCGGCGGCGAGCAGGCGATGGTCTCGATCGGCCGCGGCTTGATGCGCGCGCCGAAGCTGCTGCTGATCGACGAGCCGTCGCTCGGGCTGTCGCCGCGGTTCGTGAAGGAGAACTTCAACATCGTTCGCCAAATCAACGAGCGAGGCATCACCGTCTTTCTCGTCGAGCAGAACGTGCATCAGACGTTGGCGATCTCGCATTACGGTTATGTGCTGTCGAAGGGACGGGTGGTCGCCGGCGGCACGCCGGAGGAGCTCGCAGGCCGCGACGAGGTGAGGGAAGCCTATTTCGGTTGATGCAACGGATGGCTGGCGAACAACGCCGACGCATTGGCCAAGCAGCTTCGCTGCGGCGAAGAAGTAGAGCGTAAAGCGAAGAGCGATGTGACTTGCAGATCCGGCGGAGTGCGATGCAATCCGCCGGATCGATGCAACTGATCTGAAACGACTCCGTCGCGACGAAATGGAGTCAGTCCGCAGGCTGATCAGCGAAATCCTGTCGCTCGCAGTCTGAATCGATCGGATTGCTTTAACGCCAGCCGCACGCGGCTGGTTCAAATATCGATACAGCAGCGCATCTCATTCTTTGATCTCGTTGATTAAGACATTTGCGGTTGATGAGTGAGATCGAAACTCATCTCGCTATCGCTCGACGGAAAACCTTAAAAGCAATCGACTCGCGTTGGTCAGGTTGAATGCGCGTGCGTATCTCTATCGCACGGCGATAGATCAACTCGTCCATTCCAGTTTTTGAAATCGTCTCCATTTCAATTTTTGAAATTTCTCGCGCCGCATTCCACGAATTGAAATTTCCATTGCGATAAACAGCAAAGTCAGCAGAAAAAATTCATTCTGTTGTCATCGATGATTGACTCGCGATGCGCGCCTCATAGAGTGACCGCATCTAATCGCTTGCCTGAAAATTTCTTCGCGTACGCAGCGCCAACGGTCACGCTTCAACCGTGGCGGGGCTTCGACTTCGCTTGCCTGCAACTCATCCGCCTATCGAAGGGATATCATTCATGACTGGCAATGATTTGAAACAATACGAAACTGCTGGTGAAACCGAGTTGACGCGGCGGGATTTCATCGACCGCTCGCTTGCGGTCGGTGCCTCGGCGCTGGCAGCGACAACTTTTTCAGAAAGTGCATTCGCTGCGAATGCAAATGAGCCGATGCCGATGTCGATCAGCGAAGCCGGCAAGCGGATGCGGGATGGCTCACTGTCATGCGTCGATCTGACGAAAGCTCAATTCCACTACATCGAGATGTATCAGCCGAAGCTGAACATGTTCATCTCGCAGCTGGAAGAGCAGGCACTGAAGACGGCGGCTGAACGCGATGCCGAACTCAAGCAGGGCAAGGATCGTGGCCCGCTGCACGGCATTCCGATTCTGGTGAAGGACCTTTACGATATGGCCGGAACGATCACCACGGTCGGATCCAAAGCCTTCCTTGACCGCCACTCCACCGATGACGCGACATCAGTGCGCCATCTGTTAGAGGCCGGTGTCGTTGTCCTTGGCAAGACCAACATGAATGAATTCGCCGCGGGTGTGTCCGGCACCAATGCATATTTCGGCGATTGCCATAATCCTTGGGCGCTCGATCGCTCGCCTGGAGGATCGTCGAGCGGCAACGGCGCAGCGCTGGCCGCAGGCATCGGCTTCGGCGGCACATCCAGCGATACCGGAGGTTCGATCCGCGTGCCCGCAAGCTGGTGTGGCATCGCCGGCATCCGTCCGACCTACGGCCTCGTCAGCCTGCACGGACTTTTCCCACGCGCGTATAGTCTCGATTGCGCAGGACCGCTGGCTCGCAACGTGTTCGATCTTGCGCTGCTGTTGGACGCGATGGCGGGGTATGACCCACTGGATAAGTCCTCCGCACTGGCGCAGCGGACGAAATCCTATACCGAGAATATCAAGGATGGTGTGAAGGGCGTCACCTTCGCGACAGTGAAGGGCTATACGTACAGGGATGTCGACAAGCCGGTCGCAGATGCGGTGGCGGCCGCTGCGGACAAACTCAAAAGCCTTGGCGGTAAAGTTATCGAAATCGAGATCAAACCGCTGGAAGGCGAACTCGACTACAACAAGCTGTTTACCAACATTCTGCTTTATGAGTTCAACCAGATCCTCGGTGAGAAATATAACAACACTCCGAATGCAGCCGAACTCTACGGCCCGATCGTGACCAACAATATCGCTGTCGGCTCGAAAGTCTCGCGCGAGAACTACGAACGAACGATGGCAGAGCGTCCAGCGATCATCGCGCAGCTGAAGGAGGCTTTCAAACAGGCGGATGCGCTGCTGATGCCGGCGCTGCCAACGACGGCTCCTCTCCTGAAAGCTTCAGCGCAGGATTTCGGTCGCGGACGGCAATTCACAATTCCATTCAGCTACGCAGCACTACCCTCGGTGGTCGTCCCGTGCGGATTCGATCCGCAGGGATTGCCGATCGGACTCCAGATCGTTGGCGATCATTTCAGTGAGGCCGCGCTGTTGCGGATGGCTTATGCGTATGAACAGGCGACAGACTTTCATACAAAGCATCCGCCACTCTTCGCAAGAACTATTCCTGCTTAAGGACGAAAAGCGTTGCCAAAGGCGCTGCGTTCATGATGCAACTGAAAATCAGCCGTCCATCACAAGAAAAATAATTCGAAAAACAATGCGGGAGCGCGTCTATGTTAAGGGCTGTAATAGGCTTGGGGATTCCCTTCTCGGCGGTTGTTCTGCTGCTTCCTTACATCAATACGTTTGAGCTCACGCTCTTCAACATACCGTTCCTTTATCTCTGGATGTTTTCCTGGTTCATCCTGACAAGCGCGTGTTTGTGCAGTTGCTGGTGGTTTTTTGACCGTCACAGGTCAGAAGAAAATTGAACGCGCGGCTTGGGGGATAAAATGGCGACAGTTGTTTTTGCGGCTTTGATTGTCCTGTCACTTGCGCTCGCTCTTGCTTCAAAGGGAGGGCACCATCCCAACAACGCGAAGGATTTCTTTATCGCTTCCAGGCAATTCGGAAGTTGGTTGGTTTTCTTTCTCGTTGTTGGCGAAGTCTACAGCATCGGGACAATTATCGGATTCCCCGGAGGTATTTATGCCAAGGGAGGAACATATGGCATCTGGTTTCTAGGCTACATTCTCCTGGCTTACCCAGTTGGCTATTTTCTCAATCCTTGGATATGGCGAGCTGGCAAGCGTTATGACGCGGTGACTTTGCCTGATGTGTTCAAAGGCCACTTTGCAGGCCAATATGGACGCCGCGCTCTGGAACTGACCGCAACGATTGCAGCTATTACATTTCTTGTTCCTTGGGGGCAGATACAGTTCGGCGGGATCATCGTCGCATTGCATGGCCTTGGCTGGAATATCGACTCTGGCGCCCTGGCTATTGTGGCTGCCATTCTTGCGTTTAGTTATGTGGCAATCTCCGGTATTCGAGCGCCGGCCTACGTCGCCATTCTCAAAGATATTCTCATGATGGCTGCGATCGTCATCACGGGGATCGCCGCTGTATCAGCGGTCGGCGGCGTCAGTCCCATTTTTGAAGCGGCCAAATCCGCTGCAAACAACCATCTCGACCAGCAAGAGCTGCGTTTCACGATGTCGACCATCCTTTTTCAAGCTCTCGGATTTTGGCTCCTGCCTTTCAATGTTCAGGGGATTTTTACAGCCAGATCGGAGCAAACGGTTCGTCGCACGCAAATGGTCATGCCTCTTTACATGCTCATGTTTCCATTTTTGGTGATCACAGCCTACTACGCCTTAGATCATCACGTTGTCGGTGGAGGGGAGGCGAACAACGCATTCATTGCGGCAGCTGTACATTTGTTGCCAGGATGGGCGATCGGCATCATCGCCGCGGGCGCGTCTCTGTCGGGATTGCTTGTGCTTGCCGGAATTAGCCTTGCTATTGGACCGCTCGTCTCACGTAATCTGTTTAGTCACATTCCCGAGCAGAAGCAGCGAGGCGTAACGAAAATCATTGTCTTCTGCTATTTGGTTGCTTCGATTGCTCTCACGCTATTCGCGCCAACCTTGCTTCTCACGGTCAACAACACGGCCTTTTTTGGCATGACTCAATTTTTCCCGGGGGTGCTTTGTGTTCTTTTTTTCAAGCGCGCCAATCCGATTGCTATCGCTATAGGAATGGTCGTGGCCGATGTGCTTTGCATAGCATTTTATGTGATGCAAACGCCGCTATATGGAATCAATATTGGATTGGTGGGTCTGCTCATCAATATTTGCATTGTTGCGGCTGGCAGTTTTGCTGCTCTGCTCTTGAAAGGTGAAGTGCCCAGTCCCATACCTGTGGCATATCAACCCACAAAAGCGCTGCAACGTTTGAAATAACAGAGAACAATAAGGCCGCTACACCCGCCCATTCCGCAAACCTCGCGTCGCATTGCGGGCGATGGCCATAAAGGCGCGCGCGGCGGCAGTCTGGTAGCGATGCGCATCCCATAGCAGTGCGCCGGAGCGGCGAATCCACGGCGGGCCGATCGGAATCATGCCTAAGTCTTTCCGTGCATCGAGGCTGCGATCGGCAAGGACAGTCGGCAAGCCTCCTGATTTCGCAAGTTCGATCAGGGCTTCGACCGAGTCCATTTCGACCCGGATATCGAGCTTGGTATTCGGCGGCAGCGAGGCGTCGAGAATGCGCCGCGTCGCGAACGCCGTCGTCAGAAGTGCGAGAGGGCGGCGTGCGAGCGCAGCCAACGAAATGGAATGGTGCTGTGGCCTGTTTTGCGATTTCGCAAGCACGAGCACCAGACGCTCCTCGAACAAGCGGTCAACGCCCAGTTCGGGATGCTGCGGCGGATCGAACGCGATCCCGAGGTCCAGGTGCCCGGACAGGATGCGCTGCTCGACACCGCGTGCGTTGTCCGCCTCGACGCTCAGCCGGACGTTGGGATATTTCTCGCCGAAGCTGCCGATGATCTTCGGCAGGAAGGCCGTGCTGTAGGTGTGGATGACGCCGACACGAAGGGTGCCGCTCATGCCGCCTTCCAGCTCGGCGATCGCGGTTCGTGCCGCTTCGGTCTGGATCATCAGACGTTGCGCATGTTCGCGGAGCGAAAGGCCTGTCTCGGTCAGTTGCATGCCGTTGGCGGTCCGGTCGAACAACACGGTGCCAAGATCCTGTTCTAGTGCGCGGATCTGCTGCGACAGCGTCGGCTGGGCGACGCCTAAAACCTCCGCGGCCTTTGCCATGCGTCCATGCGTGGCAATGGCCAGAAAATAGCCGAGACGTCTTGGGTCCATCCCTTTGGTCCAGATCTTATGGTCTATGTCCGATTACAATTTTCTATCGGTTCTATAGTTTCAACTCTGTTGGCCTATGACGCGCCCTGTGGCAAGGGGGTGTCAATGCGGGATTTGGCGTGGCATCTGCGGAGCCGGAACTCAAGAAAATCCCAAGAAATTCTCATGCAATTCCAACGGGAGGCTTTTCATGCTGTCACGACTGACCTCGATGGTCCGCGCAACCCGCTTTGCCGTTGCGGCCGGCTGTCTCGCGCTGTGCGCAAACCCCGCAGCTGCGCAAGATTATCCGACGCGGCCGATCACGCTGATTGTTCCATTCGCGGCGGGCGGCGCTGCCGACATCATCGGCCGGACCATCGCAGAGAAACTGGGCCAGACTTACGGCCAGCAGGTCGTTGTTGAGAACAAGGGCGGGGCAGGGTCGAACATCGGCATCAACGCTGCTGCCAAGAGCGCGCCGGATGGCTACACGCTGGTGCTCGCGTCGATCGCCGTCGCCGTCAACCCGTGGCTTTTCAAGTCCATGCCGTACGATCCGGTAAAGGACCTGACGCCGTTGACGCTGGCGCTCGAGACGCCGAACGTGGTGATCGTGCCGGCCTCGTCGCCGGTGAAGACCATCAAGGACCTGATCGCTTTCACCAAGGACAAGGCGAAAGAGGGCGGTGCGTCTTACGGCTCCGCGGGCACCGGGTCATCGCTGCATCTGGCGGCGGAGATGTTCCGGCAGCAGGCGCATGTCGAGATGACTCACGTGCCGTATCGCGGCTCGTCGCCTGCGCTGACCGATCTGATGTCCGGCCGCATCGACCTGATGTTCGACAATGCTTCGACGGCGCTGCCGCAGGTGCAGGGTGGTAGCCTCCGCGCCATTGCGGTGACCACGAAGGATCGCATCGCGGCATTGCCGAACGTTCCGACCATCGCTGAATCCGGCGTGCCGGGATTCGAACTCGCCAACTGGTGGGCCATTTTTGGACCGGGCAATATGCCGCCGGCGCTCGCAGAGCGCATCAGCGCAGACATTCGTAAAGTGCTCGCGGACCCGGGCGTGCAGAAGCGCTTCGATGATGTCAGCGGCCGCGTCATTGCCTCGACGCCGCAAGAACTCGCCGCGCATTTGACGAAGGAAAGCGCCAAGTGGAAGCAGATCGTCGAGGCGGCGGGCATTCGCGGCAGCCAGTGATGGCCAACGCCTGAATATCCAACGAACGATTCCAACCAAGGCCAAACGATCGACGTGCGCGCAGCGTCGGCGCGCGTCCATCGATAACAGGAAAGCTTTCATGAGCACCAGCGTGGCAGTCCGCGTCGACGCAGTCGAGGCGATGTTGATCGACGTGCCGACGATCCGTCCCCACAAATTGTCGATGCATACGATGAACAGCCAGACCCTGGTCATCGTCATGATCCGTTGCTCCGACGGAACGGTCGGAATCGGTGAGGGCACCACCATCGGTGGCCTCAGCTACGGTGAGGAAAGTCCCGAAGGTATCAAGCTGTGCGTCGACACCTACATCGCACCCGCCATCATCGGCATGGACGCGTCACGCGTGGCCGCGCTCATGGCCGGAGTGAAGCGGCAGGTCAAAGGCAATCGCTTCGCCAAATGTGCGGTGGAGACGGCGCTGCTGGACGCCCTTGGCAAGCGGCTCGGCTTGCCGGTGTCGGAGCTGCTCGGCGGGCGCCAGCATGACGCGCTGCCGGTGGCGTGGACGCTGGCCAGCGGCGACACCAAACGCGACATCGAGGAAGCCGAGCGGATGTTGGACGTGCGCCGCCACAATATCTTCAAGCTGAAGATCGGTCTTCGCTCTGTGGACGATGACGTCGCCCATGTGGCGGCGATCAAGAAAGCGCTCGGCGATCGCGCCAGTGTACGGGTAGACGTCAATCAGGCCTGGAGCGAGCCAGACGCACGGCGCGGCATTGCCGCTCTCGAAGCGGCGGGTGTCGATCTCATCGAGCAGCCGCTGTCGCGCGACCATCGTGGTGCACAGGCGCGCCTCAGCGGCCGCTTCAACGTGCCGATCATGGCCGATGAAGCGTTGCATGGCACCAGCGATGCCTTCGATATCGCGGCGCGCGGCGCTGCCGACGTGTTCGCCTTGAAGATCGCGCAGGCCGGTGGTCTCTACGATGCCGCGAAGATGGCTGCGATTGCGGAGGCCGCGGGGATCGGCCTCTATGGCGGCACGATGCTGGAAGGCGGTGTCGGCACGGCTGCGTCGGCGCAGGTGTGCTCGACACTTTCGAAGCTGGCGTGGGGCACCGAACTGTTCGGCCCGCTGCTTCTGACCGAAGAAATCCTCGCGACGCCACTGATCTACGGCGACTTCGTGCTGAAGGTGCCGACCGCCCCCGGCCTTGGCGTCGAATTGGACATGGAGCGCGTAGCATTCTTCCGCCGCGATGGCCGCGCGCCGCAGGTCAAGCACTAAACAAGGAGTATGACCGATGCTTTTCCAGGTGGAAATGGACGTGCAGATCCCCCCCGGCCTTGCGCCCGATGTGGTCGAACAGTTGAAGAAGACCGAGCGTGAACGCGCACAGGAGCTGCAGAAATCAGGCCAATGGCGCCATCTTTGGCGCGTCGCCGGACGCTACGCCAATGTCAGCATTTTCGATGTGGAGAGCAACGAGGCGCTGCACGACATTCTGTCGACGTTGCCGCTGTTTCCCTTCATGCGCATCAGCGTAACACCGCTGTGCCGCCACCCGTCGTCGATCCACGCGGACGACAGGTAAGAGAAGCTTCGAGCGACGGGCGAAGGCCGGCGCGGGCGGCTTAGCCCGCGTGCTGGACAAGATGCGCGCGCGAAGAGGCGGGCTCAAACCCATCGGTGAAATATTGCGTTTCGCTGGCCACCAGTCCTTCGCGGAATTCCATGATGCTGATTGCGTAAGACGGTTGTCCGTCATAGGTCAGCACGAATTCGGTGACCCAGAGATCGCCGCCGCCGATCATCCGGCGGACTGTAAAACGCTTTGTGTTGGGCTGGAGACACCGGCTTTCCTGAATATTGCGACGGCCACGGATCCGTTCGCCTGATTGCGGATAATAAAGGACAGCGTCCTCGTGGTAGATTTTATGTTCGGTCTCGAAATCGCTCGCGTCCGAAGCCTGCCAATGGCGCTGCAGCGCAAGGCGTACAGTTCGGTTGTCCATGTGACTCTCCCACCGCGTGGTTCGGTCATCGCCTCTGAGCCCTGAACTGATTATCTCGGACGATGGTCTGAAAGATGGACCGCGCGACATCTCACCTCGATGTGAACAGACGCGCTTAAACAATTCATGACTTTCCATTCCCTGATTGCATGGCTCCCGGAACGCGAGCGGCGCCGCGCGCTTGAGCTGCGCCCTCTCGCTATAAGTTCAACTCCGCATTCTGGCGGCGCGTTTCGGCTGGCCATAGATGACTAGCGTCAGGCCTGGATCATCATTGGTCCGGAATGTTGCATAGGTCGTCTTGATTTTTCCGAGCGTGGGATGTCGCATCACCTTCTCGCCGGACGATCTGATGCGGATGCCATGCTCCCGCCACCAGCGCCGAAACTCGGGGCTCAGCTCTTTGAGGTCTTCCACCAATTCGATGAATTCCGGTGCATCGGACCAGAAGTCGTAGTTGATGCGGAAGCTCTCGAGCATGCCGCGCGCTTCTTGCTCCCAATCGGGATAGCGCTCCTTCATCTCCGGCGCAGTGAACATCCGGTAGAGTGAATTGCGCTGCTTTGCCGTTAGTTTCGAATAGTCGCGGAACAGCCTGACGGCGTGTCGATTCCAGCAGAGCACGTCGAAGCGCGCACCGATGATATAGGCCGGCATGTTCATGCCGTTGACCATCTCGATGAGGTGAGGGGGCACGGTCTCTTTCGTGAACCGCCGTTGCGGCGGGCCAAAGGCCAGGCTGTTGAGATGAGCCTGATCGGCGGGTGTGAGACGAAGCGCCTTGGCGAGCGCGTCGACCGTCGCACGCGATGGAAGTGAATCGCGCCCCTGTTCGAGCCGCACGTACCAGTCGACAGAGATGCCTGCGAGTTCAGCGACCTCTTCGCGCCGCAGACCCGGTGTCCGCCGCCGCGCCGTAACGGACAGGCCGCAATCGGCCGGGTTCAGCCGCTCGCGCCGCCGACGCAGCAATTCACCGATCTGCCTGCTGGTTGTTTGGGCCATCTTGGGCGATCCGTCCTAGTGGTCCGATTCTAACGTTCGCATCCCGTTTGAGGCAGGCACTTTTGCGAACGTTAGAATCAAAGGACCACTAGCAAATATCGGTTGCTAGTGGAGTTCTGGATTTGACTTCGCTTTGCGCGTCCGCAGCCAACGGAGTAGCGAATATCAAATCCACTCCACTAGCCTAGCACTATCCTAGGATAAACCTCCCCCTGAATAAGGTCCAGCGCGATCGCTACTCTCTCCTCGAATGCTTCACTGGAATACGTCATGAGAGGAATCGAAATG
The DNA here is from genome assembly GCA_036924835.1 of Nitrobacteraceae bacterium AZCC 1564. NCBI lineage: Bacteria > Pseudomonadati > Pseudomonadota > Alphaproteobacteria > Hyphomicrobiales > Nitrobacteraceae > Nitrobacteraceae bacterium AZCC 1564. The sequence goes on from JBAGRR010000001.1 coordinate 4,895,819, forward strand.
AAAGCATGGCAGATCGAGCGCCTGGGCGGCGCGATGGCACTTAACGATGTGCCGATGCCTGAACCGCGTGCCGGAAGCGTTGTCGTCAAAATCGCGGCGTCGCCTCTGCTGTCTTATTTGAAAGATTATGTGGACGGCAAACTGCCGGTGTACGATCCGCCGGAGGGATGGTTCACCCCAGGCGGAAATGCCGTGGGGACGGTGCATGCTGTGGGCCGTGATGTGTGGCACATCCATCCGGGCCAACGGGTTCTCGTGTCCCCGCATATCATTGCCGAGGAGCATGTCGCCGAGCCTGCACAAATTCTGCTGGGCGTGACGGCCATGGGCCCGGCCGGAAAGACGCTTCAGCAGGACTGGCGCGACGGCACGCTTGCGCAATACGCACTTGTCCCAAAATCATCGATCACGCCGCTGGACGGCCTCGATACGTTCGATGCCGTGCAGCTCTCGGTGCTGTCGCGCTTCGCGGTGCCCTATGGCGGGCTGTGGCGCGGGCGCCTCAGCGCGGGCGAGACGCTGATCGTGACCGGGGCAACGGGTGCCTATGGAAGCGCCGCTGTTCTGCTGGCGCTGGCATTGGGGGCCGGGCGCGTGGTCGCCGCCGGACGGAATGAACGGAATCTCGAGAATCTCACTCAGATTGCAGGCGCGCGCGTCGTGCCGGTCGTCCTGTCGGGTGATGTCGACAACGACGCGGCGAAATTGCGCGCTGCTGCCGGAGGTGGTGCAGATATCGCCTTTGACATGGTCGGCAATGCCCGCGATCCGAACGCGACGCTGGCGGCACTCCGCGCCTTGAGGCGTGAGGGCCGACTTGTGCTGATGGGCAGCATGTCCGTGCCACTGCCGATTTCTTATATGGACGTGATGATGAACAGCCTCGAAATCATCGGGCAGTTCATGTATCCGCGCGATACCTTTCTCAAGCTCGCCGCGCTGGTTCGTTCGGGAAGGCTGGATATCGGCGTCATCCGGCCGCGCACATTTTCGCTTGATGATCTGCCTCTGGCGATGAATGCGGCCGCCGAGGCAAGCGCCCTCGAAAGCGTTGTCGTAACGCCGAGCTGACGATTCCGGGGAGGAGCTTCATCTCATGCCTGATGCTTGCACCCGCGACCGGATTCTTCGTCGGCGCGGCTTCGCCTAGCGGCTTTGCTTGTCGAGGACGAGATCGATCGTGTGCTTGGCAATCTTGCGAAGCTGGGCTTCGTCGCCGAAGGCGCGTTCAAGCACGGCTAACCCGCGCGAAACGGTCGTGATGTGTAACGCAGCGATGTCGGGGGCTCCTTTGAACTCGCCGCGCTCGGCGCCTATGGCCAAAGCATCCTGAACGAGCGCAGTGACGCGCGCCACCATGTCCGCGAAGGCTTGCCGGGCGTCGTCATCCAGTCCTTCACCTTCGCCCGGTGCCAGCTCCATCAATCCCCGCGTGGTGGGGCAGCCACGCGGCGGTGAGCCGGAGCGGAAGTTCTTGATGACCGCATCGAAGAATGCCGCGAGGCGCGCGCGCAGCGTCCCCGAACTGAGCGCCTTCTGAATAGAATTTAGATATTCGCCGGAATAGCGCTCGTAGGCGCTGAGAAAGAGCGCTTCCTTGCTGCCATAGGCATTGTAGAGACTGCCGCGCTGGACGCCCGCCTCACGCGCGATGTCCGCGAGCGACGTTCCCCGCACGCCTTTGCGCCAGAACTGATCGAACGCGATCCGCAAGACGTCATCGTGGTCAAACTCGCGCGGCCTCACGTGGCTCTCCTCTGTTCATCAGTCGATCGTCCGCCCCTATGAGGGCTGAAAAGTATTTGACACGGCGTTAAGAACGTGGTGATTTCTTTTTAGACGTTGTGTCAAAAACAAATTGGTGGTGATCACTCATCTTTTCAAGAGTGCCGCTCAGTCCGAAAGCCGCCATGGCGCGCGTCTCCGTTGTTGATTTGTGAAAGGATTTGCGATGCCGCTCGTTCACATCTCGTTGCGCGCTGGAAAGCCGGAAGCCTATCGGCAGGCGATCCTTGACAATCTTTACCGCGCGATGCGCGAAACGCTCAGCGTACCCGAGGACGACCAGTTCATGACCATCACGGAGCATGACGCTGCGAACTTCCGCAACGGCGGCTCGTGCTTCGGCATCGAACGGAGCGACGATGTCGTTTTCATCCAGATCACCGTATTCAACACCCGCACGACCGAGCAGAAGAAAGCGCTGTTCAAGCGCACCGCGGAGCTGCTTGGCGAAAATCCCGGTATCCGGCCGGAAGATGTGTTCGTGAACGTGCTCGAGGCTGCGAAGGAAAATTGGTCGGTCGGTCTCGGCCTTGCGCAATTCGCGTGAGGCGATGTGCGCACGCTTGCTTCGACGTCCATCGAAGCTTTAAGTGAGCGCAATGTGGTACCCGTAGCACACGCCTGAACGATTGCCTGCGACCCATTGCCATGACTGACCAGATCTCCTCGACAGCATCGCCTCGAACTGCCGCCTCAGCGTGGATGTTTGGTCTGTTGGCCTTCATCGTATTTGCCTGGGCGCTGAATTGGGTGGTGATGAAGATTGCGGTTCAGGAGCTGTCGCCGCTGTGGGCTGTCGCCATCCGCACGGTGGTTGCGGTGGCGGTGCTGATCCCCGGCGTGGCGCTGAGCGGTCAGCTTGCGCTGCCGGCGCGCGGCGACGTGCCGATCGTGCTGGTGATCTCGCTCTTTCATATGACGGCGTTTGCGGTGTTGATGACGATTGGCCTCAAATATCTGCCGGCCGGCCGCGCGATCGTGCTCGGCTACACGACGCCGCTATGGGTGGCGCCCACCGCGTGGATCTTTTTGAAAGAGCCGCTGCCGTTGCTTCGGCTCGTTGGTGTGGCCCTTGGTCTCGGCGGCGTGTTCGTGCTGTTCGATCCGGCGCGGTTCGATTGGGGATCGCGGGAGACCGTGATTGGCAATGGCCTCGTGCTGCTCTCCGCGCTCTGCTGGTCGATCAGCATCGTCTACACCCGTGCGCATCGCTGGATCGGCACGCCGTTTCAGCTGATCGTGTGGCAGACGCTGCTCGCGGCGATCGTGCTCATCGCGCTTGCTTCCGTTCTCGAAGGCAAACCGAACCTGAGCTTGAGTGCTCCTGCCATTTGGTCGCTGATCTATAACGGTGCGATTGGAACGGCGCTTGGATTTTGGGCCATGATGATGGTCAACAAGGAGCTTCCGGCCACGGTGACATCGCTCAGCGTTCTGGCGACGCCGGTGGTCGGAATGTTTCTCTCCGCGCTGGTGCTGCACGAGCAGATCGATCTGCCGCTTGTCATCGCGAGCCTGATGATCACCACGGGGATTGCGATGGGCGTGTTGCGGCGGAACTGAGGCGGGCGGCATATGAACAGGGCTCCGCTCGACCAGATTTCGAGCGCGGTAAAGAGCTGAGCGCGTCTCGCCGATTGCTCTTTGGAGGGATGTTCGCCCAAGCTCCATGCTGGCGGACAAGGGCTCTGATCCCGTCAGCATCATAACCGCGGTCAGCCAGCAGCATCGTGCGCGACACCGACGACCGGTCGTCTCGATCGGCGCTTGGCTACTCCTCCCAGACTGCCTTCGCGGCCACATTCAGGAAGCTGACCGGCGAAACCCCGAGCGATTGGCACGGGCCGCATGCATTAGCAGCAATCGCTCTATAGCGACGGCAATCGCTCTGGGGCAGTCGCAAATCAAGTTCGCTAGATCATCACGGTGATACACCAGCAATGAGCGTGTCACCGATCTCTGAACACCTCGCATTGACCGCGCGTCCCACGCGGGACGTGCGGCCCGACAAAGATCGAACGACAAGGATCGAGCGCGGGAGTCATCGAAGATGAATCAGATGATCCGCAACACCCAGCAGGAGACAAACATGAACATAAACGTGAAATCGAAGCTCGATGAGTTGGTTCCGTCGCGCTACGCGCTGAACATCGGCGACATCGAGGTGATCGTGATCAGCGATGGCGTGCTACCGCTCCCGACACAAATGTTGGGCCACAACGCCGACCCGTCTGTGCGGGCGGCTTGGCTGAAGGATCAGTTCCTGCCGCCGGACGCGTTCGACTGGGCGCTGAACGTGGTCGTGGTACGGAGCGGCGGCAAGACCATTCTCATCGACGCTGGACTCGGCGCCGACCCGGACTTGCACTTGCCGCGGGCCGGGCAGGTGATCAAGCGATTGGACGCCGCCGGCATCGATCTTGCGTCCGTGACCGACGTGGTGCTGACCCACATGCACATGGACCACGTTGGCGGGCTGCTCGTCGACGGGGTGAAGGACCGGCTGCGTCCGGACCTGCAGATCCACGTGGCGGCCGCCGAGGTCAAATTCTGGGAGTCGCCCGATTTCACCCACACCGCCATGCCGGAGGGGTTTCCGGACGCGCTTCGCGCGACCGCCAAGCGGTTCGCGAAAGTGTACCACAACCAGCTTCGGCAATTCGATGAGGAGCACGAGGTTGCACCGGGCGTCGTCGTCCGTCGCACCGGCGGCCACACCCCCGGGCACAGCGTGGTCCGCCTGGCATCCGGCGGCGACGCGCTGACGTTCGCGGGCGACGCCGTGTTTACGGTCGGGTTCGACCACCCCGACTGGCACAACGGTTTCGAACACGACCCCGAGGAGGCGGCGCGCGTTCGGGTCCGTCTTTTGCGGGAGCTGGCTGAGACCGGCGAGATGCTGGTGGCCACTCATATGCCTTTCCCATCCATCGGCAGGGTGGCAGTCGACGGCGACACCTTCCGTTGGGTGCCGGCCTATTGGGATTACTGATCGCTTGCTTGCGGCTTCACCCGGAAGAACTTCAAATCCGCGGCACTCGTGTCCCGATTCCGAAGTTCGCACAGGCTTGCGGCTTGCTCAGATGCGAACTTCGGAATCAAAGGGACACGAGCAAGCTTATAATTTGAGTGCCGCTTTTGGATTTGAAGTTCTTCATCGAGCTTGCTGCTCCACCCGGAAGAACTTCAAATCCGCGGCACTCGGCCGCGTGGACGAGGTGGGATGACATCGTCATCCCACCTGCTTTCGATCAATGCGCCGCGAATGCAGGATGGTAGTCCACCCGACCGGTCGGCGTTTTGCCATCGAAGCAAAGCCGCATGAAGTACTCCGGCGGCACTCCCTCGTATTGTAGGCCGTCGCTCTGCTCAAAGCCGAAGCGACGATAGTAGGCGGGATTGCCTAGGACGACGCATCCGGCAGCGCCTTGCACGCGCAACTGGTCAAGGCCGTGCCGGACCAGCGAGGCACCGATGCCTTCACCCTGGCGGTCCGGCCGAACCGATACCGGTCCAAGCCCGAACCAACGCTGACTGTTTCCGTCGATGGTGACGGGGGAGAAGGCGATATGTCCAACTATCTCACCTTGATCGATGGCGACAAGCGACACGCTGAGCGCATCTGCCGCCCGCAGTCCCGCAATGATCGCCGGCTCAGTCTGGTCGCTATGTTCCACGTCGGCGAAGGCCTTTGCCGTCACGTCGGTGATGGTGGCGTGATCGTCCTGTTGTTCCTGTCTAATGATCACGATTGGTCTACCTGTTCCGAATTGTTGGCCCGCAAAACGCATGTTCGGTCATCTCAAGTCAACCGAGTCATCGCAACCCTGTACGGCCAACTCGCCGAAACCTTTCTCTACGTGGTGCACGTTGCAACGGCCAGATGCTGGCTAAAATTTCTCCACGCGTACTAATCTCACGGGTCCTTGTGGGACTGTAATTCTGGCTTCAATTTAGGACGAGGCGTGATTGACGCGTCACCGTCCCGCCGCGGCAAGCAGGGCGTCGCGTTCGACGGCCGGCATGGCGCGCACGCGGCGCCTGGCGATGAGGCGTAAGGCAGCAAACCCGCCAAGGAACACCACCACCTTGCTGACAATGCCAAAGGCGGGCATGACCCAGGCCCACGTCTCGAGACTATAGGCGAGGGCGACAAACGCATTCACGGCAGCGGAGACGAACATCAGGCCGGCCCAGGCGAAGCCGACCGCCACGGCGACATCGGGCACGACCGTTCTTGCGATCTGTGGCAGGTAGCGATTCAGCCATCCTGGCTTGAGCATCACAATGCCGATGATCGCGTAGATCACGCTCGGCTTGAACAGCACGAAGCGGGGATCATTGGTCAGCAGCGTCGCGGTGCCTGCAGCCACGACCAGAAAGAGGCTCAGCCACTCCATGGTGTCGATCGGTTTTCGGCGGACGAGCTGGAATCCGATTTGCGCGAGGCCGAACGCAATGCCGAGGCTGACCGCGAGGACCGTGTTGTGCGTCAGGAGAAACACGACGAGAAAGACGAGGGTCGACGCGAGATCAAGGAGCAGCAGCCTGACGGCGTTGAGGAAATCTCTCATCGGATGTTGCGCTCCGCTCCCTCTCGCGCGCTACGCGCGTCTCGCTCACCATGCCATAGATGATTTACCGCCGGCGGAAAAGTGATCGTCGTGTTTCCTTCACTGCGGCGGATGAATCACAACGCCATACTGTGCGGCGATGGCAGTGATCGTGGCGAGTGACGGCATGTGTTCGTCGCTGGCGGCGTCGAAGGCCGCGAACATGCGATCGAGCCCGTCGCCCGGGATCGCGAACACCAAGAGGCGCGCTTCACTCGTACCGATGTTGCGATAGGCATGCCGCTGGTTGCGCGGAGCAAAGACGAATTCGCCCGGGCCGAGACGCAACGGAGCGGCCGCGCCTTCGGTTTCGAACAACACGTCGCCGCTCAGCACATAGAAGGCTTCGTCCTCGCGAGTGTGCGTGTGCGGCGGCGCGCCTGCGCCGGGGGGCACGATCGATTCCCACAGCGAGAATTGCTGGCCGGTTTCATTCGCCATCGCTTTGTAGATGTGCGTCACGCCAAGCACATCGAGTGTGGGCCCCGTACCCGCCGCTCGCCAGAGCGGGCTCAATTGCGTCAGATCCGTGTTTGAATCGCTGGTCATGGCAGTCCCTCTGCGGGGTGATGCACATCAGGATAGACGACGCGATCCCGCTTGGTGAGAGGGATTTGCTGGACAAAATACCGCAACTTGCGCTCTTGCGATCTGAAGAAGACCACCAACGCGGATAGGTGCTCGTGATTAATCTGAGGCTTGCTGATCGGTCATCGACATCAAATGCAGCGATATTGCCTGAAACGCGTGCTCAAGGCGATGTGAATTCTCGTGAGTTGTCGTTCTTAACCTTGATGTGAACTGTCTTTCGCTTGAGGCTTTGCGATGCGCTCCCCATGTTGCAGCGCAAGGCATGCGCCACAACGCCGATCCGCAAAGTCGACCTCACGAAGTCGAATGGTTTCGGATGTGCGCGTGCGTCCGGGTGAGGGAGCTTGTTCTGATGAGGTGACAAAATTCGTTATCGCCGGAGCTGGTCGTTCTGCGGCCAGATCTATTCAGAATAGGCGTCCACCATGGGTCTTGTCCGTTTCGCGCTACGCTTCCCTCATACATTTTATGTGGTGGCAGCGCTCATTCTCTTTCTCGGCGTCGTCGCCAGCCGCTCGATGCCGACGGATATTTTTCCCGAGATTCAAATCCCCGTCGTCACCGTGATCTGGACCGAAACCGGTCTCAGCACGCCGGAGATGGAACAGCGCGTCACCACCTACAGCCAGTATTCCATCAGCGCCAACGTCAACGGGATCAAGGACATCGAAGCGCAGACGTTCAACGGCATCTCGGTTCAGAAGATTTACTTCCAGCCTGACGTCAACCTCGACCTTGCCATTTCGCAGATCGTCGCCGCGACGAATTCGATTCGTGCGCTGCTGCCGCCGGGAATCCAGCCGCCCATTGTGGTGCAGTTCAATGCATCGAGCGTGCCGGTACTGCAGATCAGCCTGAGTTCGAACAAGCTCAACGAACAGCAGCTCTACGACTACGGCATCTACCGGATCCGGCAGCAACTGGCGCCGATCGCCGGCATCACGCTGCCGACGCCGGCGGGCGGCAAATATCGCCAGATCATGGTCGATATCGATCCGACCAAGCTCGTGGCGAAAGGGCTGACACCGCTGGACGTGGTGAACGCGGTCAATGCGCAAAATCTGACGTTGCCGGCCGGCACGGCGAAAATTGGCAACACGCAATATACCGTGCGCACCAACGCCACGCCCGCCACCATCGACGATCTCAACAACATCCCGATCAAGGTGGTGGATGGCGCCACGGTGTTCGTGAAGGACGTCGGCCAGGTTCACGATGGCTGGCTCGTGCAGCAGAACGTCGTGCGCCAGAATGGCCGCCGCTCGGTGCTGCTCAGCATCATCAAGAACGGCAACGCCTCGACGCTCAAAGTCGTCAACGCGGTCAAGGACGCGCTGAAGGAGGCGCGGGCCGCAGCACCTCCAGGCCTCAACATCAACGAACTGTTCGACCAGTCGGTGTTCGTCAAGGACTCGATTACGGGCGTGCTGCGCGAAGGCGCCATTGCGGCGGGCTTGACCGCGCTGATGATCCTCTTGTTCCTCGGGTCGTGGCGCTCGACGCTGGTGGTGATGATCTCGATCCCGCTGTCGATCCTGGCCTCGCTCGTCGTGCTGTGGGCGATGGGCGAAACGCTCAATACCATGACGCTTGGCGGACTTGCGCTCGCGGTCGGTATTCTGGTGGACGATTCCACGGTGACCATCGAGAACACGCACCGTCTGCTCACGGAAGAACATCAGCCGTTGCCGGAGGCGACGCTGTATGGCGCAGCCGGCATCGCCATTCCGACGCTGGTTTCGACGTTGGCGATCAGTTGCGTTTTCACCTCGGTGATTTTCCTGCACGGTCCGGCGAAATTCCTGTTCACGCCGCTTGGGCTTGCGGTGGTGTTCGCGATGCTCGCGTCCTACGGCTTGTCCCGCACGCTGACACCCATCACCATCGGTCTGTTGTTGAAGAACGAGCACCACGATGCCACCTCGCGCAACTGGTTCGCGCGGGCGCATCATGCCTTCGAACGCGGATTTGAACACATGCGGCAGAGCTATGTCGCGCTGCTGGAGATGCTCTTGAGGCGGCGGGTGATCATCCCGATCGTGAGCGTGCTGATCCTTGGCCTTGGCGGCACCATGCTCACGCTGGTGGGCCGCGACTTCTTCCCGCTGATCGACGGTGGACAGATCGAGTTGCATGTCCGCGCGCCGGCCGGCACCCGCATCGAAGCGACAGAGAAGATCTTCCAGGCTGTCGAAGACAAGATACGCCAGGTGATCCCAGAGAAGGATCGGGAGTTGATCGTCGACAACATCGGCCTCCCGGCGCGTACCTATAATCTGGCCTTTACCGACGGTTCGACCATCGGAGTCAATGACGGTGTCATTCTTGTTTCTCTTAAAGAGGGTCACGCGCCGACGGCCAATTATGTCAAGAAGCTACGCGAGGTGCTGCCGCTCACGTTCCCTGAAGATCAGTTTTATTTCCAGGCGGCCGACATCGTCACCCAGATCCTGAACTTCGGTCTGCCGGCGCAGATCGATGTCCGCACTGTCGGTTATGACCGTGCCAACGATCTGAAGGTAGCGCAGGAGCTGCGCCAGCGCATTGCTGCGATCCCGGGCATCGCGGATGCGCACCTGCAGCAGGAGGTCAATGGACCGGCCTTTTATGCGGACATTGACCGAACACGCGCGGCGCAACTGGGGCTCAATGCGAACACCATCGCAAATAATGTCAACGTGAGCCTGAGTTCGTCCGAGCAGGTCTCGCCGAATTTCTGGACCGATCCCAAATCAGGCATTCCGTATTATCTCGCGGTGCAGACGCCGGAGCGCGAGGTCTCCTCGCTGAACGATCTGCGCAACACGCCGGTGTCGTCGTCGCTGTCGTCAACGGTCGGTGGCGGCCCGGTTCCGGGCCTGCTCAGCAACGTCGCCACCCTCAAGCGCGAGACCGTGCCGACCAACGCCAATCAGGCGAACATCCAGCCGGTCTTTGAGGTTTATGCCAGCGCGCAGGGCAGGGACCTCGGCACCATTTCGGCGCAGATCAACCACATCGTTGGCGATCTGCAGAAGCAGATGAAGCCCGGCAACCACATCGAGGTGACCGGGCAGATCCAGAGCATGAACGATGCGTTCATGGATCTTGGCGTCGGCCTCTTGTTCGCGGCGGTGTTCGTCTACATGCTGATGGTGGTGAACTATCAGAATTTCGGCGATCCGTTCGTAGTCATTCTTGCGCTGCCGGCCACGCTCTGCGGCATTGTCACCATGCTGTACATCACCGGCACCACGTTGAACGTGCCATCGTTGATGGGCGCCATCATGGCGACCGGCGTTGCGTCGGCAAACTCCATCCTGCTGGTGACGTTCGCGCGCGAGCAGCAGCTTGCGGGCCGAACGTCGTTCGAGGCTGCTATTGATGCCGGCCACACCCGTATTCGTCCGGTGCTCATGACGGCGGCTGCGATGATCGTCGGCATGATTCCGATGGCGATCGGCGGCGCGGGCGAGGAGCAGAATGCGGCGCTGGCGCGCGCCGTGATCGGCGGACTGCTGTTCGCGACGCCGACGACATTGCTCGTCGTGCCGTATCTGTTCGCGTGGCTGCGAAAAGGCAATGACGGAAAGACCGCGCACGGTGTGTTCGAGGAAGGTACGATATGAATTCGATGGATCCACTGACGCCACCCTATATTCCTGTCCCGGAAGAGGACCGGGAGAAGAAGCCCGGTTCATCGCCTCCCAAGTCATTGCCCAAGCGGAAGGGGCGCGGCGCAAGGTTGTTCGGCTTCTGCGTCCTCGGGCTGCTCGTGGTGGGGCTCGGCTTCGGCGCCAGAAATCACTACGAGGAGAACCGTGCGGTGGCGGCAACCGCCGAAGAGCAGCGGGATCTCGAGCCGCAAGTCCGGGTCGCGACAGTGAAGGCAAGCGACCAGGACGCTGTGGTGAGCCTGCCCGCCACGACATCGGCGTTCGCAGTGGCCAATATCTTCGCACGCGCCAGCGGCTACATCGGCAAACGCGAAGTCGATATCGGCGATCGCGTCAAGAAAGGGCAGTTGCTTGCCGAGATCGTCGCGCCGGAGCTCGATCACCAGATTAGCCAGGCAGAGGCGACGCTGGGACAGCTCAAAGCGGCGCTGCAGCAGGCGCAGGCCAATATGGACCTCGCGAAGGTAACGTGGGGACGCGACGAGCCGCTGGTGAAGCAAGGCTGGGTGACGCCGCAACAGGGCACGACCGATGTGCAGAACCTCAAGGCCACTCAGGCCGCTGTCGGTGTCGCGCAGGCCAATGTGAACGCCCAGGATGCGCAGTTACAGGTGCTGCATCAGCAGAAGCTCTATCAACAGGTGGTGGCGCCGTTTGACGGCGTGATCACCCAACGCAATGTCGATATCGGAAGCTTGGTGCAGGCCGATGCCGCCAGCGGCACATTCATGTTCACGCTGATGCAGGGCAATGTGATCCGCACGCAGGTGTATGTCCCGCAGGACCAGGCGTTCGGTCTGCGTCCCGGTGCCGATGCGGTGATCCGCGTCCCTGAAATTCCGAACCGGACGTTCCCGGGTAAGGTGACGCGTATTGCCGATGCGTTGCAGCCGGGCTCGCGCACGCTGCTGACGGAAATCGACATCCCGAATCCGGATGGCATGTTGACGCCGGGGATTTACTGCACCGTTGAACTGCACATTCGGCAAGCATCTGCCAGTGTCACCGTGCCTGCGGACGCCATCATCTTCAATGCCAGCGGTGTGCATGTGGCCGTGGTGCAGAATGGCGTCGCTCACCTGCGCAAGGTCGATGTGTCCCGCGATCTCGGCACCGAGGTCGAGGTGCGCGACGGGGTGAAGCAGGGCGAGAGCGTCATCCTCAATCCCTCCGTCGATCTGGCTGAGGGCAACAAGGTCAAGGTCGCCGCGGCGGATAGGAATACGTAAACGGCTGGCGCATCCGGCGCTCGAACGAGCGAATGTGAATCATCAGGCTGGAAAGGTATCGGATCCTTCGGAAAGCCCAGCCTGATGATCGCGCGCCGATCGTTTCGTCTCTTGCGCGCCATCTGGATACGGTCCGAGTTCATGAACATAATGTCGGGTGGCGAGGCCCACGACGTTCACGTGATGGCGGATGATGTCCGCGGCCTCACTGCTTTTGCCTGCGAGGATCGCTTCGACAATGGCCCCATGTTCGTCATGGGATTTCTGCAGCCGGTTCGGGACTTCAAACTGCGCCCGGCGAAACGGCGCGATGCGTTGGCGAACCGCCTGCGCTGTCGTGGCGAGGAACGCGTTGTGCGACGCGCGGTAGATGACATCATGGAAATCGAAATTGAGCTTGCGGTAAGCGTCGATCTCATTGGCGTGGACGGCGTCGGCAGCCTGCTTATGAACCTTCGAAAGGCTGACCCGCTCGGACGGTGAGATGCGCTGGGCGGCGAACCGCGCACAGGACGCTTCCAGTTCACCCATCACTTCGAACATCTCTGCAATGGCGGCATCACTTGGCAGCGAGACATATGCGCCGCGGTGCGGCCGAAGATCAATCAAGCCCGCTGACACGAGTTCACGCAGCGCCTCGCGGACCGGCGTTCGCGACAAGCGGAATTGAGCGGCCAAGGTGGTCTCGTCGAGCCGCGCACCCGGCGGATAGACGCCAAGCAGAATATCGTCGGCAAGTTTCTGGCGGATGCGTTCGGATTGTGTCGCGGTCTTTCTTGAACGCGATCGCGATGCCGGTGCCGAAGCCATGTGCCGCAAACCTCAATGTCCAGACGGTCCTTGGTATTGAGTAGCAATGCCCGTGCCATCGCCTTTGTATGCAACAGAGTGCTGCGATTTCGGCCAAGCCGCCGCTGAAATGACCTTTGCCGGGTCGCTTGCGCACCGAAAGCGACGCGCCATTGCACACAATCAATTCAATCGATGAACATTATCGCGAGGCTGTGCGATTTTATTGAATGAAATGAGATGCATATCGATGATTGAATTGTGTGCAATCGCTCAAATGCGCATCCGGAAGGGTGGTGAGGAGAGGCGGATCGAGCCGCAAGATCCAGCGGACTGGTGGCCGGGCAGGGAGTTAAAGGCCGGAATCGCCGCAATCACGCACCCGAAAACTGGAACGGTCGTTGCATAGACCCTGCATGCAGGTTCGCGTCACTCGCGGACCAGTGTCCCGAATCCGAAGTTCGCCTCGGAATGCAGCGCGCTTCGTAGCGAACTTCGGATTCGAAAGGACACTGGCAAGTTCAAGATTCCAGGGTGGTTTGGGTTCAGAAGTTCGCTTGAAGGACGTGCGGAGAAAATGAAGCGAACTTCTGAACCACCACACTGGCAGCAGGAGTCATTGTAAGTGTCTGAGACTGTCGCCTCGATCCTTGCGTCGCATCGCGCGCGGATCACCACACCGGAAGAGACGATTACGCGTACGCTGGCGCGCATTCGTGCGCACAACGACCCAGCCATCTTTATATCGCTGCGGGAGGAAGCAGACCTGCTCGTAGAAGCGCGATCTTTGGCCACGCAGAATCCGGACGACTTTCCGCTGTATGGTATTCCGGTTGCGATCAAGGACAACATCGATGTCGCGGGCCTGCCCACCACGGCCGCTTGCCCCGCGTTCGCTTATACGCCGCAACATGACGCGACGGTCGTCAGCAAGCTGCGGAAGGCCGGTGCAATTATCGTCGGCAAGACCAATCTCGATCAGTTCGCCACCGGGCTTGTCGGCGTCCGTTCGCCTTACGGTGTCCCGCGCAATCCGCTCAATCCGTCGCTCGTGCCCGGCGGCTCAAGCTCCGGCTCGGCGGTCGCCGTTGCTGCGGGCCTTGTGCCGCTTGCGCTCGGCACCGACACCGCGGGATCTGGCCGCATTCCAGCGGGACTGAACAACATCGTCGGGATCAAGCCGTCAAAAGGCATGCTTTCAACAACGGGTGTCGTTCCCGCCTGCCGCTCCCTCGACTGCGTGTCGATCTTTGCGCTCACGGTGGATGACGCCTTCGCCGCACTTCAGGTCATGGCCGGTCACGATGCGACGGATGCGTTTTCGCGGTCGCTATCGCCGGGACAGCTTGGCGCGCCACGCAACAACATTCGCGTCGGCGTGCCGCGCACGAAAGATCTGCTGTTCTTCGGTGATGTGCAGGCAGAAGCCGCGTTTTCCTTAAGTATCGAAAGGCTCGCTGGCCTGAACGCGAATGTCGTCGAAGTGGACTTCGCCCCGTTTCTTGAAACCGCGCGGCTGCTCTACGAAGGTCCGTGGATTTCTGAGCGTACCGCAGCGGTCGGCGCTTTTATCGAAGCGCATCCCGGCGACGTTTATCCGGTCACCCGCGACATTATTATGTCGGGCAAGACGCCATCGGCGGTGGACGCATTCCGCGCGTTCTACCGGCTCGCGGAATTGCGCACTCAGGCCACTGAAGTTCTGCAGAATGTGGACATGCTGATGGTGCCGACCGCACCGGCGGCCTACACGGTCGCTCAGCTCGAGGCCGATCCGGTTGCGCTCAACAGCAATCTCGGCACTTACACCAATTTCGCCAACCTGCTCGATCTGGCAGGCATCGCCGTGCCCGCGACCATCGCGCAGGACGGTACGCCCTATGGCGTGACGCTGCTGGCGCCGGCCGGACATGACGGCGCGATCGCAGGACTGGCCCGCGCGCTGCACACGAAAGCCGATCTGCCGTTGGGCGCGCTTGGCGTGAAGTGCGAAGCGGATGTCGGTGGTGGCTCAGCTCCTTCGCGCGCTGATGAAGTCCCGCTGATCGTCGTCGGCGCGCACATGAGCGGCATGCCGCTCAATGGCGAACTGCGCATTTTGGGCGCACATCTGGTCGAGCGTTGCATTACATCGCCGGACTATCGCTTGTTCGCGCTGCCCGGCGCGGTGAACAAGCCCGGCCTGCTGCGCGTCACGCAAGGCGAGGGCGCGTCTATCGAGGCGGAAATCTGGTCGCTCAGTTTCGAGGCCTTCGGACGGTTCGTCGCCGCCGTGCCGCCGCCCATGACAATCGGGACCGTGCGGCTGGCCGATGGCCGTATCGAAAAAGGATTCCTGGTTGAGGCTGCCGCTGTTGAAGGCGCACGCGACATCTCGGATTTCGGCGGATGGCGGCCCTATGTCGCTTCGGTGGGGACGTGATCGTGACATGGCATCAGGACATTTCGCATCAGTGGCATCCATCTTGCTCACTCCGTTTTCATTCTTCGTCTGCACCGCGCCGGCTGGCCGGCCCATCAATCTTTGATCTAGCAAGGAGTACCGAACATGATCCGTCGTCGTGATTTTCTGATTGGCGCAGGCGTCGCCGCGATTGCTGCACCTTCGATCCTCCGTGCGGACGAGCCCGTCGTCATCAAGATGGGCTCGCTCAAGCTCATCCATTCGATCGCGCCGTATTTCTACGACAAGTTCACGCCCGCCGGTTACCGCGTCGATGTGATCCCGTTCGAAAGTCCCACGGAAGGGAAGAACGCGGTAGTCACCAAGAGCGTCGACTTCGGAATGTTCGGTATCGCGGCGGCGACGCTTGGCGCATCCGCGGGCGAGCCGATCGTGGTGATTGCCAGTGCCTGCAATCGCGGCATGGCCGTTGTGGCAAGCGCCAAGGATGCCAGCATCAACGCGATCAAGGATCTTAAAGGTAAGCGGGTCGCGATCTGGCCCGGCTCGACGCAGGAGGTGTTCATTCTCGAACGCCTGCGTATGGAAGGTCTTTCGATCAAGGACATCACGCCGGTCCGCGTGTCGTTCAGCGAAATGCATCTCGCCTTGGCGCGCGGTGACATCGACGCCTATGTCGGCGCAGAGCCTGGGCCCGGCGTCAGCCTCGCCACCGGCATCGGCAAGATCGTCGAATATCCTTACGGCACGGCCATGGGCTCGTTGAACATGGTCTTCGGCGCTCACCGCGATACGCTTTCAAGCAATCCGAAGATCACCAATGTCATTCTCGACATCCACCGCAAGGCGTCGGAGTACGCGATGCAGCACCCCGACGAGATGGCGGCGATGGCGACGGCCAAGCTCGGCCAGAAGCGCGAGGCGATCGATAAATCGGTCCCGAATGTCGAGTTGACCTGGAAGTTCGGTGACAAGGAGATCGAACAGTCGAAAACCTATGCGGAGCATATGATGGAGCTCAAGCAGATCAAGCGCCTGCCTGACTTCGCGACGTTCTTCGACACCAGCTTCGTCAAGAAAATGGAGAAGGCGGCTTGAGCGCGTCGTTCGACACAGCGTCTGGCGTCGTGCCGGCGAGTGCGGCCGCCGCAGAGCGGCTACCTTCGCGGATCGCTCCGATCTGGGCAAGGTTGCGAGGTCCCGTCCTCGCAATCCTGTTTCCGGTCGCGATGGTCATCATCTGGCACTTCCTCACCTATGGCCGGAAGTACAGCCTGATTCCGCCGCCGAGCGACGTGGCACTCTCGCTTTATGATCTCGCCTTCGGTGGCATCAATGACGATGCCTACAGCGGATCGCTGCTAACGCATTTGCTGGCGTCGGTCAGCAGAGTCTATGGCGGCTTTGCTATCGCCGTCGCGGTCGCGGTGCCGCTGGGCTTGATGATCGGGCGGATTCCATTAATCCGCGGCTTGCTCGATCCGACATTGCAGATCATGAGACCGGTGCCCGTCACCGCCTGGTTGCCGCTCTCGATGATCATGTTTGGCCTCGGTCCGCGCTCCGCGTTCTTTCTGGTCTGTCTCGGCGCGTTCTATCCGATTTTGGTCAACACCATTTTCGGCGTGCGTTCGGTCGATGCCAGACTCTTCGAAGCCGCGAGCATGCTCGGCTGCCAGGGGACAGCGCAATTCTTCCGCGTGGTGCTGCCCGCCAGCCTTCCGGCGATCTTCACCGGCTTGCGCCTTGGTCTCGGCTTTGCGTGGGTGGTGATCGTGGTCGGCGAGATGACGGGCGTACAGACCGGCCTTGGCGCGATCATCATGGAAGCGCGGCAGCTCTCGCGCACCGAAATCATCATTTCCGGCATGATCGTCATCGGTGTTGCCGGATTTCTCTCCGACCGCATGGTGATGTGGATCGGCAAGCACCTTCTGCGATGGAGTCCGAACTTTGTCTAAAGCTCCCATTCCCATCATCGAGATCCGCGGCGTCAGCAAGCAGTTCGAAATGCAAGGCCAGCGGATCGAGGCGTTGCGCGATGCGAACCTTAAGATCGGCAAGGGCGAGTTTGTCTGCCTCATCGGTGCGTCGGGCTGCGGCAAGTCCACGCTGCTGCGAATTGTCGCCGGTTTCGAGACGCCGACCAAGGGCGACGCGCTGATGTGGGACGTACCGATTGCGGGGCCGGGCCCCGAGCGGGGCATGGTGTTTCAGGATTACGGACTCTTCCCATGGTTGACCGTGCGCGGGAATATCGCCTTCGGCCCGAAGTCGCGCGGACGCAGCACCGAGGAAGTGCGCGATACGGTCGAGCGGTTTGTTTCGCTGGTGGGCTTGCAGAAATTCGCCGATGCTTATCCGCACCAGCTCTCCGGCGGCATGAAGCAGCGCGTCGCGATTGCGCGCGTGCTCGCCAATGATGCCGAGGTGGTGCTGATGGACGAACCGTTTGGCGCACTGGATGCGATGACGCGCGATCGTCTTCAGGATGAGCTGCTCGACATCTGGCAGCGTACCGGCCTCACGGTGCTGTTTGTGACCCATTCGATCGAAGAAGCCATCTTCCTTGCGGATCGCATCGTGGTGATGTCGCCGGGACCCGGCCGCATCGACAGCCAGATGGAGATTTCGCTGCCGCGCCCGCGCGATGTTGTGGCGTCCGAGTTCAACGATATTCGTCGCGAGCTGTCGTTGCGGCTGCACAGCCATCATGGGCGCAAGGCTGCCTGATCTGAAAGGCGGCCTGATCTGACCTAGTGTCCTGAATCCAAAATCCGCCTCGTCGTGCAGCGCGCTCCGTAGCGAACTTTGGCTTCGCGATACTCGCGGCGGAAGCATGGCGGCAAGGTTGCGAACGTAGCCTTATTGTTCCCGCCCGTGACGACGCCGTAACAGCGAGACGCGAGATTCTTCCAGCAAAGCGATGGGAGAATCTCATGCCGAACGAATGCTCGCCAGAACTGGCGAACAAAGTTGTAGCGCTCCACAAGGTGATCAAGCACGAAGATGGCGGCGTCGCCGTCGTCGAGCCGCGCATCATGGTGCGCAGGGGCGTATCGCGGGCTGCGCTTTATCTGGCGCACATCGATTCGCTATCCCAGGAAATTCCGGTGGCGCCGGTGCTGGAGCCGGAGCGCCCGACGAAACCCATTTGGTCATCGGCGCTCGACTTCTTGGTGGAAGGTTTTGCGAATTGCGGTGCGCCGCTTTACCCGCCTCTCGCGTATCTCGATGCAGGCGGTTTCCTGCTGGAGGCAGACGCTCCGCTGCGAGAGGCGCCCGCTGCGAACGAGCGGCGGGTGGCCATGTCCCTCGTGCCGAGTGCCGCGCGAATGGGCGCAGACGACCACCAAGTGACGAATGGCGTCGCAATGGCAAGCGTCGCTCTCCCCTCGCAGAAGATTGAACCACCAAAGCGATGGAATTGGCTGACGTCGTGCTGGGAGGCTGTCGTTACCTTTCTGGCGCATATGCGCCGGGAGCGGGAGATCCGGCAAGCAATCGATGCCTTGGCCGCCCTTGATGATTTCACATTGAAGGACATCGGCATTCATCACCGCGGCCAGATCGAACACGCCGTGAGGAATGCCAATGGTCACTGATGTGATCACCGCCGCGATTGTGGGAATGAATCTGGGCCGCGGTATCGTCTCGATCGACGGGATGTGGCAGGCGATTGATCCTTTTGTCAAACATCTGTCGATCGTGGCTTTTCATGTTCTGTTGCAGAACTTCCTGTTGAGCGTGTGTCACTCCGGGTAGCACGCGCTCACGTGGGCAGGGGGGTGTCGCTTCCGATGGACAACATCGGGGCGACATTAACTTTTGGCGTGTGGTTGAGTGCAACTAATTTCGCGCAAGCGATGGCGTGCATGAAATGAGCGCAATTGATTTTGAACGCGATGAGTTGCGCCGCTGGTGAATGTTACTGGTGTAGCTCATCGGCACTCAATTGAAATTCCCTCGCAATCAGATTCCGGTGATTTGCTCGTTCTGACATGAGGGAGCTTAAGCAGAATGAGCAATATCTTTGGCCGGCGGGCCGTGGTGATCGGCGCGGGCTTCAGCGGTCTGCCGGCGGCAGCGGTCCTGGCAAAGCATTTCGAGCAGGTCGTCATCATCGAGCGCGACCGATTGGAAGACATTCCGATGTCGAGGCCCGGCACGCCTCAGGACCGGCATCCGCATCTTCTGCTCGCCGGTGGGCTGAATGCGCTCGACGAGATTTTGCCCGGCTACAGCAAGGACCTTTCCGATGCGGGCGGTGTTCCCATTAGCCTCTGGCGGGACGCTCACTTTGAACGCGCGGATGTGGGCTTGCTGCCGAGGCGTGATTTCAACACCCCGGTTCTCTTGGCATCGCGGCCGCTGTTCGAGTTCGTCCTGCGGCGCAAGGTGCTGGCGATCAGCAATATCGAGGTGCGCACGAAATGCAGGGTCACGTCCGTGCTGTCGTTCGATGGAGCGGTGCGCGGTGTCAGGCTTGAGGCGGAATCGCGCGCGGTGGAGAGGCTTGAAGCCGATTTGGTCGTCGATGCCTCCGGTCGCGCGCGGCCCACGCTGGAGTTGCTCGACGAACTTGACTACGAACGCCCGTCCGTCACCGAGCTCGGCCCCGATATCACGTATTCGACCGTCGTCGTGAAGATCCCACCTCATGCTGAGCCGGATGCGAAAATCGTGCGGACGTTTCCAGACCTGCCTGCTTCCGGAGTGAACGCCGCGATGGGACCGATCGAACGCGGCAACTGGATCGCATTCGTTGTCACACCCGTTGACGTCCCGCGTCCGAACAGTTGGGAGGCGTATCTCGATTTGCTGCGCGGACTGATCACGCCGACGCTCTTCGACATTCTGCGTCAGGCGGAGCCACCGAAGGTGATTGAGCATTTCGGCTTCCCTACCAGCGTGTGGCGGCACTTTGAACGGATGCCCCGGGTGCCTCGCGGCATTCTTCCCGTCGGCGATTCAATCTGCCGCTTCAATCCGACGTATGGCCATGGCATGAGCGTCGCGGCTCAGGAAGCAAGATTGCTGCAGGATGTGCTGGCGAGCGCGACGAGCGAGCCCGATCCGGTCGGCGGTGTGCAGGCTGAGTTCCTGGCGCGCCTTGAATCAATCTTGCGGACACCGTGGGACATGTCCGCGAATACCGACTTCGCTTCCCCCAAAACGCGCGGACAGCGGCCGGAGAATTTCGCGGAGATGCAGGAATTCGATACGGCGCTTTTCCGCGCGGCGGCTGCCGATCCGGTTGTCCAACGCGCGCTGGTGGATGTCGCGCAACTTCTTCAGCCGGGCAGCATATTGCAGGATCCGGATATCAAGGACCGTATTGCGGCGGCATCCGCCCCCGCAATCGCTTGAATGGAGTGATCATTGCCGGACCAGCGTGAACTGGTCCGGCAATCCGTAGACTCTCAGCTGCGGTGACGATGCCTGCGGCGGCCATGCAGGCGACGACCATGTATGCGGGGAGCGTAGGCCATGCGGGGAGCATAGGCGAAGCTATCTTCCGGGCGCCACCAGACATCTGGATAGCATTCGCCCTGGAGCCCGGAAGCCGACTGGCGGCATTGGTTCAGGGTCGCAAAGTCGCATTCCACTTCGGCTTCGCCGTATTCCATGCAGTAGTTGCCGGGACGTGAAAGTGTGTCGGCTCTCGCGGGTGATTGTGCCGTCTGTCCGAAGTCGAAGGGTGGAAGGTCGCTGGCTCTCGCGGGTGTCATCGTTCCGAAGGCAAGCACGTAGAAACCAACTGTCGATGCCACAGCGGCTGTCTGAAGGATTTTCATATTCATCTCCATCTCAGCCCGGAGGAGATGATGGTGCGTCGCACAAGGAAAATCGAATCGTATTAAATTGACAGACGCACGGAGAATCTATCGTAAGGTGAGCAGTCCGCGTGCGTATGGCGATGACCGGAACAGATGCCAGCAAATGATCGCGGCGAAGGATCGACGTGCGCTGTTGCAGATGTAGCGAAGCGATGTGGACAGCAACGTGCGGATGACTGCTGACACGAACGCATCAATCGGGGTGAGCACAGGTGGGAAGATCAATCGGCGGAGAGACAACGTGATGTGCGGCGGGCTGCCGCCGCGCTGTGCACGGAGATGAGATCTTTCGGGAGAATGGTTGGCTTATCGATTTGACGCATCGAGTTGACGTCATGCCCGGCGCAGGGACGGGCATGACGAGCTTGACGAGGAGAGGTTACTTCTTCGTCGGATCATCCGCCGGATTTTCGTACACCGTGTCGGTGGGGCCGTTACCGGTGAGCAGCACGATCACCGCTTCGTCGCCGGTCGTGGCAAAGTGCGGCGCGTGATCGGGCTCGGTGTAGACTGAGCCGACCGGCAGCGTCTTCAGCTTGCTCTTGTCGAATTTGTCGCCATAGCCGAAGTGCCAGGTGCCTTTAACGACGGTGCCGATCCGGTCACCTGCATGATGGTGCGCGGGAATCTGCGCGTTGGCTCCGACCTTGAGCAACTGGGCATAGATGCCGGGCTTGGAGGCATCGCCAAGGATGGTGACCACCTGCACCTTGGGATTGCCCGAGCCGCCCGGGCCGCCTGTCGGCTGAACGGCCCGCCATTGTACAAAGTGCAAGAGTGACGCCGGCCAACAATCGGGAGAGAGACATCGGACATCCTTTCTCCTTGGGCTTAAGCTGGCCGGCGTTTCTCGCGATCAGGTATGCCGCGGCCAGAACTTGCTGAGCTGATCGATGATGAAGTCGGGCTTCTCTTCAAAAACCCAATGACCGCAGCCCTCGATGACACCGCCTTCCGCGGACGTCGCGATCGCCTTGGCACTGTTGATGCAATGATCACTGAAGGAGGTTTCGCCCGCCCAGGCCAGCATCGGCACATTCAATTTGTTGCGGGTCAATTCTTTCGTTTGCTCGGCCATCTGCGGAATGTAGCCGTAGTGATTGAGGCTGGCGCGAAGGGTGCCGGGCTGGCGCATCTGCATGACGTAGTACTGGACATCGTCTTCGGGGAATGCGCTTGGGTTGTAGGCAAAGTCTCGGAAGAAATGGCGCAGGTACCGCTCTTCACGCCCTTCCACAAGCATCTGGGTGATGTCCATGTTCATGTGCATGCTGAGGTGCCAATAGGGGACACGCGGATCGACATAGCCGCGATAGCTCAAGCCGAAGAACGGCGTCTCAATGGTCGCCAGCGACATCGCGCGGCTGCCTGCCAGATAGGCGAGCGCGACCGACGGCGGCCCGCCGATGTCGTGGCTGAGAATATGGAAGCGGTTCACGTTCTCTGCGTCCAGAATCGCGAGCATATCTTTGGCGATGGTCTTCGGCTCGTAGCCGTCATAAGGCTTATCGCTGTCGCCGAAGCCGCGCATGTCCGGCGCGATCAGCGTGTAGCTGTCGCTCATCCGCTCGAACAGCGGCGCGTATTCCCGATGGCTTTGCGGCCAGCCGTGGATGCACAGCACAACGGGACCCTGGCCCACGGTGACGTAGTGAAGATTGACCCCGTTCGTTTTGAGGCGCTTGTGCTTCAAGTCGGATGGTTTCTTTGCCGCTACCGTATCTGCCGTCATCTCGGCGGATTGAGCCAACGCGGCGCCTGCTGTCGGCACCGTTGCAGCGGTGAGCGCGACGCCTGCAACGGTCATGGCGTCACGCCGGGTCAGTTGACAGGTGGATTGATGAGCTGTGTCTGGCACGGTTACTCTCCTGGTTGGAATTCATTTCGCGGGGGCTGTTTGCGGGCGAAGCGCGAACGTCGTGATCACGAGTACGATGATCGCCATGGCAATGGATGCGTAGGGCGTGGTGAGAAGGCCTGGGCCTTGCAGCAGTTGGCCACCGATGTAGGAGCCGGCCGAGATGCCAAGATTAAAGGCTGCGATGTTGAACCCGGAGGCCGTGCCGATCGCATCGGGCGCGACTTGCTCTGCTGTGGCCACCACGCCGGTCTGCATGATCGGCGGGATCGCGAAAGCGAAGACTCCCCAGATCGCGATGATGACGAAGATCGAAATGTGATGGTGAATCGCGAGCGGAATGAAGGCGAACGAGACGATCAGGCCGCACAGCACGATCATCATTGCCTTGCGGGTGCCGAGCAGGTCGCTCAGGCGTCCGCCCGCGAAATTGCCGACGAACGACGCCGCGCCGAAGATCAACAACGCGATGTTGACGGTCCCCTTCGGCACGCCGGTGATGTTGGTGAGGAGCGGCGATATAAAGGTGAAGACGACGAAGGTGCTGCCGAAGCCGACCGCCGTGAGCAGATATAGGATCGCAAGGCTTCGATTGCCGAGCAAGCCGAGCTGCGCGAGGAACGGCGCCGGCTGCTGATAGGTGATGTCGCGCGGCAAGAGCCATACGAGTCCGAGTACGGCAATGATCGTCAGCGCGGTGACGATGAGGAACGGCGTCCGCCAGTCGAAGAGCTGGCCGATCCACGAGCCAAGGGGCACGCCGATCACCATGGCAATTGTCAGCCCGCCCATCATCGCGGCAACGGCGCTGCCGGCCCGCGACTTGGACACGAGGCAGTGGCGCACGCCGCACCGACGCCGAAGAACACGCCGTGCGCGACCGCCATCACGATGCGCAAGAGGAGCAGCGTGCTGTAGTTGGGGGCGAGAGCTGCGGAGAGATTTGTTGCGGCGAACACCACCATGAGCGTGATCGCGAGGCTCCGCCGGGGCAGGCCCCCGGTGAGCGCGGAAACAATCGGCGTGCCAAGCGTGATCGCAAGGGCATAAAGACTGACAAGAAGGCCGGCGGTGGGAATGGAGACGCCCAGATCTGTTGCGATGCCCGGGAGCAGACCAACGATCACAAACTCGGTCGTCCCGATGGCGAACGTCGCAACAGCAAGAGCAAAAATGGCACCTGGCATCGCGCTTGCCCTTACTTTTGAGAGCGCGGTGGAGACCGCTTACAGAAGTTTATCTTCCACGCACCGTGCAGCGTTTTACTGCAGAGCTATGATCGACCCATCAGCGGCATCGATCACAGCGCGTCGACTTGCCGCGGATCATGTCTTGCGTTCTGTGTGCGCGGAAGTGAAATGACTTCAAGCGCGCGATGAGCGCGCTTCACCTGAAGCGCTGGCGTCTCGACCTCGATCAATCGAACACGCAGCACCTCGCTGGCGCGCATCAGCATTCCGCGCAGCCACTCCTGCGTCTCGTCATTCGCATTACGTTCATGCCAGAGCGCGCTCACGTGCAACGAGGATGTCTTGTAGGGCAATTCGTGGATCGATAACGCGTGCATACGCGCCAGCGATTGACCGAGCGGCCGCGGGACGATGGCCACGAGGTCACAGTTCTGAAGCAGGGCCGGAAGCGCCAGGAAGTGCGGCAGCGACACCGCGACCCGCGGGCTGCGTTGCGATCCGGAAAAGGCCCGCTCAAGGGCGAGGCGATCGTACATGTCCGATCGGCGGCTGAGGCCCCGTATGGAAACAAAGCCATCGACGGCGCCTTCGTGTTCGCCGTGCAACGACACGGTTACGATGGAGAGGTCGGAGAGTTCTTCAAGCGAAAGCCTGTTTGAGCGCCAAGACGCATTGCTGAGAAGAACATCGTCATATGCAAAGAGCGAGCGAGACCGGAACCGCGCAGGCACATCACCAAACGTCCCGATGGCGATATCGATCAATCCGAGATCGATCTGTTCGGCGATGTCGATTTGCGCATCCGGGCGGATCACCAGATCGACGAGCGGCGCCTCGCGCCTCAATAAACTGAGGAGTTGAGGCATCATGATCAGGGTGCCGAAATCGCTGACCGCGATGGTGAAGCGCCGCGTCGAACTGGCGGGCTCGAATTTCGGCAATCCGATCGCCGCCTCCAGCGATTTCCATGCCTCGCGGATCAAGGGGGCCATGGTCAGCGCCCGGGCGGTCGGCTGCATCCCGGTGGGCGTACGTACAAACAAATCGTCGCCGAGCACGTCTCTCAGCCGGGCGAGGGCGTGACTGACGGCGGACTGGCTGACGCATAGCCGCTGCCCCGCGCGCAGCACGCTTCGTTCTTCCATCACCGCATCGAACACACGGAGCAGGTTCAGATCGAGCCTGTTGAAAGGTATCAGCATGGGCGAACCACAAGGGATCGCCGGTCTCACGGCGTCAGGGGCGAGGTGCTCTTGCGTTGATCTCGCCCAAGACAAACAACAGGCGCTCTGTAGAGCATTTGTTAGGCCTGCGTGAGATGTCCGGCGCTAGTCCCATCGAGTGAATATGATGGAGTAAGGTTAAGGAGCGGGGCCAACGCGCTCCATTCTACAAACGTGTCGGCGCCGTATACGCTCGTGCCGAACGCATCATACCTTGGTGTAAATTCGCGGCTATCTCTATCCGCGAGCGTTATCATTCGACGTCGTTTTCGATGGATGCAAAGCTGCTGAATCGCAATCGTTGTCGGTCTATTTTTTCTGATCGAGAGCATCCCGAACGCTATCGAGCAGATCGGATTCGGTGAACGGCTTGACGAGATAACTGATCACGCCTGCTTCAAGAGCGAGCGCGCGCACGCCCTCGCTTGGGTAACCGGTGATGAGGATCGTCGGGATCACATGACCATGCGATGACAGGTGGTGATAGAGATCAAGCCCGGTCATTTCAGGCATATGAACATCTGCGATCAGGCACGCGGTGCACCCGACGTTGGGTGAGTTCAGGAAGTCCGGGCCACACGAAAATGCCTCGACGGAAAATCCCATCGATCGCATCAGGCCTCTTAATGCTTCGCGAACGTACTCGTCATCCTCAACGATCGCTATCAAACGTGGCTTGTTTTCGTTTCCCACTGGCACCCCGTTACTGCGCGAACAGGGCAGCGGACGGACAGGGTTGTCGGTCTTCGCTGGCAAGAGCACGAAGAATAAAATATGAGCAAAGTTCGCCAGGCGCGATTATACAAACGTGTAGGTAGTCGTTGCCTGTGGAAACAATCCTAAGTCTATTAAAGCGGTGCTCCGCAACCGCCGCAACCGCCGCAACCGCTGCAATCGCTGTACGAGTTCAGTTTCGGCTGCATATACAGATTGGCCTAAATGCGTAGCGGCGAGAAGGCGAAACGGTCTTCGTTCGGGCGAAAATCGCGCTTAACATGGTTTAACTGGGCATGGGAATTTGGTGAAGGGGAATACTGTGGCATCAACGTCCAGCAAGCACCCCCCACACGTGATCGTGATCGATGATGATCCGGATATGCGCGACGCATTGGGCAGGCTCCTTCGCTCGGTGGGTTTGCGGTTCGCGCTGTTTGGTTCGACCGCCGATTTCCTGAAAGCCGATCTGCCGCATGGTCCGCTCTGTCTGGTGCTCGATGTCCGCATGCCGGGACAAAGTGGGCTTGATTTGCAGCGCGAGCTTTCGAGCGACGCGAGGCGCCAACTGCCGATCATCTTCATTACCGGACATGGCGACATTCGCATGTCGGTGCAGGCGATGAAGGGCGGGGCGATCGAGTTTCTCACCAAACCATTCCGCGATCAGGATCTGCTCGACGCCATCACGCTCGGTCATGAGCGCGATCGCACCTGGCTGGAGCACGAAGAGGAGTTGTCGGAGCTTCAGCACCGTTACGACAGCTTGACCGCGCGTGAGCGGGATGTGATGCGATTTGTGGTGACGGGCCGGCTCAACAAGCAAATCGCCGCGGATCTCGGGATCAGTGAAATCACCGTGAAGGTTCACCGTGGCCAGGTGATGCGGAAAATGCTTGCCGCCTCGCTGCCGGATTTGGCACGCATGTCGGACAAGCTGAATCTGCCGTTGCCAAAGCCGGCGCAGCTGGGGCGCGCGTTGTAAAGCGCCGCCGCTCACGAAGACGTGTCCCATCTCTGACGTTCGCAGAAGTGAATTCTGTCGATGCGGATAGGGGAGTCAGTACAGAACAAGTTTCGTGATCATCGTTCCCAACAGTCGCATAAGAGTCCTCCATGAGCATGACGGCCCCCGAACTGCGGACAACGGACGTTGATATTTTTGGCGATATGCTCGCCTGGGGTTCTCACTTCTGTCTGTTTTATGAAACCAAGGAGGATCTGCTCGACGCGCTGGTCTCCTATTGCAAGTCCGGGTTGGAGCGCGGCGAATATTGCCTCTGGATCGTTGCCGAACCACTGACAATCGAAGATGCGAAGGAAGCACTGAGAGATGCGATGCCTGATCTCGACCGCCACTTCGCGGCGCTCAGCATCGAACTTGTGCGGGCTCGCGACTGGTATCTCAAAGATGGCGCGTTCGATAACGATCACGTGGCGCGGGGCCTCGATGAGAGGCTCGCGCGTGTCGCCGCGAACGGCCACGCCGGTGTGCGGGTGACGGGTGATATGAGCTGGCTGGTGGAGGATTCGCGACCCCATTGCCAGTTCAAGCTCTGGAAGGACTTTTGCGAGCACGAAGATGGCATCAACGGCTTCATCGCCAACAAGCGGGTGGCCGGGCTCTGCACCTATCCGTTGGCGGCGTGCGGCGCGGCTGAAATCATGGATGTCGTTCGCACCCATCAGTTCGCCATCGCGCGGCGGCACGGGGCTTGGGAACTGGTTGAAACCGCAAGCCTCAAACAAGCCAAGGCGGAAATCAAACGCATCAACGAGGAGCTTGAGCAACGCGTGATGGAACGCACCAGCGAGCTGCTGCTGGTGTTCGAGGATTTGCACGAAGCACAGGTCGAACTCAAGCGCGCCAATCGCGTCACCATGATGGGGCAGATGGCGGCCTCCATTGTCCACGAAGTCAACCAGCCGATCGCGGCCGCGATGACCAATGCCTATGCCGCCTTGCGATGGCTGGATACCAATCCGCCTGACTTCGGCGAGGTCCGGCAGGCGCTCGACCAGATCATCAAGGCCGGCAACCGCGCCAGCGATGTCATCGGGCGCATACAGGATCTGGTCAAGAAGGCGCCGCTGCATAGGGACGGCGTTGAGCTCAACGACATGATTCACGATGTCATTGCGTTGATCCATGGCGAGGTGGTGAAGAGCGGCGTCTGCGTGCGGACGCAGCTCATGGAAGGCTTGCCGCTCATTCAAGGCGACAGGATCCAGCTGCAACAGGTGATGCTGAATTTGATCATCAACGCCGTTGAAGCCATAAAGGGCATGAGCGATGGGCCGCGCGAGCTGATCATCTGCACCGCGCGAGATACATCGTCGAGCGCGGTGCTCGTCACCGTGCAGGACACGGGCCCGGGAATGAAGCCGGAGAGTCTCAATCGCCTGTTCGATCCGTTCTACACCACCAAGCCCGGCGGCATGGGCATGGGCCTATCGATCTGCCGTTCGATTGTCGAGGCGCATGGCGGGCGCGTCTGGGCCACCAGCTCGCAAGGCGTCGGCGCCACCGTTCAGTTCACGCTGCCTGTGAGTGAGGGCTTAGTGGATCGGATTTGACGTTCGCTACTCTACTTCCCGCGAATTCGTGATGCGAACGTCAAATCCCGGAGCTCCACTAGAATCTTATATCTGCTAGTGGTCCTTTGATTCTAACGTTCACATGAGGTGCCTGCTGAAACGGGATGCGAATGTTAGAATCGGGCCACTAGTGTCCTCTCGAATCCAAAGTCCGCTACGGAGCGCGCTGCATGATGAGGCGGACTTTGGATTCGGGACACTAGCGTAGGGCGCTTTATCGAGCGAACTTCTGAACCATCACACGAGCGCGCGCCGGATTCGTGCGATCGTGCCCGGCAGGCTACGGATCTTCAAGAGGCATCCGCTAGCATCGTAATCCTCGGACAGAACATGCGCGTTGGCGTACACGTCGCGGAGCAACGCCTGCTTCGCATACGGCAAGACAAGTTGTTCTTTGACCATCGCGGCTTCAAAATACGCGACAATGGTGTCGTGGAGCGCGGCGATGTCCTCCGGCGATTGCGAGGAGAGGAGGATCGCATCGGGGTGCTTCTCGCGCAGCGCCGCGCGGCCGGCCTCATCGACGCGATCGATCTTGTTGAGCAGCAGCAGCGAGGGAACGGCATCCGCGCCAATCTCGCGCAACACGCTGAGAGTGACGTCGAGTTGCGCTTCATGGGTCGGGTCGGATGCATCAACCACAAACAGCAGCAGGGATGCTTCGAGCGCTTCCGCGAGCGTGGACCGGAATGATGCAACGAGATCATGTGGTAGTTTCTTGATGAAGCCGACCGTGTCGGAGACGAGCACGCGCGGCTTCGTCTCCGGCTGCAGCGCGCGCACGGTGGTGTCGAGCGTCGCGAACAGCTTGTCTTCGACAAGCACATCGCTGCCGGTGAGCGCCCGCATCAGTGAGGACTTTCCGGCGTTGGTGTATCCGACGAGTGCGGCCCGGAGCTGATCGCGGCGGGCCGTGCGGCGCTGATCGCTGTCGCGCTGGATCTCCTCGATCTGCTCTTTCAGTTCTGCCAGGCGATCGCGGATCTTGCGGCGTTCGAGTTCAAGCTCGGATTCGCCGGAGCCTTGCCCCTGCTGCCGATCGCTGCCGCCTTGAGACTCCCGCAGGCGTGGGGAGAGGTACTTCAGCCGTGCGAGTTCAACCTGCAGCTTCGCCTCACGGCTGCGCGCATGGCGGTAGAAAATCTCCACAATGACGCCGGTGCGGTCGAGCACCTGCGCGCCGGTCGCGCGCGCAATGTTGCGCGCCTGGTTCGGAGAAATATCGTGATCGACGATGACGAATTTCGGCGTCTCGCCGGGATCTCGTTCGCTTGGCGTTGCAGCCGGTTTTGTCTCATCGGTCTCGAAGCGTTCGCGCGCCTTGGATTTGCGCAGCGGTGCCATCGGTCCGACAACGGCGGTGCCGCCGGTCATGGCGGCGAGTTCTTCCAGCTTGCCCTTGCCGAGCACGGTTGCGCCTTCGAGCTCATCGCGCTTCTGCGAGAGCGTGCCGGCGACGTCGTAGCCGAGGGTGTTGACCAGACGGCCCAGTTCTTTGAGGCTCGTGGCATGGGCGGCATTATCGACACCCGGCATCTGGATGCCGACAAGGATCGCGCGTGGAACGGGCGGCTTGGTGTCCATCACGTTTTCCGGCGCCGGCCGATCAGCAACAGGTGCGCGGCGCTGTTGATGAGTTCAGGATTTGCAGCGTTCGCGATCTCAAGCTGTGCGAGCTCATCGGAAAGATGACAACTGTCATTCGGCAAGTTCCACCGGGGATCGGGCATGAAGCGGGTGTGAAACAGGTCGAGGCCGCTCACGTTCTCAATGTCGAGGTGCGGCGAGAAATAGTCGCGCAACTCCGCTGCGGTAAACAGGTGGAAGCCGAAGGTGATCCGCCGGCCGCCATGGAGTTCAATTTCACATCGGTTCCGGGTGTGGTCCTGCCTCAAGCGCCGGACTTTTTCTATTGAATCGACGAACGCCGTCGGCGGGCTGCCGACCGGACGCACCGTGGTGACGAAATGGCCGGCCGTCACACGGCCAAGCTCGGCTGCGATCTTAGGCAGAGCCAGAACGGGGAGATGGCTGAGGACGCTGTAGAGGCAGAGCGTCATGTCCACGGAGGCATCCGCTTCCGGAAGCCGGCCGGTCAGGTCCGCCACGTCGAACGTGAGAGTGATGCCCGGAAGTGCCAACAAAGGCTGTGCCAGAAATCGCGCGCGCTCGATCTGCACGTGCGCGATATCAAAGCCGCGAGCCTCGATCCGGCTAAAGCCAAGTCCATAGGCGCGCAGCACCAAACGCCGAAGCCACGTGCCGGGCCCGCAGCCGGCATCCAGAATGCGGATTGCGCGTGCGCCCGAGGAGCGCAGGTCGACCAGCTTGGCTTCCAGACGATGCCACAACTGCCGGTCCGCGTAGGCGTGCATTCCGTCGAAGGCAAAGAGTTGCGCCGGGTCGCCATCCGCATAGGTGGCGTAATCGTCTCCCGCCTTGTTGTAGATGTCGGCGACGTCAGCGGCGTTACGTTCCTTGAACGCCACCACGATCTGGTCCGTTTTGCGTGAGAGCGGAAAATCGGTAACGACTGAGTTGGAAGAACTGCGATTGCGGTCGGTCACGTCACGTCATCTTGTTCGCTGGGAACGATCAAGGGAAGATGGGCGAAACGCCATAGGAAAGCGAGATGAGTGCGTCCCGTCCTTCATAAGCGAGACATAGACGTCTTGCTGGGGCGTCCGTATTGGATTGAGTGAAGCCGCCTTGCCTAGTAGAATTTGTGTCGCGGCCTCTAGGCGCTGTTTGGAGAACTCCAATGACACTTGCGAAGACACTTCCAGAGACGATCGCAAACGATGTGGATGTTCTGCTCCGGGACCTCGGCGTTCCGCGCGATCGCTTTAGCCATGGTTCGCGCGCGGTACGATCGCCCTTGACCGGCGAGACCATTGCCTACGTGCAGGATGCAAGCCGCCAGAGCGTCGCCGAAGCCATCACGCGGGCAAGAGCTGCCTTCCTTGAATGGCGAACCGTTCCCGCGCCAAAGCGCGGCGAGCTGGTGCGCGTTCTCGGTGAGGAACTGCGCCGCGCGAAAGCCTCGCTTGGACGTCTGGTGACGATCGAGGCCGGAAAGATTCCGTCGGAAGGCGAGGGCGAAGTGCAGGAGATGATCGACATCTGCGATTTTGCCGTTGGTCTCTCGCGCCAACTCTACGGCCTCACCATCGCGAGCGAGCGGCCCAATCACCGGATGATGGAGCAGTGGCATCCGCTGGGGCCTGTGGGCGTCATCACCTCATTTAATTTCCCGGTCGCGGTGTGGTCGTGGAATGCGGCGCTCGCCTTCGTCTGCGGCAATCCGGTGATCTGGAAGCCATCGGAGAAAACGCCGCTGACAGCGCTCGCCGTGCAAGCGCTGTCCGAGCGCGCGGCAGCCAAGGTTGGCGGCATCCCGGACGGTCTGTCGAGTGTGCTGATCGGCGGACGGGATGTCGGTGAGGCGCTGGTCGACGATCCGCGCGTGCCGCTGGTGTCTGCCACCGGCTCCACCGCCATGGGCCGCATGGTCGGACCGCGGCTCGCGCAACGCTTCGCGCGATCAATTCTGGAGCTCGGCGGCAACAATGCTTCGATCGTTTGCCCATCGGCCGATCTCGAACTCGCCCTTCGCGCTATTTCTTTCGCCGCCATCGGTACGGCCGGCCAGCGTTGCACGTCGCTGCGCAGATTGTTCATTCATCACAGCGTTTATGATGAACTCGTCGTCAGACTGCAGCAGGTCTATGGGTCGATCCGGATCGGAAATCCTCTCGTGAACGATGGCGTGCTTGCCGGCCCCCTCATTGACGAGGATGCATTCCAGAGGATGCAGAACGTCCTTCTGGAGGCGCAGTTAGTTGGCGGCGAAGTTTACGGCGGCGCGCGCGTCGATGACGACAAGTACCCGTCCGCGTATTATGTCAGACCGGCGCTGGTGGAAATGCCGGCGCAGATCGGCCCCATGCTGCGCGAGACCTTCGCGCCCATTCTCTATGTGATGAAATACTCGGACTTCGACGTGGCGCTGGCGCTGCATAACGATGTGCCGCACGGCCTCTCCTCGTCGATCTTCTCGAATGATGTGCGCGAAGTGGAGAAGTTCATATCGGTGGCCGGCTCCGACTGCGGCATTGCCAATGCCAACATCGGCCCTTCCGGCGCGGAGATCGGCGGCGCATTCGGCGGCGAGAAAGAAACCGGCGGCGGGCGCGAGGCGGGTTCGGATGCGTGGAAGGCGTATATGCGCCGCGTCACCAGCACCATCAACTTCGGCGATGAACTTCCGCTCGCCCAAGGCGTGCGATTTGATGTCGGGTGAGCAAGCGTTCGTCCTTTATACCTAAATTGGCGCGCTCACCTTGGCGACGTCCTCCAAAACGTCCGCTAATCGCTCCACAGCCCAATCGACTTGCGACTCGTCGATGATCAAGGGTGGAGCAAAGCGTATGGTGTTGCGATGAGTGTCCTTGGTCAACACTCCCGCTCGTAACAAGCGCAACGCGACGGCGTCGGCACCTGCGAGGTCGCGATGCAGCTCAACGCCTGCGAATAGACCCCGACCGCGGACTTCGCGAATGATCGGACTCTTGATCGAAGCGAGTCGATTCAGCAGGTGCGCGCCGACAGCTGCCGAACGTTCGATCAATCCCTCGTCGATCAGCGTGTCGAGCACGGCGAGTCCGACTGCCGCGGCGATTGGGTTTCCACCGAACGTGCTGCCGTGATCGCCCGGCTTAAAGACTTCCATCACCTCGCGACGAGCAAGAAACAGCGACACTGGCAGAAGCCCGCCGCCGAGTGCTTGCCGCCGCCGAGTGCTTTGCCAAGCATCAAGCCATCAGGCTTTACTCCGTCATGCTGACAGGCAAGGAGACGGCCTGTGCGTCCCAGACCGGACTGAATCTCGTCGCAAAGCAGCAGCACGCGATGCGCCTGGCAAATGCGCTCGACGTCGGCGAGGTAGCCCGGCGGCGGCACGTTGATGCCCCCTTCACCTTGAATCGGCTCGACCAAAAAGGCCGCAGTGTTCGGCGTGATCGCAGCCTCTAGTGCTGCTGCGTCACCGAATGGAACGAGCTTGAAGCCGGGCGGGAATGGCCCAAAGCCATCGCGATATTGGGGGATCGAGGAAAAGCCAACAATACAGATCGTCCGGCCATGAAAATTGCCCTCTGCTGCAATGATTTCCGCTCGATCGAATGGCACACCCTTGACCTTGTAGGCCCATTTGCGCGCGGCCTTGAGTGCGGTCTCCACCGCTTCCGCTCCACCGTTCGTCGGCAGCGCAAGATCCATGCCCGTCAGATTGCAGGCCCGTGCCAGGAAGGGGCCTAATCGGTCGCTGAAATATGCGCGGGATATCGTGTCGAGTTGCCGGGCCTGTTCGGTGAGTGCTTCAACGAGACGCGGATGGCAGTGACCGACGCTCGCCGCCGAGTATGCTCCCATCATGTCGATGTAGCGCCGGCCGCTCTCGTCCCACACGTAGACGCCATCGCCGCGGACGATCGTGACCGGCAGCGGCGCGTAGTTGGGTGCTCCGAAACGCGTTTCCAGAAGAGCTGGGCCGGTCATGCATGTGCTCCTTCCAATTCAAGACGACGCTCCCGCATCAAAAGCGCGGTGCGGTCGGACTGGTCGCGAGACGGAATTATACTCGACGATCTCAATCCCGAGGATCGCGAGTGAGGGAACTTGTCGGCCAGCTTTTGAGCTCAGCGTCGTTGCATCGATCGGGCGCGCGAGCAGTCGGTCAAAGGCCGACAAGGTTGGTCGTGGCCCTATGGCACGAGAGAACATCAACGCGATCGGATAGGCCGAATATCCTCACCGAGGAATATATCCCGCTCCAACCTTCGGGAGTGGTGTTCGGACGCCGGCAAAAGAAATCGTGGTCTCAGTTCGGCCCGCTTTCCGACTTATTAAAGTCTCGCGGTGGTTCCATCACATCTCAGTGACTCTCCGCCGCGTATTCAAGGCGGCATTTGCTGAGGGGACCGGGACGGCAGAGTTACTTACAGGTGCGTGCGGCCTCGCGACAGTCTTGCCGGCCGCGCGATAAGTTCTTGCAATGCCAATTTAACATCCAACGCTTCGATTTAAATTTCCCGCCAATGAAACCGAGCATCACCTGCGGACAGGGCTTTCCCGTGCGACGGAGTTCGCGTGGCCTGGAAGCATGTGACTCTCTCGTCAAAGGAAACGTTCGACGGGCCAGATGGCCGCGGCGCCGATCGGCGTCTGCGGTGCACTGGTTATGCGTCATGAGGAGTAGCGTATGAGTATCCTGAGTTCAGACGACCATCTCAGTCCTCACAATCCGTTGTACTACGCACCGCGCCGGTTGCGTGAAAGATCACAACACTCGTCAGCCTCGTTTGCAGAAGCGCGATCCGAACATCTCAAGCGGCCTATTTCCACTTCACCCGCGTACGATGCTTCGCTTGAGGAAGCGGTCGCCGACGCTTTGCGACGCCCACTCGATCCCCAATCACTTGAGCCTCGGGTCGTTCACGAGCCTCCCGGATTTTCGAGTGAACAAGATCGGCGAAAGGGCTTGCTTCGCGTCGCCGGCCGCTCCGCTGTAGCCATTGCCGTTTCGGCCGTCGTGGCATTTCTGTTCGTGATCATGGTTCCAGTCTCGCAAGACCATGCACGACAGCCAGACCGCTTTGGTTCATCCATGTCTGGGATGTTGGATGAGGTCAAAGCCGCTTTTTATTCGCCGCGTCAAAGCGACGACGACGCGAAACTTGCTCCTTCCGAGTTTGAGACAATTCTTGCGTCAAGCCGGGCTGAGCAGCCTGTTGTGACGCACGAGCAGTCCGAAACGCTGCTTCAGCAATTTTTGCAGTGGCGGGGAAAGCCAACTCGCACGCCTTGATCACGTAAGCTGCGATAATTGATACACGAGAGGAATTGACGATGTTTCACGATAGGTCCGATCTCACATTGGTCTCGTGGAGTTGGCGATGACCTCTCGTTGGATCGCGCTCGCACTTGGTGTTGTGCTTGCAGGCTCCGCTGGTGCGGCGCCTGGAGATAGGGTGGACGTTGTGCGCGACCTTGCCGGCCGTGTCGGGCCGGTTGTCGGCGCAGCGTTGGCTTGCCCGGACATCGCCCGGCCCCGCATACGGGCGATCGTCAATAAATTCGCGACTGTCGTCAGGGAAGCCTCATCCAACGAGGCTGAGCGCACCGATCTCACCCAGCAGCTTGATCGCACTGTCGCGGACGGCCGCAATGCGGTCACCACAGGGCAAATGGATTGCGGATCGGCGGACCGCCAGCTCGCCGATCTCGAACGCTCGATCGCGGGACCCATTTCGCCGCCTGGTGCAACTGCGCAGGCTGCCACCACTCCACCCTTCGCAGCAGCCGCGCTGGCGGCAACCGGCCCCGCGGTTCGCGGTGTGACCGATCGCGAAATCCGGTTCGGAATCTCCGCTCCATTCTCCGGCCCCGCCAAGGAGCTTGGACGTCAAATGAAACTCGGGATCGACACTGTTTTCAACCGGGTCAACGACGCAGGAGGCGTGGACGGCCGGATGCTCCGGCTCATCGCGGCTGATGACGGCTACGAGCCGACGCGAACCGCGGAAACGATGAAGCAGCTCTACGACAAAGACCAGGTCTTCGGTGTCATCGGAAACGTCGGGACACCCACCGCGGCTGTCGCCGTGCCGTTCTCACTCGAGCGAAAGCTGTTGTTCTTCGGCGCTTTCTCAGGTGCGAATGTCCTGCGGCGCGATCCCCCTGACCGTTATGTCTTTAACTATCGTGCGAGCTATGCGGAGGAAACCGATGCCGTCGTGCGCTACCTGGTGAAGGTGCGCCGGATACAGCCCAGGCAGATCGCCGTTTTCGCCCAGCAGGATGCGTATGGCGATTCAGGATTCGCCGGCGTCGCCAAGGCCATGCGTGCGCTCAGTCCACGTGACAGCACGGTTCTGCGGCTCAACTACAAGCGCAACACCGTGGATGTGGACGATGCGATCAATCAACTGAAAGCGCAAAAGACACCCATCAAAGCGGTCGTCATGGTGGCAACCTATCGGGCTGCCGCGAAATTTATCGAAAAGACGCACAGCCTCTATCCGGGGTTGATCTACACCAACGTATCGTTCGTCGGCAGCACCGCGCTTGCGGATGAATTGATGCTGCTCGGACCGCGCTACGCGAGCGGCGTCATCGTGACGCAAGTGGTGCCGGCGGTGTCCGGTTATTCGACAGCAATTCTCGAATACAAGTCCGCCCTCGCCAAGTATTTCCCGGGCGAGGCGCCGGACTATGTGTCACTCGAGGGCTACGTCGCGGCAAACCTTCTGGTGCAGGCTCTCAAGAGTGCCGGGCCTCAACTCGATACTGAGAAGCTGATCGAGACTCTGGAGAACATGAGAAATGTCGATATGGGTCTTGGGACACCTCTCAACTTCGGTCGTGCCGAGCATCAAGCCTCTCACAAGGTCTGGGGTACGGCGCTCGATGAAACCGGCAAGTACCAGGCCATCGAGCTGGAGTAGTCTTCGAGATCACCTCGCATCTCCGCCGCTGACAGGTCGCCCGGCGACAGCGTGGCCGCCGGGCATAGCGGTACTTTTTGCTAAGCCGCTTTGGTGACGACCACCTCGAGATATTCGCTCGGGACGACGGCTGTGCCGTCCTTGGCGACATTGAACCTGTCGATTAATGTCCGCAAATCCGCGTCGAGGCTGGCCTGCCTCTCGGTATCGAGTGCGGCAAAGGTTTTCAGCACCGGGCCATAGTAAGTGCGGAAGACTTCAATCCAATGGTCGGGCGAACGGTAGCGCAACATGAAGTAACGGCTTGCGGCCTGCACTGAGCCGTGATGCCGGAAAAGAATCTCGAGATGAACGCGGCTGCCCCACAGGGCTGGCGATTTCGTGCCCGGTGCAGGCGCAATGTATTTACCGAAGAGCTTGAACACCTGGCCGATGAAGCTGTCCGGCGTCCAGTTCGCGAGCCCGATTTTGCCGCCCGGCTTGCAAACCCTGATCAGCTCTTTCGCGGCCCGCTCCTGACTGGGCGTGAACATCACGCCAAAGGTCGAAAGCACGACGTCGAAGCTTGCGTCAGCGAAAGGCAGGTTCTCCGCATCGGCCTCCTGAAAGGTGATCGGCAAACGTTCGGCGTGGGCGCGTGCACGCCCGCGATCGAGCAGGGCGCCGACATAGTCGGTGGACACCACGTCCGCGAAGCGGCGCGCAGCGGCGAGCGATGCATTGCCGTTGCCGGCCGCGACATCCAGGACGCGATGGTTGCTGCGCAGGTCAACCGCCTCGCACAGATTTTCTCCGACGATCTGCAATGTCGTGCCGATAACCGCATAGTCGCCCGAGCTCCACGCCGCGTGTTGTTTCGACTTCACGGCCGCAACGTCCGGCGTTGCCATCACAGGCGTCTGGATATTCATGGTCTCCTCCTATGATTTGCTGATTTAAATGTGGGCGGGGCTGTTAAAGGTGTTGCCTCCAATCAGACTGAGGACAGGACTGGTTGCACTTGTTGTATAGGATCGTCATGGACGACGACTGTCGCCGCGACCTTGTAGAACTCCTCGCCAGGCATCCCGGCGCGCCGCCCATGCTCGCGAATGGAATCGCCGTCACGCGCCTCGTAAATGCAGAACGTGCCAAATCGGCCATCGGATTCGTGGATGATGTAGCTGCGGATCCGGCGCATGCGATGTGACATGAGGCCGTTTGCGATACGCGCCGACATTGCGTCTGCTGCTTCGAATTCATCGAGATCTGCCCAGGCGCTCGGGCGGCGGATGACGTAGAGGTCCATGGCGATCTCCTTTTCAAAGCGTCGTTGTGGATGTTCGATCAGACCTTGAGCATGCAAGCCTTGCGTCTGGTGGCTGTCATTGGACGAGCTGTGTTGGGCGTAGCTCTGCTGGGCGCGGCAGGTTTGGCGTGATCTGCCTGCTGAGCGACGACTGCGTTGGCTTTGATGGCATCGCCGAGGATTGCCTCGCCAAGGCCGAGGGCGCTCGCCTTCACCGCACGCGTCATCGATTTCGCAGCGATCATTGCGGTTCCAAGTGCGGTGTTGTCGGCGCGCGCCGCGACAACGAGAGAATGAGCGGCAAACACGGACCCCGACACTGCGAAGGTCATAAGAACAGCAATCGTCGCAATTCTCCGTCGCATCATCATGTTCAATCCATTGAAAATGCTGAGGCTTTGGCGTCATCTCGCCGCATTGCCGTTCGCGGTCTTGAAAGTGGTATAGTCGCAACCATACATGGCGTCCTTACGCGGTTCTGATCATTTCCTGAATTTTCATTGATCCCGGCGGCAGATAGGTACGTTCGGTGACGCTGAAATTTGGCCCGTTTGAATTGGACGAACCGAGGCGCGCTTTGCTTCTGCAAGGTCGCGAGCTGTCGCTGCAGCCCCGCATTTTCGATCTGCTGATCTACCTGATCAACGCGCGCACACGCGTCGTCTCGAAAGACGAACTTCTCGATGCCGTCTGGGGCGGCGTCACCGTCACCGACAACTCACTGCAGAGAGCCATCAGCACGCTGCGCACGATTCTGCGCGAGGGCGGAATGGAGAGCGCGGTGCGAAACTTTCCCCGCAATGGCTATCGCTTCTGTGTCGAGCTCGACGAGCGGACACCATCTCCGCAGAGCGAGCTCGCGCCGGATGCGTCTTCGTTAAGTGCGGCGCGGCAAGCGGCAGCGGAGCGACGTTGGCAGGATGCCGTTGCGCAGTATGAGCAGGCCGACGGTGAAGCTTCTCTCACGGGTGAAGATCTGGATCGTTGGTCGCTCGCGCTGCAATGTGTGGGCAAGCCATCGGATGCGATCCCGTTACTCGTCCGTGCGGTTGCCGAACACACGAAAGCCGGCCGCCCGGATTTGGCTGCGACCAGCGCGGTGACGCTGTCGACGATACATGGCGAGCGCGGCGAGATGGCGGTTTCCAAAGGATGGCTCGCGCGCGGACAGGATCTCGCCGCTGACGCACCGGACTGCCGGGCGATCGGACAAATTCTCTGGATGGAATCGCGCATCGCGGCAGTCGAGGCGCATCCGCACGAAGCGTTGCGCAAGGCTGACGCGGCCTACAAATTCGGGCGCGACCACGGCTATATCGAAATCGAATCCTTAGGGCTGATGTACCGCGGATTCTTTCAACTGAGCTTGGGTGACACCGATAGCGGCCTGGCCGACCAGGACCACGCTGCGGCGCTGGCGCTGTCGCGGAATATAGATCCGCTCACTGGCGGCACACTCTACTGCAACATTCTTTGGGCGTGCAGAACGTTCGGCGATTGGGCGCGGGCGAACCAGTGGACGCTGGGCTATCAGCAATTCTGTTCGAAAAGCAGAATGGAATTCGCCGGATCGTGCCAGCTACATCGCGCCGAAGTGTTGGGCATTCAGGGGACCTTGGCTGACGCTGTCGAACACATCAGTGATGCGTTGAGCAGATTGACGGGCGATGCGCCGTGGGCGGTGGGTGATGCTTATCGTGTGCTCGGTGATATCCGATCCGCCATGGGCGACGAAGATGAAGCGCTCGTAGCATATGAGCGATCCTACGCGCTCGGTTGGGACCCGCAGCCCGGCCATGCGATGCTGCTTCTCGAGCGAGGACACTTCGACGCGGCCTATCTGAGCCTTGAGCGAAGCCTGATCGGGGAGAGCTGGTGGACATTGCAGCGTCAGGGGATTCTGTTGGGGCATCTCGCGGTCGTGGCGGCCCGTTCGGGAAAGCACGAACGAGCGCGAGCGATCGTCGACGACTTGACCGGCCAGGCCCATCGCTGGCCGATGGCGTCGATCCGCGCACTCACCAATGAGGCGTGCGGGTACCTCGAATACAAGAGAGATCCGAAGAAGGCGCTGGATTATTTCCACCTCTCGCGTCAGCTCTGGACCAGTGTCGACTCCCACATCAACGCCACGCGTCTTCGATTGCGGTTGGCAGAGCTCCAGCTTCGCTTAGGCGACAAGACGGGCGCCGCGCACGAGATCCGCGCTGCTATGGCCGCGGCGAAGGAGCATGGCGCGAAGAAATTGCTGAAGCAGGCCTCGGCCCTGTTGGCCGCTTAATGCGTCGCCCCGAGATGGCCAGCGCCGGCCGCGTTGCCCAGTTCTTATTTCATCTCCACCAGCGTGCCGGGAAATGTCGACACATCGCGGTAGTAAGTGCCGAACTGTGCCAACCGGCTCAGCATCGACAGATGCTTCGGCGCGCTAAGCTTCTCGACATGTTTGATGTCCGCGATGCCGCCCAGCGCCAGAGCAGGGACGAAGCCGTAGATTTCTGCCTCATTGATCGGGCCGAACTTTTTCAGGCAGACGGAGAGAAGTTCGTAATGATCTCCCATGACCTTATCAGGAATAGTCACCGTGAGATTGAGCTCACGATCCGTGTCGCTTAATTCCTCGACGGGCTCGTTCGGGAAGTAGATCATCGCTTTCAGGAAATCGATATTGGCGTGTCCAAACTTGCGATGCCAGACGCGCATGTGGCCGAACGCCGTGATGCTGTAGGGCACGACGTCCTCAGGCTGAATGAAGGGATTTCCTTTGAGGAGATCTTCCAGCACGCCGATGTAAGCCGCCGGATCGACGAACTGGAGAGAGTTGTTCGCCCAATTGGAAACACCGAATTTGCGCCAGAGATAATCGAGCGATTGAGGCACACGATCCTGATAGGGCGTAGGATCGAAGTGGCGCAAAGTGACAGGCTTGGCCTGGTCTGCCAGGTACGCGATCTCTTCCACAAACTCGTCATCCAGCACCATAAGGGACTGCCTTTCGTAAAGTTTGGGGGAATATGCCTTTGGGTAAACTGTGCTTATGAACCTGAAATGACCTATGTTGCAAAGCGGAACATGCCGGGCCGCAAAAACGCCTTCAAAATGGCTGACTGATCGCAGCTTAATTTGTATCGTGGAATCCAGCCCCGCGTTTGCGGGGTCGCCTACAGTTTGGGGAACCTCCAGCAAGGGCATTTATTCCGATGCTTCTCGCACGCCGGTTGACTGTTGCTGCGACGGCAGGATCGCTGATCG